>JALYVW010000011.1:13469-30327 GCA_030853005.1 Vulcanimicrobiota bacterium
CTTTGATATCGAGCGTGAGATCGGGGCTAATGACCCGCCAATGTTTGCCGCGATCTTGCGATTGGAAGACGACGTTGCCTCCAAGCCATAAGATGTGCGGGTTCCAGGGTGCGAATGCAATCGGCGAGTCCCAATTAAAACGATACTTCCGCTTATAGAACTCGAATTCGCTGCGCGAAAAATCGAGGTAGGGAACGATTGAGCGGCTCGACTGCTTTGTTTTATTATAATCGGAGATGCGGCCGGTCTGGAGATCGGTGATGATGTGGTTCGGATCGCTCGGGTCGGGAACGGCCCACATTCCGTCGCCCCCAACGACCCGCAGCCAATCGGCATTCAGAATGCCCGAGCCGCTGCGCGAGTTCGACGGACCGCAAAAACCGTTGTTATCTTGCAACGGCGCGCAGACCCAATATGGGTTTTCGTGCGTCGAAACGCCGACATGATAGGGTTCGCCGATGGGAATGTTGCGTGAAAACGCCCAGTTCTTGCCGCCGTCGAGCGTCAAGGCATAACCACCGTCTTCGCCCACCATCATCCTGTTGGAATCGTTCGGTGCGATCCACATGGCGTGATAATCCACATGCACTTGCCGCGCGGTCTCCTTGAACTTATGTCCGCCGTCATTGCTTTCGGCGAGCATCTCAGACACGGCATACACGTGATCGCGATTCTTCGGATCGACGTTGAGGTGCGTAAAGTAGAATGGCCGTTGATCGACGAGCGTATCGCTGCTGACCAGGGTCCAGTTTTTTCCGGCGTCGTCTGAGCGCCAGAGGATACCGTCTTTGGCTTCGATGATGGCGTACACGCGGTTCGAATCGCTCGGCGCAACCGCAACGGCGCTGCGTCCGGTCAGTCCCTCCGGTAATCCGTGCCCGACAAGCCGATTCCACGACAAACCGCCGTCTACCGATTTCCAAATACCGTCTTCCGCTCCGCCCGAATGAAACGTCCAGGGCAGGCGTTGGAATTGCCAAATGCTCGCATAGACGACGCGCGAATCGTTGGGATCCATATTCAGCTCGGCCGCACCGCTCTGCGGTCCGACGTAGAGCGTTTTGTTCCACGTATGTCCGCCGTCTTCGGTAACGTACACGCCGCGATCCGTGGAATCTTTAAAAACATCGCCCTGGGCGCCGACGATCACGTGATTGGCGTTATGCGGATCGACGAGAATGCGCGAGATGTGCCGCGTTGGGCGTAAGCCCATGTTGGTCCACGTTTTGCCGCCGTCAGTCGTTTTGTACACGCCGTCGCCGTAGCTCACGTCCTGACGCGGATTGGACTCGCCGGTGCCGACCCAAACCACGTTATCGTTGGTGGGATCGATGGTGACGGCGCCGATGGCGGCGACGGGTTCTTTTTCGAATACGGGCGCCCAGGTCGCGCCCCCGTTCACCGTTTTCCAAACGCCGCCGCCGGCGGCGCCGATGTAGTACAAGTTTGGATTCGTCGCAGAACCCGAAACCGCGGCGACGCGCCCGCCGGCGACGGCCGGACCCACCGAACGCCATTGCAAATGGTCGTAGGGAGCGCCCAGCGCCGGGGCAATGGCAAAACCTGCGAACAACAAGGGTACGAGCGCAGCAAGGCGACGCATCACGATATCACTCCTCCACGAGTCTCTCTTAAACGTAGTACAAACGAGGTATTCTAAGGCGAAACAGGCGCGGCCCCCGTAATGGCGGTGAGCCCTGCGGCTTTCAACGCCGGGTCGAGACCTGGGACGGTCGTTTTCACGAAGGCGTTGAATCGCGCGATTGCGCTGGTATAGTCCGCGTCGATACGATACGCGATCTCGTACATCGGCGGGGTGATCGGCGCGCCGTTGTAGGAGAGGCCTTGAAGGTCTTCGCGCAGTTTGCCGGGCCGCTGAATCGAATCTTCGTCGTTTTGATAGTCGGCCGTCAGCGTATCGAAGAGCGTCTTGCGCGCCTCATCGACGGACGCGATGTGCGCGCCGAGGTTTGCGTCGGCTTTGGCCTTCGGGGATGCTGCCGCCGCATCGAGCTGCCTTTTCGCCGAATCAAGCGTGTTGAGCATCGTGTCGACCACCGAAAACTCATGGAAGTACTTCTTGTCGAAAACATACGCGGCTTGGTACTGCGCTTGCGTGAATGTGCTACGCGGGTCCGCCGCTACCGTGAAGCTCTTGGTGAAGGATCGGCCACCGATCGACGTGCGAACCGAGTAACGACCGGGGGGAACCGCCGGTCCTTCGTTCGCACCTTGGTACCGCGGCTTGGCGGCGCCGGTCCACTTGACCGGGCCGTCGGTTTGGAAATCCCAGACATACCGGTTGAGCCCGGCTTTGTTGGTAACGTACGGCGTGCTCCGCCCGCCGGTTGGGCTCTTGCGCTCGCCTTCAATCGTCCGAATCGCGTGTCCCGACGCATCCAAAATCCGAATGACCGGCGGCGTTTTGGCCGGCGACTTCTGATAGAAGTACACCATCGCCCCGTAGGGCGGGTTTTGCCCTACGTAATCGGTGTAGGTGCCTTCGTCGTCGGAATGGAGCGTGTATTGGTACGCCGTGCGTGGCGCGATCACGCTGGCAATGGGGATTCCACCCGCGAGTTGCTGCACCGGGCGCATGTCGTCCATGATGTAGAGCGCGCGGCCGTGCGTCGCGATGGCGAGATCGTTAAATTGCGGTTGGTAGCGAATGTCGTACACGGCGACCGTCGGCAAGTTGTTCTTGAAATCCGCCCACGACGCGCCGCCATCGACCGAAATCCACATGCCCATTTCGGTTCCGGCATACACGACATTGGCATTATGCAAGTCCGGGCGTACGGCGCGAACCGGCTGGTCCGCAGGAAGGCCGTTGGATATCGATGTCCAGGTCTGCCCGTAATTGTGCGTGACGAACACGTATGGTTTATTATCGCCGGAATAGTGACGCTCGATGTTCACGTAGGCGGTGCCCGATACGACGGCCGACGGGGCCGCCGTTTCGACGCGGCCGAATTCCGGCACGCCGGGCGGCGTGACGTTTTTCCAATGCTTGCCGCCGTCACGCGTCAGCTGCACGAGCCCGTCGTCCGTGCCGACCCAGATCTCGCCCGCGTTGCGCGTCGAACCCTCGATATCCAAAATGGTGTCGGAATATTCGGCGCCGGATACGTCGTGCGTAATGGGACCGCCGGAGGGCTGCTGGTGGCTCTTCTCATTCCGCGTCAAATCGGGGCTAATCCGCTTCCAGTTCAGACCGCGATCCGTCGTTTGGAAGATGACGTTTCCGCCAAACCACGCAATGTGGCCGTTCCAAGGAGCGAACGCGATGGGCGAATCCCAGTTAAAGCGGTACTTGCTTTTGGAAAGATCGTAGGCCTCGAGCGAGCTCTGCAAATACGGCTGCGCCGAAATCGCATCTTTCGTGGCCTTGTTGTACACGCTGACGGAGCCGTTTTCGGAGTCTTGCCACAGCCAATTTGGGTCGATGGGATCGACGACCGACCACTCGCCATCGCCGCCGGTCGACTGCGTCCAATGCCTGTTCAAGATACCCGACGAGTCGAGCGAGTTCGACGGGCCGCACCATCCGCTGTTATCTTGCCAGCCGCCGCAAATCGTGTACGGGTTCTCATTGCCGAGACCCACATGGTACACTTCGCCGACCGGTAAATTGCGACCATAGAACCAGTTGGAGCCCCCATCCACCGTCCGCGCAATGCCGCCGTCGGCGCCGATGATGATTCGGTTCGGATCATTTGGTGCGATCCAGATGGCGTGATAATCCACGTGCACTTGGCGCGCGATCTCGCTGAATTTCTTTCCGGCGTCGGTAGAAACCGACAACGCTTCCGACACGGCGTACACGCGGTCCGGATTTTTCGGATCGACGGAAACGTGCGAAAAATAAAACGGGCGCTGATCGACCAGGGAGTCGCTGCTAACCAGTTGCCAGTCCGCGCCCGCATTGTCGGAGCGCCACAAAATGCCCTTGGACGCTTCGATGAGTGCGTACACCCGGTTGCCGTCACTCGGCGCCACGGCCAAACCGATACGTCCCGTGATGCCCTCCGGGAGGCCGTGCCCGCTCAAACGATTCCACGTTCGTCCGCCGTCCGCCGAACGATATAAGCCGTCGTCCTCACCTCCGCTCGTGAATGTCCAGGGCTTACGTTGAAAATGCCACATCCCGGCATACACGACGTTCGGGTGCGTTACGTCCATCGCGAGGTCCGAAGCGCCACTCACATCGCTGACGTACAACGATTTGGTCCAGGTGGTTCCGCCGTCTTCGGTGACATAGACGCCGCGGTTCTCGTTCGGCGCGAAGTTGTCGCCCAACGCACCCACGATGACATGGTTGCTGTCGCGTGGATCGATGAGGATGCGCGAGATCGTCTTGGTTGCGACCAGGCCCAGGTGCTTCCAGGTCTTGCCGCCATCCGTGCTCTTGTAGACGCCATTGCCCCAGCTCACGTCATTGCGGGGATTCGACTCTCCGGTTCCTGCCCAGATCACATCGTCGTTTTTCGGATCGATCGCCACGGCGCCGATCGCGGAAACTTTTTCTTTCTCGAACACCGGCTGCCACGTCTCGGCGCCGTCTGTGGATTTCCAGACGCCGCCCCCGGCGCTGCCAAGGACGTAGAGCTTGGGATTGTCAGAGGAGCCGGCGACACTAGCCACCCGGCCACCGGGCAAGGCGGGGCCGATTTCACGCCATTCCATGTTCGCATATGCCGGCCGGGCTGTCGCCGACGGGCTGGGCGATGGCGAGGGAGAGGTCTTGGGCGACGCCGGAGTGGCCGCGCCCTTCGGAGACGGCGAGGGCACCGGTTCGTCGGGGGGAGCGGCCTGCGCTTGCCCGCAAAGCGATGCAAGTGCTAAACCAAAAATGGCAGCACGAAAAACGAGACGAACCGGCATGAATACCTCCGCTGGAACTAGCCCGGTGCGAGTTGGGCGCGCGGCTTTCCTTGTTGGGGTCGCCCGGAGGCATCAAAGTTCGTTCAAAATGCCCGGCTAGAGCTCAGTGCGCGTTCTGCCGATGGTATTTAGGTACGTTCACGTGCACGGCATACCATTGACCGTAAGCGATCAGGCCGCACATCACGACGAAGAAGATCGTGACGCCGATTTCCCAGGCACGCCGCGTCCGCGGCGTCATGCGCGAGCCTCCGCTCATATGGTTGCTTTGTACTCGTCGTGTCGTGGCATGCCTGCAGATCGCTTGCATGCCCTTGAAGGAAGGTCATGCGTCAGATTCACGTAATCGCTCTAGACAAGTCGCTGCATCTTCGAGTATGGATGAGGTTATGAAAAAAGTCCTAGTCCCATTTATGATGGGTCTCGCGTTGCTTTATAGCGCGAGGCCGGTGAGCGTATCCGCCGCTACACCGACCGCCATAACCGGCCCGGCTATTTCCGCCTACGCGCACGTCATTCGCAAGATCAACCCGCATCTGCCGCTGTGGCAAAGCAACGACTTGGCGCGCCACGTTTTGGTCAACGCGCGCCGCTTTAAAGTCGATGCGAACTTGCTCGTGGCTTTGGTGTCGGTGGAATCGGCGTGGCGCACGCATGCGCGTTCGCGCGTCGGTGCGTTCGGTTTAGGCCAACTCATGCCCGGAACTGCGGCGCGTCTCGGCGTCGACTCGCACAACCCAGCCCAGAATCTTTCGGGTGCCGCGCATTACTTGGGCGGCCTGATGTTCAAGTTCAAAAACCATCCAAACAGAGTGGCGCTGGCTGCCGCAGCATACAACGCGGGCCCGCGGGCGGTAACGAGCTTCGGCGGGATTCCCCCGTACGCGGAGACGCAGCATTACGTCGTGAAAGTTTTGCGCGCGTGGAAGCACATTCGCAACACCGTGCACGTTCCAGCCCAGGCACTGGCATTGCGCATCGCGCCGATGTATTCGCGCGGGATCCAAATCCTCGAAGGCGCACCGAGCGCGACAGTAAACGGCTAGTCCGAGCGACGCAAGAGTTCGTTAACGGCGTCCGCCAGCGTGCGGGCGCCGTTTACTTTTATCCCTCGCGCTCCCGCGGCTTCGGCGGCGCGCACATCCGAATCGTTGTCGCCGATCATCACACATTGGGCCGGAGCGACGCCAAGAGCGCGCGCCACATCCGCGACGAGCTGCGGCTTGGGCTTGCGGCACGCGCACTCGTCTTCGGGGCGGTGCGGGCACTGCACCCACGCATCGAACGGACCGAGCAAGTCGTCCACGCGCCGGTTCACGCTTTCCACTTGTTCTTCGGTAACGAGGCCCCGCCCGATGCCGCTCTGATTTGAGACGACCGCGGTCTTGATTCCCGCAGCACGTACGCGCGCGAGTGCTTCGCGCACGCCGTCGATCGGACGCACGAGGCTCGGATCGCCGTTATAGGGCACGTCGTGGATCAACGTGCCGTCGCGATCGAACAGCAAGGCAGCCGGTGTTATTGCTGATTCCAAAATACGAACAGCAGTACGGCGGCCGCGCCCATCAGCACGAAGGTCGCCCAGCCCCAGATGTTCGCGAGGAGCGAGCTCTTCCAGCGGCCCATGATGTCTTTGCGATTGGCTAAGTGTACGATCGCATACACCAAAGGCACGGCGGCAACGCCGTTAAAAACCGCGGACCAAAACAGCGCTTTAATGGGGTCAATTTTGATCACGTTCATCAACACGCCGAGTACGACGCCCGCGCCGATAATGAAATAGAAACGCGGTGCGCGGCTGGGCGTCTCGCCAAGCCCCGTTCGGAAGGCCAGCATCTCCGAAGCGACGTACGCCGAAGATCCGGCGAGCACGGGAATTGCCAGCATACCCGTTCCGACCATTCCCAATGTAAAGAGCAAATACGCAAAGTTTCCAGCCAATGGCCGGAGCGCTTGCGCGGCGTCTTGCGCGGTCGCGATGTTATGCTTGCCATGCGCGCCTAACGTTACCGCCGTGGTCGTGATGATAAAGAACATCACCAGGTTCGAATAGACCATTCCGGTGTTGACGTCTGCGTGCGCATCTTTGATTTCCACCTCGGTCGCGCCGCGGCGAGCTTTAATGGTCGTGCGGCCCTGGTCTTTCTCTTCTTCAACCATCAGCGACGATTGCCAGAAAAACAAATACGGCGAGATCGTCGTCCCCAAAACGGCGACGACCGTGGTAATCCAATGGCCGTCCTTATGAAACTCCGGAACGAAGGCATGCCGCAAAACGTCCGGCCAAAACGGGCGCACGACGAAGGCGGTAATCACGTAGGCGAACAGCGCGAGCGTCAGCCACTTGAAGACCTTTGAGAGCAACCGGTATGAAAAAAACACTTGCGCGGCCAACAACAGCGCGCCGAACAGAAAGACCCAGACCAACTCGGGAATGAACGGGCCCACCAAATGGCCCGCCGCCGACATGCCGGCGAAGTCCGCCCCGATATTAAACGTGTTCGCGACGATGACAATCAGCGCGAGCGCCGTGGCGAGCCAGCGCGGAAAGGTCTTGCGCATTTGCGCTGCTAGGCCGATTCCGGTCACCATGCCGATGCGCGCGCACATGCCCTGAATCACGGCCATCATCGGCGTGGTAATGAGCGCGAGCCATAACATGGAAAGGCCGGTTGTCGCACCGGCCACGGAATAGGTCGAGATTCCTGACGGATCGTCGTCGGCCGCGCCGGTAATAAGACCGGGACCGAGGTTCCGCAGGAAATGCAATGCGCGGTTGCCGGGCGGCTTGCCGGGCTTTTCTACATGAGCGACTTCGGCTTTATTTGTGTCGGCCACGCAAGCACATTACCCGTTTCGTGTGAGAAATCCGCGCACGACCGTAAAAATAAAGGCCGGCAAATGCCGGCCTTTCCAACCTCAAGGCGACTGAGGTCAGGCCGCTTTTTGCGGCTTCTTGGCCTTGGCTTGAGCGAGAAATTTCTGCTTCGCGGCAGCCATTTCGTCCCCAAGTTCGCGCAGTTCTTCGGTGTCGAAGAGATCGCGGGCCATCTTAAACATTTCTTTTTCTTCCTCTTTCGCGTGATGGTCCACGATCTCGGAGAGCACTTGCAGCTTCGCCCGATAGCTCTCGTCCGTAGGAGCCATGGCCTCCAGCTCCGCGATTAGGCCTTTGATGAGCGAATGCTCTACGTAGGCTTCCAGGGCTTCCTGGGTCTCTTCATCGTCCTCGGCGCGCGCTTTAAATTGCGGATAAAATATCTTCTCTTCGATCTGGGCGTGCGCAGTGAGCGCTAGGTCGATTTGACGGAAGAGCTTTTGGCGGCCGGCATTCGCCCGCTCGCCAAGCGCTTCGACTTCTTTAAAAAGTGCCTTCACTTCCTTATGATCGTTCTTTAATAGGGTTATCGCGTCCACGTATGTTCCTCCATAGCGAAACGCTTCTACCCCGGAACTAGGGGTTCGAGACGTAGATCTCCGAACCGCGTTCGACAAACTCGCGCGACTTTTCCGCCATCCCGGCGGCGGCGAAATCGCGCACTTCTTGAGTGATCTTCATCGAACAGAAGTGCGGGCCGCACATGGAACAAAAATGCGCGACCTTCGCGCCGTCGGCCGGCAAGGTTTCGTCGTGGAAGGCGCGCGCGGTCTGCGGATCCAGCGAGAGATCGAACTGGTCTTCCCAGCGGAACTCAAAGCGAGCGGCCGAAAGCACGTCGTCCCAATGGCGCGCGCGCGGGTGCCCTTTGGCGACGTCGGCGGCATGGGCCGCGATTTTGTAGGCGATCACGCCGTCCTTCACATCTTGCTTGTTGGGGAGGCCCAGGTGCTCTTTCGGGGTGACGTAGCAGAGCATCGCCGTGCCGAACCACCCGATCATCGCCGCGCCGATGGCGCTCGTAATGTGGTCGTATCCGGGAGCGATGTCCGTCACCAAGGGTCCGAGCGTATAAAACGGCGCTTCCTTGCAAATCTCCATCTGCTTCTCGACGTTCTCTTTAATGAGGTGCATCGGAACGTGGCCCGGACCCTCGATCATCACTTGAACGTCGTGTTTCCAGGCGATTTGGGTGAGCTCGCCCAGCGTTTCCAGTTCCCCGAACTGTGCGGCATCGTTCGCATCGGCGAGACATCCCGGACGTAGGCCGTCGCCCAACGAGAATGCCACGTCGTATGCCGCCATGATCTCGCAGATCTCTTCGAAGTGCGTATAGAGAAAATTCTCCTGATGATGCGATAGGCACCATTTCGCCAGTATCGATCCGCCGCGCGAGACGATGCCGGTAATACGCTGCGCGGTCAACGGCACGTAGCGCAGCAAGACGCCGGCGTGGATGGTAAAGTAATCCACGCCCTGCTCGGCCTGCTCGATCAGCGTGTCGCGATAGAGCTCCCAGGTCAGATCTTCGGCTTTGCCGTTGACTTTTTCAAGCGCCTGATAAATCGGCACGGTGCCGATCGGCACCGGGGAGTTGCGCAAAATCCACTCGCGCGTCTCGTGAATATTTTTGCCCGTCGAAAGGTCCATTACGTTGTCGGCGCCCCACCGCGTGGCCCAGGTCATCTTCTCGACCTCTTCCTCAATGGTCGACGTGACCGCCGAGTTGCCGATGTTCGCATTGATCTTCACGAGGAAATTGCGGCCGATGATCATCGGCTCGCTTTCGGGATGATTGATATTGGACGGGATGATGGCGCGGCCGCGCGCGACCTCTTCGCGCACGAATTCCGCTTCGACGCCTTCGCGCAGGGCCACGAACTCCATCTCTTTCGTGACGATACCCTTGCGCGCGTAATGCATCTGCGTCGCCGTAGCCCCGGATTTTGCGACGCGAGCTTTACGGCGGGTTTGAAATTTCAGCGCTTGCAACTCCGGCATAGCGTCGCGACCGCGCCGGTAAACCGACGTCGGCGCTTCGAGCTCGCGTGTGTCGCCGCGCGCGTCGATCCATGACTGGCGAATTGGGGCCAATCCCTCGCGCACGTCCGTCGTCGCCGTCGCATCGCCGTATGGACCGCTCGTGTCGTATACGGAATGCGTCGTGCCGTTCGAAAGCGCGATCTCGCGCACGGGCACCCGCACCGACGGATCGCTTCCCTCAATGTACACTTTGCGCGACCCGCGCAGTACGTCCGCTGCAATGGCCATGGAATGCTCCTTCCTACGCCGGCATTATCCGGATCAGGTCTCTACGGTCGGCGGCCGCCCTCTCAGCCCGCACATGCGGGCTCCCGTGGAACTTCTCACGTTCACAAAGGACGTCGCAGGCGCCTTCGAGCCGAGACGGAAGCGAGCAGGCGATGCGGCGCTACGCACTGTTAGCCGGCGCGCAAGCTGCGGTCGGCGCGGCCGCGATCTTCGCCCGCTACGCGTTACACGATGCCAAACCCCTAGCGGTTTCGGCAGCTCGCTTAAGCATTGCCGCGCTCGTCCTGCTGATCATCGCGCTCGTTCGCCGGGAACGTGCCGGAGCGCCGGTTTCCAGGCGAACGACTTGGCATCTGGTTTTCGCGGGCCTCTTCCTCGCGGCGCATTTCGCTACGTGGATTGCGTCGCTGGACTATACGAGCGTGGCTCTCTCAACACTGCTCGTCGCGACGACGCCCATTTGGACATCGCTCTACGACGCCATCGCCAAGCGGCGCGCGCCCGCGCCCGGCGTGTTCGTCGCGCTGGGCCTTGGAGGCGCCGGTTTGGGGTTGGTCGTGGGGCTCGGCGGTGCGCCTGCGCCGCTGCCCGGACACGGCGTTCTCGGCGCGGTACTCGCGCTGACCGGCGCATTCGCGATGGCCGCATACTTCGTACTGGTCGAACGGGTCCGGCACGTGATCTCGACCCGTGGGATCGTCACGCGGACATACGGCGTCGGGGCCCTCGCTTTGGTGCTCGCAACCACCGCCGCACACCAGGGCTTGCCGCCGCTTGGTGATTACGCGGCGTGGGCGGGAATCGCGGGCATGGCGCTCGTCTCACAACTGCTAGGCCACACGGCCCTCAACTCGGCACTGCGCTTCTTTTCCGCAAGCACCGTCGCGTTCTCGTCACTCTTCGAACCTGTGATCGCCGCAATCTTGGCATTTTTCTTGTTCCGCGAAGCCTTGCCGCCATGGTCGCTCGCCGGCGCCGCGCTGATTTTTGCCGCAATCGCGATCGCCATCCGCAACGACCGGCGGGGGAACCTCCAGGGCGACCGGAAGCCATCACCATCATGACCACGACCGCAAGCAACGGTGCCGCCGGCGCGACGGCGCCGCAAACGGGTGCGTCCGATCCCCAAGAAACGCGCGAATGGATCGACGCCATCGAAGGCGTGCTCGAGCACGAAGGTCCCGCACGCGCACAAGAGCTGATCGGCGAAATCGTTACGGCAGCGCAACGAGGCGGGGCGCACGTCTCGCTCGGCGTTTCGACGCCGTACATCAACACGATCGGGCCGGAAGAACAGGAGCCGATGCCCGGCAACGACGCGCTCGAAACGCGGCTGCGACATTACACGCGCTGGAATTCGATGGCCATGGTGGTACGGGCGAACAAAGATTCTTCGGAGCTCGGCGGCCACGTCGCGAGCTACGCCTCCTCCGCAACGCTCTACGACGTCGGGTTCAACCACTTCTTTCGCGGTCCGGAAATCAACGGCGGCGATCTCGTGTATCTGCAGGGACATTCGTCTCCGGGCATTTACGCGCGCGCCTTTCTCGAGGGACGCATCACCGAAGCGCAACTGTTGAATTTCCGGCAGGAAGTCGACGGTAACGGACTACCTTCCTATCCGCATCCGTGGCTGATGCCCGACTTCTGGCAGTTTCCAACCGTGTCTATGGGACTCGGACCCATCATGTCCATCTATCAGGCGCGCTTCATGCGCTACATGAACGACCGGGGCATCATCAACGCGGGCGACCGCAAAGTATGGGCGTTCATCGGGGACGGCGAAACGGACGAGCCCGAATCGCTCGGTGCAATTTCGCTTGCGGGGCGCGAAAAACTCGATAACCTGATCTGGGTCGTCAACTGTAACTTGCAGCGCTTAGACGGTCCGGTGCGCGGCAACGGCAAGATCATCCAAGAACTCGAAACCGTCTTCAAGGGCGCGGGCTGGAACGTCATCAAAGTGATCTGGGGAAGCGGCTGGGATGCGCTGCTGGCAAAAGATCACAGCGGCAAGCTCGTGCAATTGATGAACGAATGTGTCGACGGCGATTACCAAACGTTTAAATCGCGCGACGGCAAATTTGTTCGAGAAAAATTCTTCGGCCGTTATTCGGAAACGGCGGAACTCGTCGCGCATATGAGCGACGACGACATTTGGGCGCTCGCGCGGGGCGGGCACGACCCGCGCAAAGTGTATGCAGCCTACTCCGCGGCCACGCAGCATCGGGGTGCGCCGACCGTCATCCTCGCGAAAACCATTAAGGGCTACGGCATGGGGATGGCCGGCGAAGGCCAGAACATCGCGCATCAGGCGAAAAAGATGAAGATCGAAGCGATGCGCGCGTTTCGCGACCGCTTCGCGATTCCGATCTCGGATGACCAAATCGAGAACATCCCCTTTTACCGTCCGCCCGAGAGCAGTCCGGAAATGCAATACTTCCGCGAGCGGCTCTCCGCGCTCGGGCACTTGCCCCAACGTCGCCGCACGTCCGAAGCGCTCGCCGTGCCGCAACTCGAAGCCTTCGCCAGTCAATTCGACGACACGGGAGAGCGCCACATCTCGACGACGATGTCGTTCGTGCGCATTCTCAATACCATCGTTAAAGACAAAACGATCGGCCCGCGCGTCGTTCCCATCGTTGCGGACGAATCGCGAACCTTCGGCATGGAGGGCATGTTTCGCCAACTCGGCATTTACTCGTCGGTCGGGCAGCTCTACCATCCCCAAGACGCCGAACAGTTGATGTGGTATCGCGAAGATAAGCAGGGCCAAATTCTGCAAGAGGGGATCAACGAGGCCGGTGCGATCTCGTCGTGGATCGCCGCCGGAACGTCGTATGCGTCCTACGACGTGCAGATGATTCCATTTTACATTTTCTATTCCATGTTCGGATTTCAACGCGTTGGTGATCTCGCGTGGGCTGCCGCGGACTCACGCACGCGCGGGTTTCTGATCGGCGGCACGTCGGGGCGAACCACGCTCAACGGCGAGGGCTTGCAGCACGAAGACGGCCACAGCCAAGTCTTCGCGTCGTTTATCCCCAATTGCGTCAGCTACGATCCCACCTACGGATACGAGCTCGCGGTCATCGTGCAAGATGGTCTGCGCCGCATGCTCCAAGAGCAACACGACGTATACTATTACCTCACCGTGCTTAACGAAAACTACCAGCATCCGGCGATGCCCGCGGGCGCCGAAGCCGGGATCATTCGCGGCATGTATTTGTTGCGTGAAAACGACGGCGCAAAAAAAGACGCACCGCGCGTGCAATTGCTCGGGTGCGGCGCCATCCTGCGCGAGGTTGAAGCCGCGGCCGACTTACTGCGCGACGATTTCGGGATTGCATCGGACATCTGGAGCGCTCCCAGTTTTAACGAACTGCGGCGTGATGGGGCCGATGCCGAACGTTGGAACTTACTCCATCCCGAAGAGCAGCCGCGCCTTCCTTACGTCGCACAATGTCTGGCGGGCCGTACCGGACCCGCGATCGCGGCGACCGACTACATCCGTGCGTTTGCCGATCAGATTCGGCCTTACGTCGCCCGGCGCTACGTCACGTTAGGAACCGACGGCTTCGGTCGAAGCGACACGCGGCGCAAGCTGCGGGGATTTTTTGAGGTGGATCGTTCGTACGTGGCCATCGCGGCACTGAAGGCCCTCGCCGACGAAGGCGCGATCCCACTTGCAACGGTGTCCCAAGCGATCGCGAAGTACGGCATCGATCCGGCCAAGCCGAATCCGACGACGGTTTAACGAGGAGAGATGGTGAGCGACACGCTCGAAGTGCGCGTTCCAGACATCGGCGATTTCGCGGAAGTGCCCGTCATCGAGATTTTGGTAAAACCGGGTGACGCCGTTCGCGCAAACGACTCCCTCGTCGTCTTGGAATCCGACAAAGCGTCGATGGAAGTTCCGTCTCCGGCGGCCGGAACCATAAAAGAGCTGCACGTAAAGGTGGGCGACAAAGTCTCGCAAGGCGCCGTTATCCTTTCCATCGCTTCCTCCGACGCGGCACCGGAACCCACGAAAACGCAACCGGCGCAACCCGAGAGTAAACCCGCACCACCGGATGTGCAGCCCGTCGAAAAGCCTGCCCCCGCGGAAGCATCGATCACACCTCCGGCAGTGCCTGCCCCACGGGCAACTGCGATTGTCGAACTTACCGTGCCCGACGTGGGCGACTTTAAGGATATTCCGGTCATTGAGGTACTCGTCAAAGTCGGCGATACGATTCGCGCAAATGACTCGCTCGCTGTACTTGAATCGGACAAGGCTTCGATGGAGATTCCGGCAAGCGCTGGTGGGGTTGTGCAAGAGCTGCGCGTGAAGCCCGGTGATAAAGTTTCGCAAGGCACCGTGATCGCCACGCTGGAAACCGCGGCCGCCCCCCCCGCAGCGCCGCCCCCGGCACAGCCGCAATCGCAGCCGGCGACGCAACCTCAATCGCAACCGGAAGCGCAACCGCAAACGCAAACGCGGCCGGCCGCTCCCACACCGATGCCTGCGTCCTCGAATGGGGCAGTCCACGCCAGCCCCTCCATCCGGCGCTTCGCGCGCGAGCTCGGCGTGGATCTGGCGCGGTTACGCGGATCGGGACCCAATGGCCGCGTCACGCGCGACGACGTGCAAAATTTTGTGAAGTCAGCGCTGCGCGGCGATTCGTCCGGTACTGCATCCGGATTCACCGTAGCGGCGTGGCCGAAGGTCGACTTCGCCAAGTTCGGCCCAATCGAGCGCACGGCGCTGACCCGTATTCAAAAGATCTCCGGTCCGGCTTTGCATCGCAACTGGGTCATGATTCCCCACGTCACGCACAATGACGACGCCGACGTTACCGATCTCGAAGCGTTCCGCAGCGAACTCAATGCCCAGCATGCGGCCGACAGAACGAAGGTCACGATGCTGGCGTTCTTGGTGAAAGCCGCCGTCGCTGCGCTCAAGCAGTATCCACATTTCAACGCCTCGTTGGACGGCGACGCGCTGGTTCTCAAACACTACTACAACATTGGTTTCGCGGCCGATACACCCGATGGTTTGCTCGTGCCCGTCATTAAGGACGCGGATCAGAAGGGCGTCATCGATATCGCGATCGAGACGGCGGAGCTCGCCGCAAAAGCTCGCGACGGAAAACTCGCTTCTTCCGACATGCAAGGCGGTACGTTCACCATCTCGAGCCTCGGAAGCATCGGCGGCACGTACTTCACGCCAATCATCAACGCGCCCGAAGTGGCCATCTTGGGCGCGTGCCGGGCGGCGATGAAACCCGTGTGGGACGGCAAAGCTTTCGCTCCGCGCCTCATCCAGCCGCTCTCACTTTCCTACGACCACCGGGTCATCGACGGCGCGTCCGCCGCCCGCTTCGCCGTGTGCATCGTCCGAATTCTAGCCGATATCCGCCGCGCGATCCTTTAGGCTTTCATCCTCGACACGATTATCCGCGACACCACGGCACCTGCCGCTACGAAGGCCGTGAGGACGACTTCAGAAGCCGGGTCGCTCAAAAAGGAGGCGACGAGCACGAAGATGACAAGAGCAGCTGAAATGCAGCCGAGACGCGCCACGCGTTTGCGTCCCCAAAGCAGTTCTTTCGCGTCCAGGAAAACGCGGCGTTCACGCAAGCCAATCGAAAACAATATCGCGATGAAGCCGAAAGCCAGCGACAAGCTCGCGGCATAAAACGCCACGGCCGTTCGCTCATGCGGAAAGTGAATGTACAGTTGAACCGAATAGACCAGCAAAATCACACTACCGAGCGCGAAAAAATTGAGGATTAGGTTAAGCCTCGTGGGAACGAAATAGTGCGCGAACAGGCGATTGTGCATGTACCAAAACACGCAGATCAGTTGGAACGTTATGAGGAAGCCGATGAACGGTGTCGGCCGATGCCACAGCATGGCGATGCGTGCTGGAATGACGAGGCTCAAGCCCAGCTGAGCTAAGCTGAAGCCGATCACGACGTCGCTGAACGCCTCCAACCGGTGCAGCAACCGTTCGTCACGGCCTTCGGTGAGGACGATCATGCTCACCGACTCACGGCGGCTTGGGCTCGCAGGCTACGCAGGACGTATTGAAGGATGCCGCCGTGGCGATAATATTCGGCTTCGTCCGGAGTGTCGATGCGGAGCAGCGCTTTGAACGAGAGCGACTGCCGGGCCGCGTCGGTTACGCGTACGGTGACGTTCATGCGAGGTTCGATGCCTTCTTCCAACCCGGTAATGTCGAACGTTTCTTCGCCGCAGAGTGCGTAGGTGGAGGCGTCGGCGCCGGACTCGAACTGCAGCGGAAGAATGCCCATCCCGATAAGATTACTGCGATGAATGCGCTCGAACGACTCCGCAAGAACGACCTTAATGCCGAGCAGATACGGGCCTTTTGCCGCCCAGTCGCGCGAGCTGCCCGAACCGTATTCTTTGCCGGCTAGAATGACGAGCGGGGTCCCATCGGATTTGTATTTCATGGCAGCATCGAAAATCGACATGCGCTCGTTCGTCGGTAAGTAGCGCGTGACGCCGCCTTCGATTCCGGGAACGAGCGCGTTACGCAACCGCACGTTGGCAAACGTTCCGCGCACCATCACTTCGTGATTGCCACGGCGCGCGCCGTAAGAGTTGAAATCCCCCGGTTGCACGCCATGCTCCGTAAGGTATTTAGCCGCCGGCGAAACGCGCGCGATCGAACCCGCGGGCGAAATATGATCGGTGGTTACGGAATCGCCCAGCATTGCGAGCACGCGTGCCCCGCGAACGTCGGCAAGCGGCGCCGGAAATTCGGGCATCTTTTCGAAGTACGGCGGCTTCTTCACGTACTCGGACTGCGCGTCC
>JALYVW010000054.1 GCA_030853005.1 Vulcanimicrobiota bacterium
CATGGTCGACGACGAGGAGCTCATCGAGCTCGTCGAGATGGAAGTGCGCGAGCTGCTCAGCAGCTACGAGTTCCCAGGTGACGACACGCCCATCATCCGCGGTTCGGCGCTCAAAGCGCTGCAAAGCGATGGGAAACGCGGCAATCCGGATGCGGACCCCATCTTTAAATTGATGGACACCGTGGACGAGTACATTCCGAACCCCGTGCGCGAAACCGACAAGCCGTTCCTCATGCCCATCGAAGACGTGTTCACGATCACGGGTCGCGGCACGGTTGGAACCGGTCGCGTGGAACGCGGCCAAGTGAAGGTCGGCGAAGAAGTAGAAATCGTCGGACTTCAGGAGAAGACGCGCAAGACGACCGTCACCGGGATCGAAATGTTCCGCAAACTGCTCGACATCGGTATCGCTGGCGATAACGTCGGCGTATTGCTGCGCGGCATCGAGCGCAACGACATCGAGCGCGGCCAGGTGCTCGCCAAGCCCAACTCGATCAAGCCACACTTGAAGTTCAAAGCCGAAGTGTACGTCCTTTCGAAGGAAGAGGGCGGACGTCACACGCCGTTCTTCGGAAACTATCGCCCGCAGTTTTACTTCCGCACGACGGACGTGACCGGAACGATCAAACTTCCGGAGGGCGTGGAAATGGTGATGCCCGGCGATAACGTCGCGATGGACGTCGAACTCATCACGCCGATCGCCTGCGAAGAGGGACTTCGGTTCGCCATTCGCGAGGGTGGCCGCACCGTCGGCGCCGGCGTCGTCACGGGCGTATCCGATTAATCGTGGCTAAGCAAAAGATTCGCATTCGCCTCAAGGCCTACGATCACAAGGTACTGGATCAATCGGCGGAGCGGATCGTCGAAACGGCCAAGCGCACCGGCGCTTTCGTGAGCGGACCGGTACCTTTGCCGACCGAAATCAATCGGTTCTGCGTAAACCGCTCGCCGCACGTGGATAAGAAATCCCGCGAGCATTTTGAAATGCGCACGCACAAGCGGTTGATCGACATTCTTCAAGCGTCTCCGAAAACGATGGACGCCCTGATGCATCTCGATCTTCCCGCCGGCGTGGATATCGAGCTCAAGGCTTAGGCTCTGCTCCAATCTCGCAAAGAAGCCCGCGCTCGCGCGGGCTTCTTTGTTTTTCTGCGCGGAGGGACCGCGGTTTACGGCGAAGGGTGCGACCATGCCATTACCCTTACACGACGTGCGCGCAAGAACGTTTTCCGGCACCCGCCGGCGCATCTTCCAGCTTTTGGTCGACATGGGAACCTCGAACGACGTGATTTGGCCCTTCGCGTCGCAGCCGTTCATGCGCTCTTCGGGGCCCCTCGTTCCGGGCCGCACGGAGGAATGGCACAATGGCTTTCACGCCGTGCTGGAGGACGTCGAGCACGAAGAACGGATCGTTTGGCGCATCCAAAACGACGGAGTCGACGGAACCCATGGCTTTTTCTTAAGCGGCGACGCCAAGAAGACGACGGTGGAGCATCGGGTCGAGGGGACGCTGAGCGACACGGAGGGGCGTTTGCTGTGGCGGCGATTGGAAGACGCGAACGAACGCTCCATCGAAGCGCTCTTCGATAAAATCGCCCGCGTACTCAAACGCTAGCGGCGCGGTATTCGGCTATGTCGACCGTAAGCCGCGACGTCGAAGCGCCACCGAACCCCATGGATTTTCTCGGTATCGATGCCTTGCTCGATTCCGAAGAGCGGCTCGTCCGCGATACCGTCCGCGCGTTTGTCCAGAAGCGCATTCTTCCCAACGTTGCGGCATGGTTCGAGGAGGGCATACTGCCCCGCGAGCTGGGCCGCGAACTGGGCGATCTCGGCGTGCTCGGGATGCATTTGCATGGATATGGCTGTCCGGGGGCAAGCGCGGTCGCGTACGGCATCGCCTGTCTGGAACTCGAAGCGGGCGATTCGGGCATTCGCAGCTTCGCCTCGGTTCAAGGGTCGCTTGCCATGTTTGCCATCCATCGCTGGGGCAGCGAGGAACAAAAACAGCAGTGGCTTCCGCCTATGGCGCGCGGCGAAGCATTGGGTTGCTTCGGGCTCACCGAGCCGGACTTCGGCAGCAACCCGGCCGGTATGCGCGCGTCGGCGCGTCGCGACGGCAGCGACTGGGTTCTGAACGGAACGAAGATGTGGATCACCAACGGCGGGATCGCCGACGTCGCCGTCATCTGGGCGCAAACCGACGAAGGCATTCGCGGCTTCGTCGTCCCCGCCGCAACCGAGGGTTTTTCAGCCAACGCCATCGAGCGCAAATTGTCGTTACGCGCCTCGGTTACGAGCGAGCTCGTGCTACGGGACTGCCGGGTCCCCGCGGAGGCGGCGTTCCCCGAGGTTCGCGGATTGCGCGGGCCCCTCGCTTGTCTCAACGAGGCCCGGTTCGGCATCGTCTGGGGCGCCATGGGTGCCGCGCGGGCCTGCTATGAGTCCGCGCTTGAGTATGCCAAGACGCGAATTCAGTTCGACCGGCCGATCGGCAGTTTCCAGATCACACAAGAAAAATTGGTGGGGATGCTCCTCGAGCTCAACAAGGGCACCCTGCTCGCCCTGCACATCGGGCGCATGAAGGACGCGGGCACTGCACACTCTGCCCACGTCAGTTTTGGCAAACTCAACAACGTTCGCGAAGCCCTGGCGATCGCGAGGGAGGCCCGCACGATTTTGGGTGCCAACGGCGTCACGCTCGAGTACCCGGTTATCCGGCACGCCAATAACCTCGAGTCGGTCCTCACCTACGAGGGGACAAGCGAAATCCACACGCTCATCCTGGGCCAGGCCATCACCGGAATTTCGGCTTTTACCTAAAACGGCGAACTCTGCGCGAAGCGCTTGACGCGCTCGTCGATGATTGGTACTATTCCTGAGTTGTGGTCCCGCCGGCCGCGGCTTTGCCGTGCGTCGGCAGAAGAATAAACCAGTACGCGTGGCTCCGTGGCCACGAGCCTTGCACCTGTCGTACCTGAGGGTTATTTATGAAGAACATCCTTGGCCGGAAGGTTGGGATGACCAGCGTGTTCACCGAGAACGGCCGATACGTGCCGGTCACGGTGATCGAAGCCGGTCCCTGCACCGTGGTCGAGCGGAGAACGAAAGAACAGCACGGGTACGAATCCGTTGCGCTGGCTTTCGGCGACGTCAAAAAGTCTCGGGTTACCCGCGCCCTCACGGGACATTATAAGAAGGCGGGCGTCGAGGCTAAGCGTCACGTACGGGAATTCCGCGACGACATCGAGGGCGTGGAAGCTGGCCAAACCATCACCGTTGCCCAGTTCGAACAGGGCGACCGCGTGGATGTGGTCGGCATTTCGAAGGGTCATGGATTTTCCGGCGGCATCAAGCGCCACAATTTCTCGGGCGGCGGCGCGAGCCACGGCTCGATGATCCATCGCCAGCCGGCGTCGAACGGCGACACGAACGCAGGACGCGTTCCCAAAGGCGCACGGCGCCCCGGCCATTACGGCGTGGATCGCACCACGCATCAGAACTTGGAAATCGTGCGTACCGATGCCGAACGCAACTTGCTGCTCGTACGCGGCCCGGTACCCGGAGCGAAGAACGCACTCGTCATGGTGAGCCGCAGCGTTCAATCGCTGCGTGCTTCCGCTGGAGCGAAATAGATGCCGCACGTTATGGACCTGCAGGGCAAAGTACTTCGCGACGAACAAACGCCGGCGATCCTGGCGCAAGACCATTCCGATAAGATGCACACGATCTTCCGCGCCGTGTATCGCGAAATGGCCAACCCGAGAGCCGGTACCGGCTCGACGCTTCGTCGAGACGAGGTTCGTGGCGGCGGCCGCAAGCCTTGGAAACAAAAAGGCACGGGCCGCGCGCGCCAAGGTTCGATTCGGTCGCCGCAATGGCGCCACGGCGGCGTGGTGTTCGGTCCCAAGCCGCGCAGTTATATTTCCGATCTGAACAAGAAAGAACGGCGCGCCGCGTTCGTCGCCGTCCTCTCGGATCGTTTCAACGGCGATTCCGTAACCATTCTGGATGCCGCCGACTTTGCTATCGAAAAAACGGCCGAGTTCGCGACCTTGTTGTTCGGCAGCGTGAAGGCTGCGAAGACCGGCGCGCATACCCTGGTGGTCTACGGCCGCGACGAACCTGCGGGCGAGCGGATCGAACGCGTGGGCCGCAACCTGCGCAAGGTGGGCATCACGCACGCCGGCGCGCTCGACGTCAAAGACGTGCTGCGCTACCCGCGGATCGTCTTTACGACGGCGGCCTACGAACAGCTCGTAAAATCGCTCGGCCCCGCCGAGGGAGAAGCGAAATAATGGACGTACGCGACATCATCATCTCGCCGCGCATCACGGAAAAGGCCATGGCCAACGCCCTTGGGCACCAATATAGCTTCGTCGTGCATGGGTCGGCCACGAAAACGCAGATCCGCCATGCCGTTGAAGAGATCTTCAAGGTCAACGTGCTCAAGGTTAACACCGTGAACGTGGGCGGCAAAAAGCGCACGTTTGCGCGCCGCGGAGCGCGCACCGAAGGCCGCCAAAAAGATTTTAAAAAAGCCGTCGTTACGCTTCGGGCCGGTCAGAAGATCGAACTCGGCGGCGTGAACTACTTCGAGCAATAAGATGCCTGTAAAAAAATATAAACCGACTAGCGCCGGCAAACGATTCATGACCACGATGGACTTCTCCGAACTCTCGAAGGTCGATCCGGAGCGCTCGCTCATCGAAGTTCGCAAGAAACATTCGGGCCGGAATTTCAACGGTCATATCACCGTGCGTCATAAAGGCGGCGGATACCGCAAGCAGTACCGCATTATCGACTTCAAACGTACGAAGGACGATATTCCTGCGAAGATCGCTACCGTGGAGTACGATCCCAACCGCTCGGCGCGCATCGCGCTCGTGCATTACAAGGACGGCGAGAAGCGCTACATCCTTGCGCCGCTTGGCCTAAAGATTGGCGACAAGATCGAGTCCGGCGTCAATGCGGACATAAAGACCGGCAACTGTCTGCCGATTAAGAACATTCCCGTGGGTACGGTCATTCACAACATCGAGCTGCGGCCCGGCCAGGGTGGCAAGTTGGTTCGCAGCGCCGGCGGCGCGGCGCAGTTGATGGCCAAGGAGGGTGAGTACGCCCAAGTGCGCATGCCGTCGGGTGAGGTGCGTCGCATTCAAATCGTCTGCCGCGCAACGATCGGCCAGCTCGGCAACATCGAACACGAGAACGAAGTCGTCGGCAAGGCCGGCCGCCAACGCCATCGCGGTATTCGTCCGAGCGTCCGAGGCATCGCGATGAACCCCGTCGACCATCCGCACGGCGGCGGCGAAGCGCGTTCGACCTCGGGCCGTCCGCCTACGACGCCTTGGGGGCAGATGACCATGGGCAAAAAGACGCGCCGCAACAAGCGTACTACGAAAATGATCGTGCGTAAGCGTGGGAAGAAATAATGGGACGTAGTCTTAAAAAGGGTCCGTTCGTGGCGGACCATCTGCTTAAAAAAGTGGACGCGATGAACGAGAGCCGCGAAAAACGCGTCATCAAGACGTGGAGTCGTGCCTCTACGATCGTCCCGGCGATGGTGGGACACACCATCGGCGTACACAACGGCAAAGCGCACGTTCCGGTGTTCGTAACCGAGAACATGGTCGGCCACAAACTCGGCGAGTTTTCGCCCACGCGGAATTTCCGCGGTCACGGCGGCGATAAGGCGGCGGTGAAGTAATGGCCGAAATACAAGCGCGTACCGAGGCGGTGGCGCATTTGAAATTTGCCCGCGTCGGACCGCGAAAACTGCGTCGGGTGGCCGATGCAATTCGTGGCAAGCGCGTTGACGAGGCGCTGGTCCTCTTGCAGTTTGCGGTGGTTTATGCCGCAGAACCGATGGCCAAACTGCTCCGCAGCGCGGTCGCTAACGCGGAAAATAATCACGACATGAGCGGAGACGATCTGTACGTGACGCGAGTCACCGTAGACGGCGGCCCCGGCGGCCGTTTCACCAAGCGCCTCGATCCGCGCGCTCAAGGGCGTGCTAACTTCAAGCGCAAGCGCATGTCGCACGTGACGATCGCGGTTGGAGAAAAGCCGACGCGCATTCGGAAGATTCGCGGCGGCGCATCGGTGTCGATCAAACGCGTCGTGCGCCGCTCCGCCGCCGCAACCAGTACCACGACGGCGAAGCCGGCGCGCAAACGTGCGCCGAAGAAAACGGCCACAGCAGCGGGAGCTACGAAGTAATCATGGGTCAAAAAATTCATCCGGTCGGCCTTCGCCTAGGCATCACGCGTACGTGGGATAGCCGTTGGTTTGAGAAAAAACATTATCAAGACTGGTTGCACGAAGACGTGAAGATTCGCAAGTACTTCACGCGCTGGATGCGTCCGGCCGCGATCAGCCGTATCGAGATCGAACGCCGCACAAATCAGGTGCGCGTTCTCATCAATACCGGCAAGCCCGGCATCATCATCGGTAAGCGCGGTGTGGGCATCGAAGAGATTCGAAAGAACCTCGAGACGCTGACCGGCAAACAAGTGCAAGTTAACGTACAAGAAATCAAGCACATCGAACTCGATGCACGGCTGGTCGGCCAGAACATCGTCGACCAACTCGAGAAGCGCATCGCTTTCCGTCGCGCGATGAAACAGGCGATCATGCGCAGCATGAAGGCCGGCGCGCGTGGGATTAAAGTGCAGATCTCGGGCCGCCTCGGCGGTGCCGAAATCGCGCGGACGGAGCGCAATCATGACGGCAAGGTGCCGTTGCACACGTTGCGCGCGGACATCGACTACGCGCACGTCGAGGCCTTTACGACGTTCGGACGTATCGGCGTTAAAGTTTGGATTTACCGCGGCGAAGTGCTGCCGGATCAAACGCGGAGCAGCGAACGCACGGGCGAACGTCCCGAGCGCGCCCAATTCCGCGACCGGCGCGATCGCGGCGCCCGTCCGGGACGCCCCCGTCCGCCCGCGTCGGCGCAGCCCCAAGATTCGGCCTCGCTGCCGGTTTCGGATTCGGCCGAAGCGGAGCAGATCGTACCTTCGTCTGCCGAGCCGCAGCAATCGGCGGCCGCCGCACCCGTCGCTGAAACGCCTCCGGCCGAAGCGGTTTTGCCGGAGACGCCCTCGATGGAACAGCCGCAACCGGAACAGACGCCGGAGAGGCCTTCGATGGAACAACCGCAACCGGCGCAATCGCCCGCCGAGCCCGTGCAGCCTCCGGAACAACCGCCGGTGCGCCCGGTCGAACCCGAATCTCCCATTCAAGACGCCGCGCCGGGTGCGCCCGCGTCGTCCGAATCAGGCGGTGAAGCCTAATGCTTACTCCCAAACGCGTAAAATGGCGCAAAGTTCATCGCGGCCGCATGACCGGAAAAGCGATTCGCGGCAGCACGCTCACGTTCGGCGAATATGGGCTGCAGGCACTCGAGCCATGCTGGATGACCAATCGTCAAATCGAAGCCGCACGTATTGCTTTGACGCGCCATATTAAGCGCGGCGGCAAAGTGTGGATTAAGGTGTTTCCCGACAAGTCGGTTACGAAGAAACCGGCGGAAGTGCGCATGGGCGCGGGCAAAGGCAACCCGGAATTCTGGGTAGCCGTCGTTCGACCGGGACGCATTCTTTTCGAGCTTTCCGGCGTGGAGCCGGATGTCGCGAAACAAGCGCTGCGTCTGGCATCTGCGAAGCTGCCGATCGGCACGAAGATTATCTCGCGCGAGGAGGCCGCTTCATGAAGAAGAACGAGCTGAAGGATCTCCGCAATCTGTCCATCGCCGAGTTGCAGCAGAAAGCGCGCGAGACCAAAGAAGAGTTGTTTAATCTCCGATTCGCGTTGCGGACCGGTCACCTGACCGATTTCAGCAAGGTTCGTGCGATGCGGCGCAACTACGCAAAAATACAAACCGTCCTTTCCTACAAACGGATGTCTGAGGCACATGGAGCAGCGTAATCAAGAACGGCCATCGCGCCGCATCAAACAAGGCGTCGTCCGGTCCGATAAAATGGACAAGACCATCGTCGTCGTTTCGGAAACGCGCGTTCCGCATCCGATTTATGGCAAAATCGTTCGGAAATCGACCCGCTTTAAGGCGCACGACGAGAAGAACGACGCACATATCGGCGATACGGTTCGCATTACTGAATGTCGGCCCATGTCTCGCGACAAGCGTTGGCGCTTGGTCGAGATCGTGCAGCGTGCGAAATGATTCAGCAAGAAACGCGCCTTAAGGTTGCCGACAATTCCGGTGCCCGCGAGTTGCTGTGTATTCACGTGTCGGGCGGAAGCCGCCACAAGTACGCTCACGTCGGCGACATTATCGTCGGGACGGTGAAGAGCGCCATTCCCGGTGCGGCCGTTAAAAAAGGCCAGGTCGTAAAGGCGGTCGTCGTGCGGACCTCCGCGCCGATCCGGCGTGCGGATGGGTCCGTCGTCAAGTGCGACGACAACGCGTGCGTCATCATTAAAGGCGAAAAAGACAACCTGGATCCGCGCGGTACGCGCGTCTTCGGCCCCGTAATGCGCGAACTGCGCGATCGAGGATTTCTGAAGATCGCCTCGCTTGCGCCGGAGGTGCTGTAATCGTGCCGAGTATCGTTAAGGGCGACACCGTAATGATTCGCCGAGGAAAAGAAAAGGGCCAGCGCGGCGTCGTGAAGACGGTTTTTCCGCGCGCCGGTCAAGCGTTGGTCGAAGGCTTGAATGTGGTGAAGCGCCATACGAAGCAAGGCTCCCAATCGCAGAATATGGGCGGCTCCGCGCAAACGGGCGGAATCGTCGAAAAGGAAGCGCCGCTTCCACTTTCGGCGCTTCAATACGTTTGCGAGAAATGTAAAGCGCCGACCCGCTTGCGCCACGAGCATGGTCCCGAGGGCGCTCGGCGCGCATGTGCCAAGTGTGGCGAGCCCGCACGCGATTCGGCAAAGGGAGCGTAGCCGTGCCAAGCCGTTTACGAGAAAAATACGAAAAAGACGTTCGCAAAAAGCTTCAGGATAAATTCACCTACCGAAATGTGAACCAGATCCCGAAGCTTCAGAAGGTCGTCATCAACATGAGCGTGGGCGACGCTATCACGAACGGGAAGGTCCTCGACGTCGCGGTCAACGAGCTGCAGGCGATCAGCGGTCAAAAACCCGTCGTGACCAAGGCCAAGAAATCCATCGCGGCTTTCAAGTTACGCGAGGGTATGAGTATTGGCGCGAAGGTGACCTTGCGCGGGGACCGGATGTACGTGTTCCTCGACAAGCTCTTTAACGTCGTTCTGCCGCGTATTCGCGACTTCCGTGGATTATCGAACAAATCGTTCGACGGACGCGGAAACTATAACATGGGTTTACGCGAGCAGCTCGTGTTTCCCGAGATCAATTTCGATAAGGTGGAAAAAGCGCGCGGGATGGATATCGTCATCGTAACGAGCGCTCGAACCGACGAGGAAGCCACCGAATTCTTGGCGGCAATGGGCTTGCCGTTGCAAAAGGCGAGAAAGTAGTCAGCATGGCCAAAACCGCATTAATTGAAAAATCCAAGCGCACGCCGAAATTTTCGGTGCGAGGGCATAATCGTTGCCGTATTTGCGGCCGCCCCCGCGGCTATTACCGTAAATTTGCGATGTGCCGGATTTGCTTCCGCGAAAACGCCCATAAGGGCGTTATTCCCGGTATCACCAAGGCTTCGTGGTAGGAGGAGAACGCTAAATGGCCGTTATCACCGATCCGATCGCCGATTTGCTGACGCGCATTCGCAATGCCAACACCGCCAATCACCAGACCGTAGACATTCCCGCTTCGCGCATGAAGGCGGCGGTCGCGCAGATTCTCAAAGACGAAGGCTTTATCAGGGACGTGGAGCGCTTGAACGAAGGCCCGCAAGGCCGCCTTCGCATTACGCTCAAGTACGGCCCCGAGAAAGAAAAAGTTATTACCAATCTGCGCCGCATTTCGCGGCCTGGGTTGCGCGTTTACACGAATAAGACCGAGATCCCACGTGTGTTAGGCGGCCTGGGTCTCGTCATCATGTCCACGTCGCGGGGCATCATGTCGGGCAAGCGCGCGAAAAAAGAAGGGTGCGGGGGAGAAGTCCTCGCGTATGTTTGGTAATCATGAGTCGCATCGGTAAACTGCCCGTCGCGGTCCCCAACGGCGTCAACGTCAACCTCACCGACGGTGAGGTGCACGTGAAGGGGCCCAAGGGTGA
Source organism: Vulcanimicrobiota bacterium (assembly GCA_030853005.1). Classification (GTDB taxonomy): domain Bacteria; phylum Vulcanimicrobiota; class Vulcanimicrobiia; order Vulcanimicrobiales; family Vulcanimicrobiaceae; genus JALYVW01. The sequence continues at coordinate 10,174 of JALYVW010000054.1, forward strand.
ATTGCAACAGCGCATTCTCGAACACGTCACCGTCAGCATGGCGGACGGGCGCGTCGTCGTCGAACGCAAGGGCGATGCGAAAGAAGAGCGCTCGGCACACGGTCTCACTCGCACGCTGATCAACAATATGATCGAAGGCGTGAGCAAGGGCTTTCGCAAGAGTCTAGAGATTCAGGGCGTCGGCTACCGTGCGGCAAAGTCGGGCGAGAAACTTAACCTAACGCTGGGCTATTCCCATCCGGTCAGCTTCGCGCCACCCAAAGGCATCGCGCTCTCGGTGGAAGGCACGAACAAAATTCACGTTGACGGCATCGACAAACAACAAGTCGGCCAAACCGCGGCCGAGATCCGCAACCTGCGTCCGCCGGAACCCTACAAGGGTAAGGGCATCCGCTACGCAGGCGAAACGATCATCAAAAAGGCCGGCAAAGCCGGAAAGGCAGGCAAGAAATAATGCCGCGCATTTCCAAAGACATTTCGCGTCAAAAACGCCACACGCGTTTGCGTCGCAAACTCGCCGGCAGTGCCGAGCGGCCACGCCTGCTCGTACGCCGCACGTTGCACCATCTTTATGCGACGGTCGTCGACGACGTGCGCGGCCACACACTGGTGTCGGCTTCAACGCGGCAAAAAGACCTTGCCGACGGCTTGGCTTCGAAAACCAACACGGCTGCCGCTCAGAAAGTGGGCGAGATTATCGCTGCAAAAGCGAAAGAAGCCGGCATCACCACGGTGGTATTCGACCGCGGCGGGCTGCCTTACCACGGACGCATCAAAGCGTTGGCCGATGCCGCGCGTGAAGCCGGATTGGAGTTTTAGATGAATTACCGAGGCGGCGGTCGCGATCGCGACAATTCGGGCTTTGAGGAGACGGTCGTTCGCGTCAATCGCGTGGCTAAAGTCGTCAAAGGCGGCAAACGCTTTAGTTTCAGCGCTTTGGTCGTGGTGGGCGATCGCAAGGGCAAGGTCGGATTTGCGATCGGCAAAGCCGGCGAAGTTCCGGAGGCGATTCGCAAAGCCGTAGAGCAAGCGCGCAAGAATCTGGTCACCGTGCCGATGGTCGAGAAGACCATCCCGCATCAAGTGACCATGCAGGTCGGCGCGGCTCGGGTGCTCTTAAAGCCGGCGGCGCCCGGTACCGGCGTCATCGCGGGCGGCGCGATGCGTGCCGTGCTCGAACTCGCCGGTTTGCACGACATCCTGACGAAGTCGCTGGGCTCGAACAATCCCATCAACGTCGTGTACGCGACGATCGAAGGGCTGCGTTCGCTCAAGACGGCCGAACAAGTAGCGAAATTGCGCGGCAAGAGCGTCGCGGAAATTTTTGCGGCATAAACAGAAAGCAGCATCATGGCAACGGCAAAGAAAAAATCGAGCGGCGCTAGCGCGAAGTCCAGCACGAAGGCGTCCCCTCGCAAAAAGTCAGCGGCGAAGACCGGAAAGAAATCCGCTCCCAAAGCCGCCGCTCCTAAAAAAACCAAAGCGGCTCCTGGCGTTTCGGTTCCACTCGCCTCGGGCAGCGGTACGATGTCGCTGGCTACCTTACGCCCGGCAAAAGGGAGCTGGCCGAAGCGCACCCGCGTGGGTCGCGGACACGGTTCGGGCATGGTGAAAACCGCGGGCGAAGGCGGCAAGGGACAAACCGTGCGTTCGGGCGGCGGAAAAGGCCCCGCATTCGAAGGCGGACAGACCCCATGGGCACGGCGCCTGCCGCACAAC
>JALYVW010000128.1 GCA_030853005.1 Vulcanimicrobiota bacterium
ATCGAATCGTTCATGACAACGCCCACCTTTCCGAGGGTACCGCCTTTTCCTTCCCGAAGCGACGCACATGCGCGTGCTCGTCATTCACGGCCCCAATCTCAATCTACTTGGCGAACGAGAACCGTCGGTTTATGGAACGGCGTCGCTACCCGAAATCGATGCGGCGATCATGCACGGCGCGCGAGAGTTACATGTCGAGGCTCACGTGGTGCAACATAACGGTGAAGGTGACATCATCGATTCGATCCATGAGGCGCGCAACGAATACGACGCCGTCATTATCAATCCCGGAGCGTACTCGCATTATTCTTACGCTATTGCCGATGCGGTGGCATCCGTTTCGATTCCCGTGATCGAAGTGCACCTCTCGAACATCTACGCGCGCGAGGCGTTTCGTCGAACCAGCGTCATCGCACCGGCGTGCGCCGGTTCCATCGTCGGATTTGGGTCGCAATCGTACATCCTGGCGTTGCGCGCCGCCGTGGCGCTGACGTCGCCCGTGGAGCGGAAAGCCCCGTAGATTCTGGCTTTCTCGCATTTCGGGGAAGGAGCGTGCGGCGCGTTTGCGTATACCCTTGTTCCAGGCGGCCATGACCTTTCTTTTCGAGCCGCTAAGGAGAAGTTTCATTTGACGAAAGCCGACATCATCAATTCAGTAGCGGCCGAACACGAACTCTCGAGACGCCAATGCGGCGAAATTGTCGACATGGTTTTCGAGGAGATCCGCACGGCGCTTCAAAAGGGCGATCGAGTCGCTCTGACCCCATTTGGAAGTTTTGTCGTCCGCCATCGCAAGGCTCGCGAGGGACGCAATCCCAAGACCGGCGCCAAGCTGAAGATTGCGGCCCGTAAGGTTCCCGCGTTCGTTGCCGGCAAGGGCCTCAAGGAAGCCGTGAGCGGCGCTCGCGGCAGTTCCAAGAAGTCCGGGGCGAAGAAATCCGGGGCTAAGAAATCCGGGGCTAAGAAATCCGGCGCGAAGAAGTCGAGCGCTAAAAAAGGCGGCCGCGGTCGCTAATTTCCCCTCTCGAACCTGAAGAACTCGTGCGGGCCGTAGAGATCTTCCGGCTGGCTTTTGCGGACGAGCATGCGCCACGATTTCGTGGCAATGCTCGTCCTGCTGCTTTTGTGGACGTTTGGCGTTTCATTCAGCGAACGGAACCCGAAAATTTCTTAGCGGCGCGCGAAAATGGAATGCTGATCGGCTATGCGATCTTCGTTCGTAGCCTAAAGGGCCTACAGCGCCGCGCACTGCTCTCGGGTGAAGCCCTCCGTTGGGCGCTCAAGGCGATAACCGGCCAATATGATCTGCGGCTCGGATCGATGGCGCGTATTCTCCAAAACAAAGTGCTTTTTATTCGGAACGGCCAGCGCTATAGAACCGCTGGGGATGCTCAGCTGCTCAACGTGGCCGTTCACCCAAATATGCGAGGGCGTGGCGTCGCGCGTGCGCTGGTCACCGAAGGACTGGGGCATCTTGCCCGGCAGCGAATTCCGGAAGTACGTCTCGAGGTGCGTCCGTGGAATCGCGCCGCCGTCCGGGTGTACGAAAGCACGGGCTGGCGCACCGTCGGCCAAACGAGGGACGCCGAAGGGGAATGGCTCGTAATGGTCGCCAATCCCGCAGCCCGGCGGTAACCACGGGCTGTGGCGCAGCTTGGTAGCGCACTTGACTGGGGGTCAAGGGGTCGCAGGTTCAAATCCTGTCAGCCCGACCATGAACACCCCGTAAAACAAGCGTTTTACGGGGTTCTGTTCTTTTCCTAGGGCACGTGTAGGGCAAATTGTAGGGCAAAGTGCGCCGGCGAACGAATCTTCTAGAATGGCGCGAAAATTGCAGCGACCCTGGGGTGCGGGCTCGATCTACTGGAGCGAGAAGTTCCGTCGATGGGAAGGCGCTTTACGCGTCGGTTATTCGCACGACGGAAAGCCGCAACGCCAGAAGTTCTACGGCGCGACCGGTGACGATTCAGCCGGAACGCGAGACGCGCTAGCAAAGCGCATGGACGCGTTCGCCAATGCGGGGCCGAAGGGGAAGCGCGCTGTCTCGACGCTAGCCCAAGCGATCGAGAAGTACGTGGAAAGCGGCGACGATCTGCGTACGTCGACGCGCTACTGGTACAACAATCTCTATGAGAACCATGTCAAGGGGTCGCGGATTGCCCGCAAGCTGCTCACTGCGATCCCACGTGCTGAAGTCTTTACCTTCCTCCGAGGGCTCGATGTCGGCACGCCGACACGCCGCGCAGTTCACGCGCTGCTGCGTCGGGTATTCCAGGTCGCCATCCTCGAGGATCATGTCACAGTGAACCCGGTCGCCGGAATCAAGAAGCCGAAGGCGACTAAGCCGCAGATTCGAGCCTGGACGCCGGATGAGACCCTGGCCTTTCTCGGCACGAAGGCAGCACGAGGCCATCCGTTTTATGCGTTGATTCTACTCTCGCTCACGACCTCGATGGGACCAGCCGAGCTGTTCGGGCTACAAAAGCGTTCGCTCGACCTCAAGGCCGGCTACCTGATTGTCGAGCACAACCTCGTTGAAGTTGGGGGAAAGATCTACCTTGAAGAGCCGAAGACGGAGTATCGTCGTCGTCGCCTTGACCTGCCGAAAATCACGATCGATGCGTTGCGTGCCTACTTAAAGGCGCAGTTATCCGCCGGGAACAGTGCAAGCCCATACGTGTTTACAACGACGACTGGGAAGCCGATCCGGCGGAGCACGTTTAATCGAAGGCAGTGGGCTTCGCTGATGAAGAGCGCCGCTGAAGAGCTAGTCGCTGATGCTCGTAGGCGGAAGCGGCACTACAATTTTGTGCCGATCACAATGTACGGCATGCGCCACACAGCTAACGCCTTGATGTCACACCTCGATGTGCCGCTGGAGGTCGCCAAAGAGCGCATGGGCCACGCCGAGATCAGCCAAACGAGCGACACGTACGGCCACCTGCAGGCCGGCGCTCAGCGCGCCGTAGCGTCAAAATTGGAAACTTTCTTGCGAGGCTAGAATCGGGTCCGCGAATAAAACGATCACTCGAGCCATTCAATCCCCTCCTTCCAATCGTCATTTGAACCTAACAGCAGCGTTGCGCGAGGTGTTAGTTCTTCTCGCTCTTCATCGCTAAGTAAAACCGCATGCTCCACAAAATTTCGGACACCCGCGAGATGTAGCGAGCTTTCGCTCGCAACACTTTCCAACTGACGAACGAAGTCGTCACGGATACCTTGGACCTTGTGATCCAAGAACCTCATTCCGCGTCCGTAATGTTGTGGATTTTCCGCAACATGGTCTGCCCATCTGCGAATCCCGTCATCTGCCAAGCCCCAGTAGCGGACCTCTTTACAGCTTATCGCGTGCTCTACTCCGATCCTTAGCTCGTCAGGGAAACCTTCCGACGTCTCGGATTTGGTCCAGGCGACCCACGCCTCGTCAAAACATTCGTTGAAGTCGGCGCTTCGCAGTATTTCGAGCGCATTATCTCTTAGAGCCGGTTTGGGATATATAATCCATTGGATCGCCGGCCAGTACTTTAGTATCGCTTTTGATGGCCCGGGTGCGCACATCTTTCCAATCGCTCCCCATGCATGCGGCTTGAATTCTCCGATGAAAGCGAACAGGTTGAGCGGATGAGCGAACCCGGAGTGTTTACGGAGAGCCTTGCTCATGCGCACGGCCTTGTCAAACTGTGGGTTTTCGCCCCCAGTAATTCGAATTCGAGACGGATTGTCGCGGTGCAAATACCGGCGCAGTTGCCTTTCACTTGTCTCGGATAGAACCGACAGCTCTTCGATA
>JALYVW010000129.1:0-1558 GCA_030853005.1 Vulcanimicrobiota bacterium
GGACTGACCTGAGCCCACAAGTTATGCCGCAACGTTAGGCGGAAGTTGATTATTGAGAAGCCCTGGGCTTGCCTCCATCGTTAGTCCAACGGGTAGTGTGATGTTCGCCGGTCAGTTCGCCTGTGGGACCAGCGTCCACTCAGGTTTGCACCTTCGTCGCAGCCTTCTCCGGGCACATTCTCAATCTATTGTCGAATCGATGGATTTGAATTGCTACGATTGACCTGAGGAGGCAAAACGGCTCAGGTTGAAATTGTGAGTTCTGGCCATTTTTGGCCAAGGAGACTCACGTGAAAAAAGGTCGCTTTAGCGAGGCTCAAATCGTCGCGGTGCTCAAGGAGCTGGACGCCGGCACCACGGCAACGGAGCTGGGTCGCCGGCACGGGATCCACGCAAACACCATTCGACTTTGGCGAGATAAATACGCGGGGCTGGAAACGAGTGATCTCGCTCGACTCAAGCAACTCGAGGACGAAAGCCGGCGAAAAGACCGGATCATCGCCCGTTTGACGATGGAAGTGGATGCCGTTCGAGAGTTAATCTCAAAAAACGGCTGGGGCTCTCACAGCGAAAAGACGCGGTGAGAGCCTTGCAAGAGTTCGGTGTTTCGCAACTTCGGGCATGCGCAATCGTCGGCCAGCCGCGCCGCACGCTGTACTATTCCGCGAAACTAAAAAACGACGAACCCATCGCGACGCGCACGAATGAACTCGCGCAAGAGCGGCCGCGATTCGGATGGCGGCGCTTGCTGGTCATGCTACAGCGCGAGCAGCACGAGGTCCGCGAGTATCGCTTCCGGCGTATCTATCGCCAGTTGGGCCTGCAAGTACGGCCTCGCAAGAAACGCAAAGTCCGCTATGTGCGTGGGAATGCGGTCCCGGGAGTGACACGGCCGAATGAGCGTTGGTCCGTGGACTTCATGCACGATCGACTTGCTAACGGACGAACGATTCGGACGATGAACGTGGTCGATGATTTCACGCGGGAATGCCTGGCCATTGAGGTCGGCTTTTCGTTCGGGAGCCACGACGTCATCCGGGTATTTGAAGACATCGCTTTTGAACGTGGCCTTCCGATGACGGCCCGTTTTGACAATGGATCGGAGTTTACAAGTCTTGCCATGCTGCGGTGGAGCGCGGAACGTTCGGTGATTTTGCATTTCATCGAGCCTGGAAAACCGACGCAAAACGCGCAGATCGAATCGCTCAACGGCAGAATCCGGGACGAGCTGCTAAACGCGCACAGTTTCCTATCGATCTTTGAGGCGCGCCGTTCGGCGGTCGAATGGCGGCATGATTACAACGCCGTCCGACCGCACTCGGCGCTTGACTATCGAACTCCAAGGGAGTTTGCAGAGACGTTCAAAACTACCCAAACCTCACAATTGGCCGCTGCGTAAATGGCCTCCTCAGGTCAATGGCGCGACGTAGGCAATTTTATGCAAATGAGTCTCACCCAGCGACTTGCACGGTCGATCTCTCTCATGACGTCGGGGCCTTGGATGGGAAACCTCGATATACAATGGATTCCGATCGTTTTAGACGGCTAGAGGCCGCAT
>JALYVW010000129.1:1568-3780 GCA_030853005.1 Vulcanimicrobiota bacterium
TGCAGAGACGTTCAAAACTACCCAAACCTCACAATTGGCCGCTGCGTAAATGGCCTCCTCAGGTCACGATGTCCACCCTCCGAATCGAGGCAATCACGGTTTGCTCACAGGGGCCTCGCTTACGGGTTTGGAACAAAACGTGCGTGCCTAGACCTAAGTTCTTGGTTTTGTGCGTCTTCGCTGGATTAATGTCTACCGTTTCCGCCTGCTCTAGTGATGTAAGAAACTTCACAACGACTGAAGTGGTGGTAACGCCGCCGAATCGTCCGTCCAAGAGTCAAACGATGTCGCTTCTGAACCCGCCCGGCTGGGCGATGCAATGCCAAGCGCTATCTACACACTGACACATAGAAGGAGAGCGACCAAGGGCTGTGTCATTGGTCGACCGTAAGGAGAGAGCGGTATTTTGAACCTGGTTGCGCTGACGCGCGTCAAGATTGACGGAGACATCATTGAAGAATTCGTACGGCATACCCTGCAGTACGTTGATGAGTTGTTCGTAGTCGACAATGTCTCGCCCGATTCCACCCACACGATTTTGCTAGCCCTCCAAGACGAAGGTTTGCCGCTGACGATTATGGAGGATGATTACGTGGAAGCGCGGGTCGACTTGATTACCGCCTACGCGCGCGAAATATTTGCGCGCACCACGGCCGACTATGTGTTGCCGCTGGATGCGGACGAGTTCGTGCGCGTCGAGTCTCGCGACGCTCTCGAGACCGCCTTTAAAACGCTTGCGCCGTCGTCTCACGCGACGGTTCCGTGGATCACTTACGTCCCGGTCCAAGAAGAAGATCGAAGCGAGCCGCGCGTCCTCGCGCGCATCCGCTATCGCCTCAGGCGGGAAAGCAGTCAATTCTACAAAGTATTGCTTTCGCGCTCCTTCGCAAACACGCCCGGGGCGATGCTGATTCCTGGCAGCCACGACGTCCAATTACCGAAAGGCACGCCGTTACCAAAGGCACCACTGCCCGGCGTGGCGCTCGGCCATTTCCCCGTTCGTAGTGTTGGCCAAATTCAGAGCAAGGCACTGCTCGGATGGTCCGCCGCGCTCGCAGCGGGCTACGACCTTGTCGCGGGACATGATGGGGACACAGGAATGGCATCGCAGTGGCGGACGCTTTACGATAGGCTACGGAGGCATCAAGATTGGAGCGACGATGAGTTCTATCGCGCCGCCGCGAATTATCTAGGTGATCAGGGAGCCGAGATCCCCGAACTCGTGTATGATCCAATGTCGCCCGTTTCACGCCGTTTCGACGTAGAAACGCCTAGCGTTTATGAGGTCGCCATTGAGTTCATCCGTCAGCTCGCTCAAACACATGCGCGTCTAGCGAAACAAAATCATGACCCCATTTCCGAATAGGTGCGTCGAAGGCCGTTAGATACCCGCGTAATCCTGCAGCCTTTACACCAAGGACACGATTAGAACTTTAAGGGCGGATCTGGACAGCCTTTGGCCTCGCCTCAGATTAAGCCGCGTAGAACTTGATCAACATGTCGCGATTGCAATCTTTAGACAAATGCGGGGATCACGCAATTACGCAGAAGTGCGGCTATAATTGGACTCCAGCGGTTCAAGCGCCTTCCACCGGGCGTAAAACCAACCACTGGCGCTACAGCCCGTACTAAGCTCGGCGGCTTCCCCCGCAGGTGGGCCTTGTTTTCGTTTGACGCTGGCCTTCGACATCACACGCAGGCTTTCAACGAGTCGAATTCAATGTAAAGCAAGACACGGTTTGTAAGACTTGCGTTGAAAGCAAAATGCTCGAAGGAGCCGTCAAATACTATTGACTCCCCGAGGCGCTCCTCTTGGAATACTCCCTGCACGTTTATGAAGTTCGTCCGAGGGGATAAATCAATTCCGAAGTGCTGAGTAAGGATTCCCCCGCCGAGCTCTTCATGGCGATGCGGCGCAATGACGCTTAACGGCTTAAGCAGGGAGAACCCAGCCACGCGTACTTCATCAGAATCCAGTAGTGACCGCGTAACCGGGTATTTAACGGCTGCCTCCGAGAAAAATCGACCAGCGTATGTCAAGACATAAGTGAGCCAGTCGTGGTTTGGCTTCGAGGAGTCCACTTGCCAAGAAGGTGTCCAGCCATTCCCGTGCTGTTCCAATTTCTGCACGAACTCATCAATGGGTGCGTTGTTTAGGGAATTAGGGATGGACTTGATTCTGCTTACGGGAGAGTGTGTACGCAAGGACGAG
>JALYVW010000012.1 GCA_030853005.1 Vulcanimicrobiota bacterium
AACGTTTTCGGCGGTGCGTCGAAGGGGTCCATGGCCGTCAACGATCGAATTACGGGGATATCCAACGCCCTGGCCTTGGTTGCGCTCGCGGTGGTTTGGGTGTTATCGAAGCGCGCCCCCCAAAGCCGCCTAGCATATAAAGAAACACCGTCGATGCCTCGCCGTGTGTCAGGCAAAGGTTCGCCACTATGCCGGCGCGAGTGCGGCGCGTTTTCTCTCGATGCGTGCGCGCAAGAAATCGAGCCATCGCTCGATTCCTTTGTCCGTCTTAGCGGACAGCTCGAGCACGGGTAGCCCCGGATGCACCCGCTGTATGGAGTCGAGCGCTTTGGCCCGATCGAACCCCGTCGCATCTGCCAAATCCATTTTCGTGAGCAGCGCGAGATGGGCCGTATTAAACGCCAGGGGATATTTGAGCGGCTTGTCTTCGCCCTCGGTGACCGAAAACAAGACGACGCGCAGATCTTCGCCCAGGTCGTATTCTGCTGGACAGATCAAGTTGCCGACGTTTTCGATGGCAAGCAAATCGAAGTCGGCCGGATCCCAACCTTGCATGGCGACCCCGACCATTTGCGCGTCGAGGCGGCATTCGGCGCCCGTCGAGATTTGGCGAACCGGCGCCCCACTGCGAGCGAGTCGAGCGGCGTTGTTGTCGGTGGCTTGATCTCCGACCAACGCAGCGACGCGGTGACCGGGCTGCATTCGCCGCAAGGTCATTTCGAGCAAGGTCGTTTTTCCCGAACCCGGGCTCGAGAGCAAATTCACGACGAAGGTTCCCGACTGGGCAAAGGTACGCCGCCAGTCCTCGGCTAGGGTGACGTTCTTTCGCAGGATCGATTGCTGAACGTCAACCAGTCGTAACGGCATCGGAAACCTCCATGGATATGAGTTGCAATTCGCGTCCCCGCACGATGGTCGGGGTCAGGGCTCCGCAACGCGGGCATTCGAGAATCGCCGGCCCTTCGATGACTCGTGTTGCGTCGCACGCCGTGCAGAAGACTTCCAGCGAGACATGTTCGATCTCGAGCTTGGCCCCGGCAGCGGGAGTGCCCTCCGTGGCTAAGTCCCACGCGAAGAGCAAGGAATCGCGAACGACGCCGGCCATGGCGCCGATGCGAACGTGAACCATATTAATTTTATCAGCACCCTCGGCCTCCGCACGTTCGCAAACGGATTCGACCAGGCTCATTGCAATCGAAACCTCGTGCACGCAGCCTCCGTTGTTTTTTGTTACCGACAATGGTACCATGCAAATCTGCGAAGGGGAAATCGCAAGATTTTTGTCGTTGGAGGTCTCAATGGCCACTGCCGCACCAAGCGAAGCCACGGTAAACATTCTCTGGATCAACGCGGGATTAAGCTGCGACGGGGATTCCGTCGCGCTGACCGCCGCCACGCAGCCATCGATCGAAGAAATTGCGCTCTCCGCGCTTCCAGGAATGCCGAAAGTGCGCATCTGGTGGCCGTTGATCGATTTTAGTTTGGGTGGCGCGGAGTACCTCAAAGCCTACTTCGACGCGGCTGAAGGCAAACTCGAGCCGTTCGTGCTGGTTATCGAAGGATCGATACCCAACGAGTCAATTAAGTCCGAGGGCTACTGGTCCGGATTCGGTAACAATCCGGAAACCAACCAACCCATGACCACGAGTGAATGGATCGACCGGCTCGCACCGCACGCGACGATCATACTCGCGGTCGGAACGTGCGCCACCTACGGCGGCATTCACGCGATGGCGGGGAATCCGACGGGCGCGATGGGCGTTCCGGACTATTTGGGCTGGGACTGGAAGTCGAAGGCGGGAATCCCGATCGTGTGCGTGCCGGGCTGCCCGATTCAGCCGGATAACCTCTCCGAAACCATTCTTTATCTGTTATGGCAGGCCGCCGGTCAGGCGCCCATGATTCCCTTAGACGAGTCGCTGCGTCCCAAGTGGCTCTTCAGTGCGACCGTGCACGAAGGGTGCGATCGCGGCGGCTACTACGAAGAAGGCGATTTCGCCAAAGAGTACGGTTCCCGAAAGTGTTTGGTCAAGTTGGGCTGCTGGGGGCCGGTCGTCAAGTGCAATGTGCCCAAGCGCGGTTGGATCAACGGCGTGGGCGGTTGTCCCAACGTCGGCGGAATCTGCATCGGCTGTACGATGCCCGGATTCCCCGATAAGTTCATGCCTTTCATGGACGAACCGCCTGGAGCGTTGCTCTCCACCACGGCGGCGTCCGCGTACGGAAAAATTTTGCGGTCGTTGCGCAATTACACGCATGCGAAGCTCGAAAAAGAACCGAAGTGGCGGCATCGCGGCAAGGAACTTACAACGGGATACAAGCCTACCTATAAAGCGCGCTAGCCGATCGCCTGCGGGCTGATTGGGGGGGAATCGAATGGCTATTAAGGACCTGCCCGGATCGACGTCGGAGCCTGGTGGCTCGCGCCTCGTCGAGATGTCTTGGGATCCGATCACGCGCATCGTGGGGAGCCTCGGCATTTACACGAAGATCGATTTCGCGGCGCGAAAAGTCGCGGAGTGCCACAGCACGTCGTCGATTTTCCGCGGTTACAGTATCTTCATGAAGGGCAAGGACCCGCGCGACGCCCACTTTATTACGAGCCGCATCTGCGGCATTTGCGGCGACAATCATTGCACGTGCGCGGTGTACGCGCAAAACATGGCCTTTAAAGTTAAACCGCCGCATCTCGGCGAGTGGATCATCAATCTCGGCGAGGCTGCCGAGTACATGTTCGATCACAATATCTTCCAAGAAAATCTCGTCGGCGTCGATTTCTGCGAGAAGATGGTTCGCGAAACGAACCCCAGCGTGTGGGAAAAAGCGAAGAACACCCCGGCACCCCATGCGGAAGATCATGGATATCGCACCATCGGCGACATCATGCTGGCGCTCAATCCGTTCACCGGCGATTTCTATCGCGAAGCGTTGCAGATTAGCCGGTACACACGCGAAATGTTCTGCCTGATGGAAGGCCGCCACGTTCACCCGTCGACATTGTATCCGGGCGGCGTCGGAACGACCGCTTCCATTCAGATTTTTACCGATTACTACACGCGTTTAATGCGCTACGTCGAGTACATGAAACGTTGCATACCGTTGCACGACGATCTCTTCGACTTTTTCTACGATGCATTACCGGGCTACGAGCACGTAGGCGAGCGCCGCGTCCTGCTCGGCTGCTGGGGCGCGTTCAACGATCCGGACGTCTGCAACTTCGAATACAAGGATATGACGAAGTGGGGACGCAGCATGTTCGTCACGCCCGGCATTGTGGTGGACGGGAAGCTCGTGACGAACGACCTCGTGCAAATCAATTTGGGCATGCGCATTCTGTTGGGAAGCTCGTTTTACGACGATTGGGAAGGCGAGCGCATGTTCGTCCATAAGGATCCGCTTGGGAATCCGATCGACCGGCGGCACCCGTGGAACATGCACACCAAACCGACGCCGAAGAAACGCAACTTCGACGACAAATACAGCTGGGTGATGTCGCCGCGCTGGTTTGACGGTAAGGATCATCTCGCGCTCGATACCGGCGGCGGCCCGCTGGCACGCCTATGGTCGACGGCGCTCTCCGGGTTAGTCGACATCGGCTACATCAAGGCCACCGGCAGCAGCGTGGTCATTAACTTGCCGAAAACCATGCTCAAGCCCGCCAAAACGTTCGAATGGAAAATCCCGAAGTGGAGCAACACCATCGAACGTGATCGGGCTCGCTCGTACTTTCAGGCGTACGCCGCAGCTGCGGCGCTGCACTTCATGGACAAGGCGCTCGCGGAAATTCGCGGCGGTAACACCAAGACGTGGGAGCGCTTTACGGTTCCCAAGGACGCGATCGGCGTTGGATTCACGGAAGCCGTTCGTGGCGTGCTCTCGCACCACGTCGTCATCGAGGATGGAAAGATCGCGAATTATCATCCTTGGCCGCCCACGCCTTGGAATGCGAATCCGCGCGACATCTACGGAACGCCTGGGCCCTATGAGGACGCGGTCCAAGATTGCCCGATCTTTGAAGAAAACGGACCCGAAAACTTCAAAGGCATCGACATCATGCGCACGGTTCGCAGTTTCGATCCGTGCCTGCCGTGCGGCGTGCACATGTATCTTGGTAACGGAAAAACGCTCGAGCAGATCCACTCGCCGATGAGTCCCTTTGGTTAACCGAATGCGATGACGGATACCCTCCGCGACATGGGGGATCGCGTCGAAGCGATCCTCGACGGGATCAAGGGTGCGAACCCCGTGACGGCCCGGGCCAAAGGCGAAGAACTGGTGCGAACCATCGTCGAGCTGTACGGCACCGGGCTTTCCCGTATTTTGGAGATCGTTCACGATGCTGCGGGCGAACGCTCGACGGAGATCTTCGATCGCCTCGCGGCGGACAAGCTGGTATCGGGGCTGATGCTGCTGCACGACCTGCATCCCCTCAGCCTGGAAGAACGCGTGCATAGCGCGCTCGAAGCGGTTCGGCCATATCTGAAGTCGCATGAGGGCGGGGTGCAAATCACCGAGATTCGCGACGGGGTCGTGTATCTTCGCATGGAAGGCAGTTGCAACGGGTGCCCGTCCAGCGCGGAAACGGTGCGGACCGCAATCGAACATGCGATTCTGGAAGCGGCTCCTGAAATTACGGCCGTTAAAGCGCAGGGCGTTCGCGAGGCGGAAACCACGCTCCGTCTGATGAGCGACTGGGTTCCTTTCCCCTCGCACGATGGCGCAGAACGCGTTCACCTTGACGTGAACGGAACACCCGCGCTGATCATGCGGAACGACGATTCGGTCTATGCTTTTCGCAACCAATGTCCGCAATGTTTCCGCGGCCTCGGCGCCGCCACGATCGCGTGGCCGGTCCTGACCTGCGGCGGCTGCGGCAGCACCTACGACCTTTCCGGCGGCCCCGGCCAAAGGCTGGAAACGTTCCCGGTCACCGCGGATGGCGCGAAAGTCCAATTGGCGATTCCGGTTACGAGCTGACGCATGGATATCATCGCGCGGATCCTGCGCAACGAATCCCCGCCTGAAGCTCCCGAAGAACGCTGCGATTACTGTGCGAGACCCATCGGCGAAGCGCATCCGCATCTCGTGGATCTCACGGATCGGCGTTTGATGTGCGCGTGTCGTCCGTGTTATCTGGTGTTTGCGCCTTCGGGAGCGGCGAAGGGACGCTACAAGGTCGTCCCCGAGCGTTACGTGCATTTGAAAGATCTCACGCTTTCGGATGCAACCTGGGACCAGTTGCAAATTCCCATCGGCCTGGCGTTTTTCTTTTACAATAGCGCAGAATCGAAGATGATGGCCTTTTACCCGGGCCCCGCGGGCGCGATGGAATCGCTCTTGTCACTCGACATGTGGAATAACGTGCTCGCACTCGAGCCTCAATTGTCCGGCATGGAGCCCGACGTCGAAGCGCTCCTGGTCCGCCGACAGCGCGAAAACCCGCAGGAGTACTTTATCGTTCCCATCGACGCGTGTTACCAGCTGATCGGACTTATCCGGCTGTCGTGGAAAGGGTTTGACGGCGGTGAAGAAGCGCGCGAACGAATCGACGGTTTCTTCGCGGATTTGCGGACCCGCTCGGACGGCGCCCCCACGGGAGTGACGCGAACGTGAGCGAACTGCGCGCCGAAATCATCGGCGCGGGCGTCGAGCGCTACGCCGCCTCGCCACTCATCAATTTGCGCTTACGTCTGTTTGAAGACAGCGGCCGTCGCATCGACACGATTGCCCTGCGCATCCAAGTGCAAATAGACCCCCGCAAGCGCCAATATACTGCGGAGCAAGAGCGAAAACTCGTCGAGATTTTCGGCGAACCGTCGCGCTGGGGGGAAACGCTGCGGGCCGTGCACTGGACGCACGCTTCGATTATGGTTCCACCCTTTACCGATTCGACCGAAGTGGATATACCGATCCCGGCTACCTACGACTTCGACGTCGCGTCGAGCAAATATTTTGACGCGCTCGATGACGGCGAGGTTCCGCTGCTGCTGCTCTTCAGCGGCATGCTGTTCGCGCGGGGCGACACGGGATTTTCCGCGGAGATGGTCCCGTGGCACCTCGAATGTATGTACGCGATGCGCGCGGGCATATGGCGCGAGGCCATGGATCATTTTTTCCCAAATCAAGCCTGGATCCGAATCGGCAAAGACACCTTCGACGAGCTGTACCGGTTTAAATCACAACACGCGCTGCTCTCGTGGGAAGCGGCCCTAGAAAAACTTCTTGTCGGCGCAAAGGAACGCGTGTGAACCGGTTTTCGGCTGCGAAGGCCATTGCCGACACCGTCCTCTACGAAGGGTACCTCCTCTACCCGTACACGGCCTCCGCACGCAAAAACCAGCAGCGTTGGCAGTTCGGCGTCGTGATGCCCGCGACGTTCGCCGCCGGCGGTAGCGGGGAACACGCGCACATGCAAACCGACGTGCTTGTGGACGGCGCAGAGGCCGCCGATTCGGTGGACGTCCTGGTACGCTTTTTACAAGTTCAGACGCGCGTCGTTCAGGCGTCTTCCGGTGGGATATTCCAAACCGTTGACCGCTTGGAGATCGATGGAACGCCATACATTTCGTGGGAGGAGGCCGTGGAGCGCGAAGTCTCGGCGACTTTCCGATTCGCGGACGGAGAGCGCGAAGAGCCGTTTGCCTTCGAGCCGACGAGCCTTACCGAGGAGTTGCTCGACGAGCACGGCGCGCTTCGTGGCCGCATTATTCGCGAGACCCTTGCTCTCCGCGGGCGCATCCGGTTCGCGACGTTGGCGCAAGGCGCGATGCAACGTCTGCGGGTGCGAATCGAAAACGATTCGGAGCCGGGCAGAAACGCGGATCGTGCGACGGCATTGCGAAGCGCGCTGTTGTCGTGCCACACGCTGCTTGCGAGCACGGGGCGCGCGTCCTTTGTTTCCATGATGGATATTCCGGAGCCAGCCACAGCGGCTGCGAAGCTCTGTACGAACGAACAGACGTGGCCCGTGCTCGTCGGCGAAACGGGCCGGGATTCGCGCTATGCCCCGATGGTGCTTTCGTCGCCGATCATTCTCTACGACTTTCCGGCGAATGCTCCGCAGAGCGAGGGCGATAAGTTCGACGGAACCGAGGTGGACGAGCTTCTGAACTTGAGCATCCTTTCGCTAAGCGACGAAGAGAAGCGAGAGGCCCGCGCGACGGACCCGCGGGCGCGGACGCTTATCGATCGCGCGCAGTCCATGTCCTCGGAACACTTCGCGCAGTTGCACGGCACGGTGAAGTTTGACGAAGGGCCGGCTTTCGAAACCGAAGACACGCAACCCGGCGTTGCGTTCCTCGTCGTGGACGGTGTTCGCATTGCGAAAGGCTCGAAGGTTCGGCTGCAGCCGTCGCGTCGCGCCGACGTCTGGGATACGTTTCTGAAGGGCAAGACGGCACATGTGAAGGGAGTCTACGAGGATTTCGAACGGCAGCGCTACGTCGCCGTTTCGGTGGACGACGATCCCGCAAGCGATATGCACGATTGGTATGGGCGCTCGCTCTTCTTTTATCCCGAGGAGATCGAGCCGATTGGGGTCACTTCGTGAAGGAGCGCGTGCTTATTGCGGGCGTTGGAAATATTTTCTTTGGCGACGACGGGTATGGCTGCGAAGTCGCTCGCCGTTTGGCCTCTGAGCCGTTTGAGGCACGCGTCCGCGTAGAGGATTACGGAATTCGCGGCACCCATCTGGCATTCGAACTCATGTCCGGGTACGCGGGCGCGATACTCATCGACGCGGTTTCGCGCGGCGGCGAACCCGGAACGTTGTATGTGATCGAGCCCGACCTCGAGGCGCCGGGGGGCACGCCCGACGCGCACAGCATGGATCTGCAAAACGTGTTTGCGTTTATGCGGACGCTCGACGGCACGCGACCGCGGGTCATCTTAATCGGGTGTGAGGTCACGAAGCCCCGCGAGGAGATGGGCCTCTCAGAAGCAGTCGAGCAGGCGGTAGGGAATAGTCTGCCCGTGGTTCGCGAAGTCTTAGCCAAGCATTTTTCAGGCGCCCTCGCGCCGGTCGGAGAGCATGTATGAAATTGAACCGTGGTTTACTCGTCGCCGCTAGCGCCGTCGGACTCGCATACCTCATGAAAACCATATTGCAAAAGGACATCGATCGTTACAACAATATTGCAGAGATGTCGGGCGACAAGCCGCTCGTGGCGGACCAACTCGATAAACTAAAAACCTTCGTCGGCGCCGGCGGAAGAAACGGCAGCACCTAGCGTGTGTCTGGCAATTCCCGGTCAAGTCGTCGGATTTTCCGAAGAGCAACCGCTTTTGGCAAAAGTCGATGTCGGCGGCGTAAAGCGCAACATTAACGTGGGATTGCTCGAGGACAACGAGGTTGGGGTGGGCGACTGGGTCCTCATCCACGTGGGTTTCGCGCTTAGCAAAATCAGTGAAGAAGGTGCGCGCGACCAGCTGCGCATGCTCGAAGCCATGGGCGAGAACGAATTGGCCATCGAGGAAGTCCGCGGCTATGCGTTCGGCGAGCATCCGCCGCCCATGCGCGAGGCCGTCCCGTGAAATACGTCGACGAGTTTCGCGATCCGACGCTCATTCAAAACGTCGCGCGCGAACTTGCGCGAACCGTCGATCCCTCGCACCATTACCGAATTATGGAAGTGTGCGGCGGCCACACGCATGCGATTTATCGGCATGGCCTGCAGGACGTTCTGCCAGCGAATATCGAGCTGGTGCACGGGCCCGGGTGTCCGGTTTGCGTCTTACCAATGGGCCGCGTCGACGACGGCCTGTCGATTGCGTCGCACGACGACGTTATTTTGACCTGCTTCGGCGACATGATGCGCGTGCCGGGGACGCGTGGGACGCCGCTGGAATTGAAGGCTCGCGGCGCCGATATCCGCATGGTGTACTCTCCGCTCGACGCGCTTCGCCTCGCGCAAAACAATCCCAAAAAACATGTCTGTTTCTTTGCAATCGGATTCGAAACCACGGCGCCGTCGACCGCGTTGACGATTCTTCGCGCGGAGGCCCTGGGCATTCGGAACTTTTCCGTGTTCTGCAACCACGTGACGATCGTCCCCGCGATTCGCGCCATCCTCGATTCGCCGGATATGCGTCTCGACGGTTTCGTCGGGCCGGGACACGTGTCGACGGTGAGCGGATGCCGGCCTTATGAATTTATTCCGCGTGTCTACGGCAAACCCGTCGTCGTGTCCGGTTTCGAACCGCTGGATATTTTAGAGTCCATTCTCATGATCGTACGTCAGCTTCGCGCGGGTGAAGCAAAGGTCGAAAACCAATACCATCGGATCGTTCCCTGGGAGGGAAACCGGGCCGCTTTAGCCGCAATCGCGCAGGTGATGGAGTTGCGTGCGTTTTTCGAATGGCGTGGCCTCGGGTTCATTACGCAGTCTGCGTTGAAGATCAATGCGGCGCACGCGCACTGGGATGCCGAAGTCCAATTTGAAATTCCTGGCATCCGCGTGACCGATCCCAAGGCGGCGCAGTGCGGAGAGGTGCTCAAGGGCGTTCTTAAACCCCCGCAGTGCAAGCTGTTCGGGAAAGAATGTAATCCCGAGCATCCCATCGGTGCGCTGATGGTTTCTAGCGAAGGGGCTTGCGCGGCCTATTACCGGTACGTCCACCACGCCGATCCGGTCCGCGCTTAAAGCGGTGAGCATGCTGGAGTCGCCGGTGCGAAAACCGCGGTTTAGCGATCCGCAAATCGAAATGGCGCACGGCGCCGGCGGGAAACTCAGTCGCCGGCTCATCGAAGGGCTCATCTTGCCGTTGCTTGGCAATGCGGTACTGGAGCCGCTTTCCGACTCGGCGGTGTTCGATTTTGCAGGGAAGCGGGTGGCGACGACGGCCGACGGATACGTCGTGCGGCCGCTGCGTTTCAACGGCGGTTCGATCGGCGAGCTCGCGGTCAACGGCACGGTCAACGATCTCTCGGTTGCGGGAGCGCGTCCGATCGGACTCATGGCCACGTTCATTCTCGAAGCCGGTCTACCGTCCGATGTGCTACGCGCGGAATTGGAAGCCATGGCCGCCGCGGCTCGGAAAGCCGGCGTTTCGATCTTCGGAGGCGACACGAAGGTCGTTGAACACGGCATGGCCGATGGCATGTACATCTCGACGTTTGGCTTCGGCGAGGTCGATCCGCGTGCCCAGCTCGATCCCAAGAGCGTGCGTCCCGGCGATCGCATTCTGCTCTCGGGTCCGATCGGCGATCACGGCATCACCATATTGCTCGCGCGCGGTGACCTCGAGCTTGAAGCGGATCTGCAGTCGGACACACGCGCGGTTACGCCGTTCGTGTCCGCACTATTGGACTGCGCGGCTCCGGGCCTGCGCTGGATGCGCGACCCCACGCGTGGCGGCGTGGCGACCGCGCTCAACGAACTCGTCCGCGATGCGAACTTGGGTGCGTTGATTTATGAAGAAGCAATTCCGCTACGCCAAGAGGTCCGTGGAGCCTGCGAAATACTCGGGCTCGACCCCTTGCACATCGCCAATGAAGGGCAGTTCTTGGCCATCGTTTCGGCGGAATACGCCGGTGCCGCACTGGACGCGGTTCACGCGATGCCGGGCGGCGAGCAGGCAGCGCTTATCGGCGAAATACGCGACCATCCGCAGATGACGGTGATCGCCGAAACGGGATTCGGGGGAACGCGCGTTGTGGATATGCTCGTGGGCGACCCGCTTCCCCGCATATGTTGACCGGCGCGAACGCCACGGTCGCTCTGGTCGACTTCATGCGCTCGGAAATTCACAAGCGCAACCGCGTCTCGGAAGCATTTTTCCCCCAAGAGGCCAAGCGAATCGCCGCTGCAGCGCGCGAAATGGCCGAACGATTTTTGCGTGGAGGCCGCTTAATCACGTGTGGAAACGGCGCGTATGCAACCGACGCGCAACATGTGTCGGTAGAATTCGTGCACCCGGTTTTGGTCGGTAAACGCGCGCTTCCGGCCCTCGATCTGTCGATTGCTTATGCCGATTGGATCCCCGCGATCATAGGTAGCGACGATATGGTCATGGGATTCGGACCTCCCGAAGGCGATCCGGGTATCCAAGCCGCTCTCAACGATGCGCGCGCCCGCGGCGCGATGACGATCGCTCTTCCCGGAGGCGACGGCGACTACGGCGTGCCTTCGCCCGATTCGGACCCGCACATTCACCAAGAGCTCCTCGAGATTCTCACGCACGCCCTGTATGAAACGGTGCATGTGTTCTTAGAACATCGCGACTTCGGCGAGCCGCAGAGCGCTTCGGATTTTCTTTATCCCTTTCTTGGAGTCCAAACGCAGTCGATGGAACCCGTGGCCGCAGAGGCGGCCGTCTCCGTGTTAACCAAGGCGGCCGACACTGCGCGGCTGCGCGACTTGGTCGAACGGGAGGAGCTCGAGGCCGTCGCCGCAGCGGTTCTGGCGATGCGGCGGGCATTGGATGCCGGCGGAAAGCTGATCTTTTTCGGGAACGGCGGATCTGCCACGGATGCCAACGATTGGGCGCTGGATTGCATCCTGCGCGACGGCGCCACACCCACCTTGCCGGCGATTTCGCTTTCGCTGGAGCCGGCGTGTATAACGGCCATTGCCAACGATGTAGGCGTGGACGTTATTTTTCTTCGGCAACTGATCGCACAAGCGAAACCGAACGATGTTGCCGTCGCGCTCTCGACGAGCGGCGGATCAAAAAACGTGGTTGCGGCGCTTGCCGAAGCGCGCAAACGCGGGATCTTAACAGTCGCGCTGTTGGGATACGATGGAGGACAGATTGCACGCGAGCGCCTTGCGGATCATACCATCGTCGTTCGTTCCGACTACATCCCCCGCATTCAGGAAGTTCAAGCAACGATCTATCACCTGATTCGGCGCGGATTGCATCTTGCCGGTGCAACCGGTGCTTGAGATTTACGGCACGGCGGCGTGCCCGTACACTGCCGACCTGCGCGACGATCTCGCATGGACGGCGCGCGAGTTTGCCGAGTACGACGTCGAATCCGATCCGCAAGCGATGGCGCGCATGGTGGCGCTGACCGGCGGCAACCGGACCGTGCCGGTACTCGTTGAAGACGGACGGGTACTGCAAATCGGCGTGAACGGCCGCGGATGCTTTGTGAACGCCCCCGTGAAGTTGGCCCGGCTCTTGCACGTTAGCGGGGTCGTGCAAGGTGTCGGTTTCAGACCTTTCGTCTACCGCATAGCGCACGAACACGCGGTTGACGGCTGGGTGCTCAATGGCGAGAGCGGAGTCGTCATCCATGCGGAAGGCGCGGCGGCGGCCCTCGATCGTTTTGTCGCCGCGATTCGCGACCGGCCGCCGCCGGCAGCGCGCATCGCGGAGATCTCTGTTCTGGCCGCCCCGGTAGAAGGCTTCGCGTCTTTCACGATTCGCGAAAGCGAGAAGCGCAATGCGCCGACCGTGCGCGTTTCTCCCGATCTGCCCGTGTGCGAGGACTGTTTGCGCGAGATGCGGGATCCAGCGGACCGTCGGTTTGGCTATCCGTACATCAACTGCACCAATTGCGGCCCCCGCTATAGCATCGTCCTCGGATTACCCTACGATCGGCCCAACACGACGATGGCATCTTGGCCGATGTGCGACGCCTGCACGAAGGAATACCGCGATCCTGGCGACCGGCGCTTCCACGCGCAACCGATCGCCTGCGCTGTATGTGGCCCGACCTACGTGCTGGGCGAAATGCGTGGGAGCGATGCAATCGCCCGTGCAGCGTCCATGCTGCGGGACGGCGCGGTCGTCGCGATCAAGGGCCTTGGAGGATATCACGTCGCTTGCAATGCGCGCGATCCGGCGGCCGTCGCGGCGATCCGCGAGCGCAAATTTCGTAAAGAGCGGCCCTTTGCCGTGATGGCGGCGTCCCTAGCACAAGCGCGTGTGCTCGCAGAATTGAGCGAAATGGACGCGGCACTTTTGGAGTCGACACCGCGCCCGATCGTGCTTGCGCCTTCGCGCGAACTTCTCGAAGGAGTCGCGCCGGACAATCGGGAGATCGGCATCATGCTGCCGTACACGCCGGTGCAGCATTTGCTTTTCGCTGCCGGAGCGCCGCCTGCGCTCGTCATGACGAGTGGAAACCGCTCGAGCGAGCCCATTGCCTACACGGAAGAAGATGCATGTAACCGGCTCGCCGGGATCGCCGACGTGATCCTGATCGGCGAGCGCGCAATCGCGCGTCGCATCGACGATTCGGTCGCGCGGACCGGTCGCGGCGGCCCCGCGATACTTCGTCACGCGCGGGGATACGCGCCCCGCTATGTCGCCGCACTGCCAGCGCTGCGCCCGATTCTCGCGCTGGGCGCGGATTTGAAGAACGCGATCGCGCTCGCGATTGAAGGACGCGTGCTCGTGAGCCAGCATATCGGCGATCTGGCGCATTTTTCTGCTTTTGAAGCGTTCAAGCAAACCGTTACCGACGTCTGCGCAATGTATGAAATTTCGGAGAAAGATCTCTTGGTCGCGCACGACGCGCATCCGCAGTATGCATCGACGCTGTACGCTGCCGATCTGCTGGGAACGCGGATTGCCGTGCAACACCATCGAGCGCATGCGGCAAGCGTTTTAGCCGAACGCGGTGAGTGGGACCGCAACGTGATCGCCGTTACGTTTGACGGTACGGGATACGGCGACGACGGGACCATTTGGGGCGGAGAAATCTTCACCGGTTCGCTGCGGAGCGGCTTGGAGCGCGCGCTGCACCTTCGGGGCGCGCTGCTGCCGGGGGGAGATGCAGCGGCGCGCTACCCGGTACAATGTGCCGCGGGATTCGTTTCTGGGTTGGAGGGGCTGCCGGATCTGGAGGCGGCGCCCTTTGCTTTTTCGTCGCGCTATCGCACTGCGTGTGAACTTATCGCGCGAGACGTGCGCTGTTTCCGAACAACTTCCGTCGGCCGTTTGTTCGACGCGGTGGCCGCGCTTTGCGGGTTCACGCGTGAGATCACCTTTGAAGGCCAAGCAGCCATGTGGCTCGAGCAGATTGCAGCTAACGCAACCGCCGCGGCCGCATATTCACTCCCGCTGGTCGGCGGGGAACTCGACTTCAGGCCCATGTTGCGAGCAATCATTGCCGACCGCGTGGACCGTCGCGAGGTCGCGGAGATCGCTCGCGGATTTCACGTTGCCTTAGCCGACGCCGTCTGCAATGCGGCCAATAGCTTAGGCAACGAACCGGTGGTCGCGTCCGGCGGCGTCTTTCAGAACCGGCTGCTCACCGGGCTCCTCGAGGATCGTCTCGGCGCACGTCTCTGGCTCAACACAAACGTGCCCTGTAACGATGGCGGCATATGCCTAGGACAAGCCGCCATCGCCAGCCTCGCGGCGCTCTAGACGTCGGTATTGCTACGCTGTGCCACACGGCCTTCGTTATCGGTTTCCGCGTCCTTGCCAATCACGTCGCCATCTGGCGCGGCGCCCTCATTGCCACCACTGCTGCTTTGCGTTCCGCTTTGGTTGAGCGCGTCGCCGGACGCGGACTCTTCACGGTCGTCTTCATAGATATTTTTGTCGGTCATATCGTGCCTCCCTCGACTCCGTAGTCGAGGCGGTCATCGTACCCAACCGGAGACCCATTTCACCACCGAATGGCCATCGCGTGAGACCTTTCCGGTACGCGATGCCATCTGCGGTCGTGCATCGTAGAAAACGTGCAAAACGGTATCGCCGCTCCGGTAGCGGTTGAAGGTGTTTGGAAGCGTTACCCGGGCGACGTCGTGGCACTGCGCGACGTGTCTTTCACGGTTGCGCGCGGAGAATTGCTCGGTCTCTTAGGTCCCAGCGGTTGTGGCAAAAGTACGCTACTCAACCTTCTTGGATGCATCGATTTGCCGACTCGGGGCCGGCTCGCGATTGCAGGGAACGAGACGGCAGCCCTAACCGACGACGACCTGACGCGCCTGCGGCGCGACCGCGTCGGAACGATCTTTCAGTTCTTCAATTTGCTTCCGACGCTCACGCTTGCGGAAAACGTGGCACTCCCGCTGACCCTGCAACACGTCCGGCGCCGGGAGATCGAAAGCCGGGTGTCTGCGGCCTTGGAAAGCGTCGGCTTGGGGGACCGCCGCAACGCATACCCGTCCGCCGCATCCGGCGGACAATTGCAGCGAGCGGCGATCGCACGCGCGATCGTCCATAACCCGGACGTCGTTCTTGCCGACGAGCCGACGGGGAATTTGGACTCTCAGAACGGCGAAAACGTGTTGCGAATTTTACGCCGCCTTGCCGATGGCGGCCAAACCATCGTTATGGCGACGCACGGTCTCGAGGCGGCGGCGGTCTGCGACCGTCGCATTCATCTCTTAGACGGAGCCGCGGCCGGTCAGTCGTGAGCGTCCTCCTTCGCGCGCTCGTCTTCCGGTATATCGCGAAGAACGCCCTGCGTTCGCTCGTTACCGCTGTCGCAGTTATGCTCGGGGTCGCTCTCGTTTTTGCGATCGACTTGGCCAACGCAACAGCGGTCGCATCATTTTCGAGCAGCGTGAACGTTATTGCCAATCGCGTCAATCTCCAAATTGTCGGCGCAGGCAATGGTTTTGCGGAAAAGACGCTCTTATCGGCTCAACGCGTGGACGGCGTAGCGGCCGCATACCCAATCGTTGAAGGCGAACTGATCGTCGGGGAGCGGCCGGGCGATCCGCAGTCGGGCGAAGTGCTCCGCGTCAGCGGAATGGATGCGACGCAGCCGTTGCCGCAAGCCGTCGCCAATGCGAGTGCACCGCTCGATCTCGGTCGCTTCATTAACGGAAACGGCGTTATCGTGAGCGAGCGCATTGCAAAAATCTTTTCCGCACCGGCCGGATCGACGCTGTCGGCTTTTTCGGGGGTCCACAAGGTGCTCATGCACGTCAGCGCGGTCCTTCCGGCGCGAGGCGTTGCGGTGGATTCGAGCGTTGCATTCGTGGACGTGGCGACCGCGCAAGACCTTTTCGCAAAAATTGGATCGCTGGATCGCATCGACATCGTCGTCGACCCGCACCGCCTCGCGTCCGTCGAGTCCGCGATTCGCGGTATTTTGCCGGCGGGCACGCGAGTCGTTCGGCCGGCCACACGCACGGATGAGATCAAGCGCCTCTTACGCAGCTTTCGCTTGAACCTGGAAGCGCTCTCGTACGTAGCGCTCCTCGTCGGCATGTTTTTGATCTATAACGCCGTCGCGATTTCGGTCGTGCAGCGGAGGCCCGAAATTGCGACCGTGCGTGCGCTTGGTGCTTCGAAGCGCGCCATTTTTGCCGTTTTTGTTGCTGAAGGCGGTCTCTATGGATTCGTCGGGACCGCCGCGGGTCTCGTAGCGGGAGCGATTCTCGCGCGCGGGGCAGTTCAAGCTGTCTCCCATACGGTTTCCACGCTCTATGTCGGATCGCACGCGGACGCCATCGTCTTTACGCTGGGTGCGTTCGAAAAAGCCATCGCTGGAGGCTTGGGATCCGCGCTGCTTTCAGCCGCCTTGCCAGCGTGGGCCGCGGCCTCCATTCGTCCGGCGATTGCCATGCGCTCGAGCGTTCCCGATCGCGTGGGCGCACGTTCGATGGTGCGCGGAGGTGCGATTGGAGCGATGGCATTGTTGGCGGCTTGGATCTTGTCGCGCATGCCCGCGATCGACGGCGTTCCGGTCTATGGATTTGCTGCCGGCATCGCGCTGATCGCGGGCGCCGCACTCTGCGTTCCGCTCGTGCTCCTGGCAACGCTACGGTGCCTGGGCGCGATCTCGAACCGGCGTGTTCCATTTCTAGCCTTCGCGATCGCCGCGATGCGCGCGGCGCTAGGGCGCTACGCCGTTGCGGTCGCATCGCTCGCGGTAGCCGTTGCGATGATGACGAGCATCGCGATTTTAGTTACCTCATTCCGCGCGACGATCGTTTCTTGGGCGCAGCAGACGCTCCAAGCCGATCTGTTCCTCAAACCGCCCGGAGCGACCGACGCGTCCTCCGCGGGCCGCTTCGATCCCGCGTTCGTATCCCGTGTGTCGCGCGTTCGTGGCGTGAGTGCAGTCGACACGTTTCGCGGATTTGCGATCCCGTTTCGAGGTGGCATTACCTACCTCGGTTCCACGGACTTCGCATCGTTCGGATCGCGCAGCAAAGTGAGTTTCACACGGGACATCGACGTCGCCGCGCTCGCCCATCGGTTAGTCGGTTCAAACGAGGTTCTCGCAAGCGAACCGTTCGCGGTTCGTTACGGCCTCGCCCAAGGGGACGCATTTCCCATCGAGACGCCATCCGGGCCCGTTCGCCTGACGATCGCGGCTACATACAATGATTATTCCACCGATGCCGGGGCTTTCATCATGGACCAACGCACCTACCGCAAGCTCTATCACGATCGCTCCGTGGACTCGATCGCTGTCTACCTGCGGCCGGGCGCGTCGCTGCCGGACGTGCGTTCGCGCATTCTGCGCTCCGTGGCCCCGGCGCGCATCGACATCGAGAGTAGTCGCGAGTTACGCACCATCGTTCTAGGAATCTTCGACCGGACGTTTGCTATCACGAACGCGCTCTACGTCGTCAGCATCGCGATCGCCGTGCTGGGTGTCGTGAGCACGTTATTTGCCCTCGTTCTCGAGCGTAGGCGCGACATCGCCGTTTTGCGATATCTGGGCGTGACCGCCGGCGGCATCCGGCGCATGGTGTACGCTCAGGCCGCGGTCGTCGGCATCACTGCGGCATGGTGGGGTATAGCGCTCGGGGTGGCGCTTTCGCTGCTCCTCGTTTTTGTGATTAATTTTCAGTCTTTCGGATGGGTTATCGCACTGCGTATCCCGTATCGGTTTTTCTTCGAAGTCGCCTGCCTTATTACGCTTGCCGCGCTACTCGCCGGGGTGTATCCCGCCGACGTTGCTGCCCGCATACAAACTGCGGAGGCGCTGCGCGATGAATAATCTGATCTGCGCGATGCTCGCGCTCGTGCTGGCGTTCGTTCAAGCGCTTTCTCCGTATACGTTTTCCTTTCCGCGCGACCACGGATCGCATCCGGGATATCGGAGCGAATGGTGGTATTTTACGGGGCATTTGCGTGCGCCGGACGGGCACCGTTTCGGCTACGAGCTGACCTTTTTTCGCCTGGCGATAGGGGAAGCTGCCCGCGTTCGCCTCCGTGGAAGAAGCGCGTGGCACGGTACGCAGCTCTATCCGGCCCATTTTGCGATCACGGACGAACGCAGCGGAAGATTCGTGCATTATGAAGTGTTGGCGAGGGAAGCGCTGGATCAAGGCGGAGCTTCGCAGAGTGGTCTCAACGTGCACGTTCGCGATTGGAGCCTACGCGGAACGAGCCCGTTTCGTTTGCGCGCGGGCAATGCAACGGACGCAATCACGCTCGTGGCGAGCTCGGCGAAACCCGTCGCGATCCACGGCCACGGCGGCGTTTCTCGCAAAGGCCCCTGCGCGTCGTGCAACTCGCACTATTATTCGTACACGCGACTGCGGACGTTCGGAACCCTCGTAGCGAGCGGGCGGCGCTACCACGTCACCGGAGTTTCGTGGATGGATCACGAGTTTGGGTCGGACGAACTTTCAAAAGATGAGGTCGGCTGGGATTGGTTTTCGGTGCAGCTCGCCGATGGACGCGAGCTCATGCTCTATCGGCTACGCAAGCGCGACGGCAGCACCGTGCCGCAGTCCAGCGGCAGCCTAATCGAAAAGAACGGTGCCGTCCAGTACATCGCACGCGATGCCTTCTCCATTCGCAGCGATGCGACGTGGACGAGCCCGCATACCGGAGCGCGATATCCCGCGGCGTGGGAAGTGAGGGCGCGCGGCGTGCCAGAGCTCCGCCTCAAGCCTGCCGTTTCCGATCAGGAGCTCGTCAGCGCCGCCGGCGGCGTGACCTATTGGGAGGGCTCTGTCCTCGTGCGCTCCACGTCGGGTAAGGTGCTGGGATTGGGGTATGTGGAGCTGACCGGTTATGCGGGCCCGGTACATTTTTAGGGCGCATCGCGGCAAACCACGGGTGGGATGACGAATGAGCCTCACGAACGCTTCCGTAGCATGACCAAAGCGGACATCTTGCGCCTGACGCACCTCTCCAGCAGCGCCGGTTGAGCGTCGAAGATGGACGCGTCCATCCTCGCGCAAGTCTTGCGCGATTTGCCCGGCACGAACGATCGCAACGTGCTTGTGAACAGCTCGAGTCGCGACGACGCCGGCGTGTACCGGCTTTCGGGAACGCTTGCGCTCGTGCAGACGGTAGACTTTTTTACGCCCGTCGTGGACGATCCGCGAACGTTCGGCAAAATTGCTGCCGCGAACGCGCTCTCCGACGTGTATGCCATGGGCGGGCGCCCGATTACCGCGCTCGCAATCGCCGCGTTTCCGGAGGAGGTCGACCCCGCCATTCTCGCGGCCATTCTCGCAGGCGGTGCGGAAAAAGCTGCCCAGGCAGGCGTGAGTATCGTTGGCGGGCACACGGTAAAAGACGATGAGCCCAAATACGGCCTCGCGGTTACGGGCCTCATTCATCCCGATCGCATCATCCGCAACAACACCGGTCGTCCCGGCGACATCTTGGTTCTTACGAAACCGATTGGAACGGGCATCTTGACCACCGCGAGACGCCGCGACGCGATCGAAGTCGGTGCATTGGCGCAAACCATCGAAACCATGGAGACGTTAAACGATCTCGCCTGTGAAGCGATGGTTGAAGTCGGCGTGCGCGCGGCAACCGACGTCACGGGATTTGGGTTGATCGGCCATTTGAGCGAAATGACCGGTGGCGAGCTCGGCGCCGACATCGTCGCCAGCGACGTTCCACTTCTCGAAAACGCGCTGGCTCTTGCGCAAGCAGGCTGCGTGCCGACGGGCACGCGCACCAACCGCGCCAACGCCTTGGCGTCGGGCGCCCGGTTCGATTCCGCGATCGGTGAAGCGCGAGAGCTAGTTTTATGTGACGCGCAAACATCGGGCGGATTGCTGATTGCGGTCGATCCCGAACGCGCGAGAGCGTTGCTCGAAGCGCTCGCCGCGCGCTCGGTTTTTTCAAGCACGGTTGGGCACCTTACCGACGGCAAGGCGATCCGCGTCTGCGCGTAGCTGGGCGTTTTGGCGGCTTTGACGTCGGGCACCTTAGCGGCGCAGAGGCACGCCGGCTCGCGCTCAAAGCGGCCGGGTTTGCGCAAAAAAGCCGCCCGGAGGTCACCCGCCGCGCGTTGCGGTCGCTCGCCACGCGACTCGGGCTCTTTCAAATCGATTCCGTCAACGTCGTCGTGCGCGCGCACTACATGCCGGCGTTTTCACGACTGGGCGCCTACGATCGCCGGCTTTTTGAAGACGTCGCTTACGGCGACCATCGCGCGCTCTTTGAATATTGGGGGCACGAGGCATCGCTGATTCCCTTTGAAAGTTTTCCGTTGCTGCGCTGGCGCATGACGCGGGCCGCGCGGGGCGAGGGGACGTATGCGAGCGTTTGGAACTTTGCGCGTGAAAATCGGCCCCTTGTAAGCAACGTTCTCGCGCGCATCCGCAGCGACGGGCCTATGGCGGCGTCGCAATTCGAAGGCGGCAAAGGAGAAGGCAGTTGGTGGGGCTGGAGCGACATCAAGCGCGCGTTGGAATTCTTATTTTGGACGGGCGAGATTACGACTGCGTCGCGTCGCAACAGTTTCGAACGCGTATACGACCTGACGGAGCGCGTCATACCCGCGCAATATCTTGCGACCGAGGTGCCGGAGGCGGACGCTCATCGCGCACTGGTATGCATCGCTCTGCGCGCGCTGGGCGTCGCCTCCGAGCTGGATCTCCGAGACTATTTCCGGCTTTCTCCGCTCGACGCGCGAAATGCGCTGGCAACGTTACTGGACGCGGGGACGATCGCGCGCTGTAACGTTGAGGGATGGAAAGGTGCGGCATACATCGACCCGGCTGCCGGCGTTCCGCGCGCGGTCGGCGCGTCGGCCATTCTCTCGCCCTTCGATCCCATCGTGTGGAACCGTCCGCGTGCAAAACGCCTGTTTAATTTCGACTACCGCATTGAAATTTACACGCCGGCCCATAAGCGCGTGCACGGATATTATGTCTTGCCGTATCTGCTCGGCGATACGCTCGTCGGCCGCGTGGACGTGAAGGCCGATCGTGCGCTTAAAACGCTGCGAGTGCACGCCGTGTATTATGAAAACCTGGCGCAAAAACGCGCGATACGGGAGCGATTGCTGGCGGATTTACGGGTAATGGCGCGGTGGCTCCAGTTGGAACGCGTCGCTTTGCCCGGCGGACGCGCCCGGGCCTAGGCGGTCGATCGGCGGGGCTCTCCTGCGCGATAACGGTAGACGATGCGGCCTTTGGTCAGGTCGTAGGGGGACATCTCCAAATCGACGCGATCGCCCGGCAGTATCTTGATGCGATGTCGACGCAAACGTCCGGCGATGTGTGCCAGGATGGTGTGGCCATTCTCTAACTCGACCGAGAACGTCGTGCTAGGAAAGATTTGCTTGACCGTGCCAAACACTTCCAGGGGCGCTTCTTTGGTATCCAAAATGTGGTTGATATCCTCGAAAAAGGTGTTAAGACGGCTGTAGTATCCCACGCTCAAGGGCCTTTCGTCAAATCCTGCGAAAGCGGCGCGCTGCTTCGAAGCGGGTTGCGCCTGGCCTTTGGCCTGGCTCTGGCGCTATCCGGTTGTGCGCATGGCGTACCGGCGGCCCACGCGCTCCGCATTGCCGACAATGCGGATCCGGATTCGCTGAATCCGCTCTTGCTCCACGATCAAGACACGATCGGCTACGCACTCCTGTACTGTCAAACGCTCGTCGGGCTGGACGCGTCAAACCGGTTGACTCCGGTTTTGACCACCCGTCTGCCGACGCGATCGAACGGCGACATTTCCGCGGATGGCCGTACGCTCACGTACCGCTTACGCCGTAATGTGCGCTTTGCGGACGGTTCTGCGCTGACGTCCGCGGACGTTGCGTTCACCTATCGGGCCATCATCGATTCGCGCAACAACGTCCTCTCGCAAGATGTCTATCGCCGAATAAGGAACGTTACGACGCCCAACCCATACACGGTCGTCGTACGGTTGAAACGCCCGTGGAACGCCGCGCCTGCCGTGCTTTTCGCGCAGGCCGATTTCGCTTTCGGCATTCTACCTCACCGGGCGTTCGCCACGTCGCAAGTGACGCATTCGGCATGGAACGAACACCCGTACGGAACCGGTCCCTTTCGCGTCGTGGAATGGCGGCGCGGCGACCGCGTCGTTTTGGGACGCAATCCCTATTTTTCTCCGCGACCGCGGCTCGCGCGCATCGAGCTCAAAATGTTCCCCAATCCCGAATCTGGATTTGTCGCACTGCGCGCGCGAGAAGTCGACGTCGCATACGTGACCCCCGATGCGCTGGAGCGCGCACGCGCGCTGCGCGGCGTTCGTATTCTACGCACGCCGGAAAACGCTACGATCTGGCTAACGCTGCAAACACGCAAGCGGCCAACCGACGATCTGCACGTGCGCCGGGCTATCGCGCTGGCCGTCGATCGCGAGGCCATTGCGAAAACCTTTCACCACGCATTTCCCGCCGCGTCGTCATTCTTGCCGCCCGTCCTGAAGCCATATTTCGATCCCACCTTGCGCATCGCCAGGCCGAACGTCCGCGCGGCCAATGCGGAGCTCGAGTCTGCCGGGTGGCGCTGGCACGGAGGGTTGCGAGCGAAGGGCGGAATGCCACTGGAGGGCACGTTCGTTCTGGTTGCGAGCCATGTGGTCGACGTTCGGGTCGCGACGGTCGTGCAACAAGAACTTGCGCAGATCGGAATGCGAGTAGCGATCAAATCTTCGCAACGGCAGTGTTTAATGCGCTAAACGGGCCGATTCGAAACGGACGCTTCGCCCTCGTTGAAGATGGATGGCTCGGTGGCGCGGACCCCGAGCAGTCGATCGTTTTTACATGCGTGCAAGCCAACGTCGATGGAAACAACATTTCGCGTTATTGCAATCCGCGGTTCGACGCGCTTGCGTCCGACCAAGCGACGACCGCCGATTCGACTCGCAGGCGCCGCGACTTCATTTACATGCAGCAGATCGTGAATGCCGCGCTACCGGTCGTCCCTCTGTATTATGAATCATATGAGGAAGGCATTCGCGCTCGGGTCCACGGTTTTGCGCGCAATATGCTGCGCTTTCCGGTGAGCCCGGAGACGTGGGATGTGGGACTATAAGAGCATTCTCAGGGAAGGCGGGTATGACTGAAGTGCCGCCAGTTTCTGAGGAGGGCATGGATGCTCAGGGGTCTACTTTACGGAATCGTTTTGACGCTTGGCGTGTTGGCGCTCGGTGCGTATGCCGGGATTCGTACCGGTGTGTTGCCCGCGAATGCCGACGCTCGCCCCGGCAAATTCGAACGCTGGGCGGCGGGACAATCGTTGCGTGCCTCCGTTGCCCGGGGCGCTCCGGCCACCGCCAACCCCGTTCCGCCCACCGCCGAAAACCTGACGGCCGGACTTCGCCTTTACGCTGCCAATTGCGCGGTTTGCCACGGCACATCCACCGGTAAGGCGTCGGCTACCCGTATTGCTCGCGGGCTGTATCAAGCCCCACCGCAGTTTGCTGATGAAGGGATCGCGGACGATCCTCCGGGGGTGGTGTATTGGAAAGTCCGCCACGGTATCCGGTTGACGGGAATGCCGTCTTTCAGCCGAAGCCTCACCGCGAAACAACTTTGGCAAGTTTCGCTTTTCGTGCAAAGCATCGACAAACTGCCGCCCTCGGTCCGTTCGCGCTGGAAGGCCCTCAAAATATAGGCGAGAAGCGTTGCCGGTATGACCCAAAATGCGGTTACGGGCTCGCCCATCGATCTGCGCGGTGCGCCCCTAGAGCAGCGTAGCCGCATCTTTGAGAGCTTTGGCGGATTGGAAAGCGGAAGCACGGTGACGATGCTGACCGAACACGATCCGCGGGCATTGCCCGGACGGCTCGAAGAGCTGTGGCCGGGTCAGATGACCTGCCGTTACTACCGAATCGGTAAAGGGGAGTGGCGCGTCATCGTCGACCGGACCACGCCCGTCGATACGTCTTTGCGGGGTTGGCTAGGTCGCACCGCCGCTTTCGCCGGACTCGAGGATGCGGTCATCGACGCCCTGGCGGAGGCCGCCACATTT
Organism: Vulcanimicrobiota bacterium; assembly: GCA_030853005.1. Lineage (GTDB taxonomy): Bacteria > Vulcanimicrobiota > Vulcanimicrobiia > Vulcanimicrobiales > Vulcanimicrobiaceae > JALYVW01. The sequence continues at coordinate 24,069 of JALYVW010000012.1, forward strand.
CGGACGGCAACCAAATGCGAGGAGATCGTTCGCGAAGGTGCGACAGATTTTCTCGGAATCGTGTGCGAGGGAACGGTCGCGCTGCTCAGCGGAAAGGATCGCCGCGACCGCGCACTTTTTGAAGTGTTTCCGCTGGAAATCTTTTGCGACGTTGCCTATTTCGATTCGGGTTCGACGTTGGGTTGTTACGTCGTGCTCTCGAAGACGCTGACGTATGTAACGGTGCCGTACGAGCAGATTCGCCGCATCGGAAACGGGCATCCGAGCCTCATCGAAGCGTTGGGGTCATCGGTCGCCCAGCACGTTCGCACTCTCGCCGCGGCGCTGTGCTCGCAAGCCTCGCAACCGATCATCGCCCGGGTAGCCGCAGCGCTCTTGCCGTATGCGCGACCGGAGGCCGGCCTTCATCTCGCGCTCGCACCGTTGCCGAACATGACGCAAACGCAGATTGCCGCATCGGCCGGCACGGTCAAGGAGGTCGCGGCGCGCGCGATCGGCGAGCTGGAAGAACGGGGCGCCCTGCGCCGCGAGCGAGGACACGTGAAATTTCTGGCGCGCGAAACGTTGCTCGCCGTTTGCGACCAGCCCTAACCGCTTGGCGTGCGAGCACTTTTCCGTTGGCTGCGCGTCGAGAAGACGAGCCGCGTCGAGGTCAACCCGTCGACCACCGTCGAGGTCGCATTGCCCCTTTCCGAGGCGTTTGCCCGGTGCGCAGAGGGCGTTGAAGACGCGTTAGGTGGCGTTGTCGCGCAAAGCGATCCGGCCGCCGGTTTCATCGAAGCGACTTTCGGGCTCATTCATTCGGAGCGCATCCTGTGCCAGTGTGTCTCGCTGGACTCTGCGCGAACGCAAATCCGCATCGTGAGCCGGCGCCTGTTGGGCGCAAAGCCGCGCCAGCATTCCGACTACGTCGCGCGTCTGGCAGGGTACTTAAGAGGGTAGCGATCGCTGAAGAATATCGCCGTGCATGTATGGCTGCAGCGCCTTTGGTATGCGCACGCTGCCATCGGGCTGCTGGTAGTTTTCAAGTATTGCGGCCACGGTGCGGCCGATCGCCAGCCCCGACCCGTTGAGCGTGTGCGCGAATTCCGGTTTACTTTTGGGATCGCGCCGAAACCGGATGCCGGCGCGCCGCGCTTGGAAATCGGTGCAGTTCGAACAGGAGCTGATTTCGCGGAAACAGTTGGCACCGGGCAGCCAAACTTCTACATCGTACGTCTTCGCGCTATTAAAACCCACGTCACCCGCGCATAGCAGCGTGACGCGATACGGAAGCTCCAGCTCGGCCAGCAAGGACTCCGCGTGGCTCGTCATGGCTTCGAGTTCTTGCGCGGAGTTCTCCGGAAGCGACAACGCCACCAGCTCGACTTTTTCAAATTGATGCAGCCGGATCAATCCACGCGTATCGCGGCCGGCCGCCCCGGCTTCTTTGCGAAAGCACGACGTGAATGCCGAGTACCGCTTCGGAAGCTGCGCGGCGTCGATGGTTTCGGCGCCGTGCATCGCGGTAAGCGGAACCTCAGCCGTCGGAATCATAAAGAGATCGGCCTCTTCGTCGCGGAACATCGCGTCCGAAAATTTGGTGAGCTGTCCCGTCGACCACATCGTGCCGCGCGAAACGAGCAACGGCGGCGAGATTTCGACGTACCCTTTGCTCGCGGCTCGATCGAGAAAAAATTGCCCGACCGCACGCTGCAAACGCGCGCCGTCGCCACGTAGCAGGACAAAACGGCTCCCGGAAAGCTTTGCAGCTCGCTCGAAATCGAGGATGCCGAGCGCCTCGCCCAATTCCCAATGCATCTTGGGCTCGAAGTTGATGGCTGTCGGCACGCCGCCGGCGCGCACGACCGCGTTGTCGCTTTCGTCGCGACCATCGGGCACGGAGTCGTCGAGAAGATTCGGCGTTTGGGTTAGAAGGTTCCGCAGTTCAGATCCGTCGGTATCGGGGGAGAGCGACGAAACGGTCGTCTCGCTGCGCGCGATACGAGCGGAGAGGGCGTCCAAAGCCGGCCGGAGATCGCGTGCCGCCGCAGCCTTGTCCGAGGCCTTACCGATCTCCGCGGAAAGGCGATTTTTTTCGGCTTTCGCGCGCTCTACTTCGGTTAACGCCGAGCGGTACTGCTCGTCCAGGCGAAGAACGTCGTCGACAAACGCGGGGTCTAGCCCGCGGCGCTTGGCCGACCCGCGAACGCGCTCGGGCTCGCGACGAACGATGACAATATCCAGCATGATGAAAGAACGCCGCATTACGCGGCATGCGAAGGCTCTCCTTGAATTTTGAAACGCTGCGCGCCGGCGGCTTCGATACGGACGCGCTGCTTTCACCCGAAGCGGCGCTCGAGAAATTTTTCGCGCACGTCACGCTATCGGAGCCACGCGTGGAGCGGGTTGAACTGGAGGACGCGGTCTCGCGCGTGCTCGCGTGCGAGGTTCGCGCCGATGAAGACTACCCGAGAGCCAACCGTTCCGCCATGGACGGCTTTGCCGTGCGGTCTTCGGAAACGCCGGGCGTGCTGCGCATTGTCGGCAACGTGCGGATGGGAGCCGCGCCACACGAGGCGCTGGCGGACATGGGCGCGATGCGGATTCCCACCGGCGGCATCCTTCCCGCCGGCGCCGACGCTGTGGTCCCGATCGAAGATGCGAGCGTCACCGGCCCGACCGTACGGATTCCTCTCGTTCCGCCCTTCGATGCGGTAGATCAACAGGGGAGCGATATGCGGCGTGGGGCGACCGTCTTGACGCCGGGCGTGCGGCTTGGGCCCGCGGAAATTGGCCTACTCGCGACGGTCGGAATCGTTGTGGTTCCGGTCTTCTCGCGTCCGCGGTTTGGCGTCCTGTCTAGCGGCGACGAGATCGTCGCACCGGAACGGGCCCCTCGTCCTGGTGAAGTGCGCGACTCCAATCGGTACGCAATCGGGGCCGCGCTCACGCAAATGGGTGCGGAAAGCGTTCAACTTCCGACGGCCTCCGACGATCTTGCGTCACTCGAACGGCACATGCGCGACGGCTTGGCCCACTGCGACGCAATCGTCCTTACGGGAGGGTCTTCTGTGGGAGAACGCGACTTCACGCCGCAAGCGATCTCGCGGCTTGGTTCGCCGGGCGTGCTGGTGCACGGCCTGCGCGTGAAGCCGGGAAAGCCCACCGTCTTCGGCGCGGCCGGCGGCAAACCGGTCGTGGGCCTGCCAGGCAATCCAACCTCCGCACTAGCGATTTTGCAAAACGTCGTCGCCCCCATCGTTCGCCGGATGAGCGGCCTCGCCGCTGCACCCGGCCCGTTTTTCGCGACGTTAACGTCGACGGTCCGAAAGCGGGCCGGCTGGACCTGGTTCGTCCCGGTGAAGGTCGAACGAAGCCTCGACGGCGCCGTGCGCGCGACGCCGCTCGCAATGCGCTCGGGCCACGTCGCGCTTCTTGCAACCGCCGATGGGTTTGCGGTGCTCGGAGAATCGGTGGTTGAAATGGAAGCGGGAAGTTCGGTAAACATCGTGCTGCTTTGATGCGGAGGTCTACCATGCCAAATCACACGTGGAACGTCTTGTTCCTCGCGGCGCTCGCGCTCGCGGGCTGCAATGCTGGTCAACAACGCGAGGCGCAGCAAAATTTGAATGCCGCGGCGACCTCGGCGCCGGTTCGCGCCGTGCGCGATCTCGGGTTGGCGGCGGCGGTGGCCACGAAACTTGCGACGATCGATGTCGACGCAGCGCTCACGGTCCACGTCCACGCCGACGCCGGCGTCGTCACACTCGAGGGACGGGCAAAAACGCTGGGCGATAAAATGCGTTTCGAGCGCGCTGTCCGGTCGCTCGCGGGCGTGAAGAGCGTTGTCAACTTGCTGGCCATCGATCCGCATATTCGGGGAGCACGCGAAACCTTCGGCGACGCTGGATTGACGGCCAAGATTCAGACGTCGATCGCGGCCGAGGCCGGCCTCAACGTGTTGAATATTTCGACGACCGCGAAAGCCGGCGTCGTGACGCTGCGCGGTACCGTGCCATCGTCGTCCGTAAAGGAGACCGTCGTATCGACGGCATCCCACGTTGCCGGCGTGCGTCGGGTGATCGACGAGCTGAGGATCGCACACTGATCGGGGAGTTTTTGGCCGCTCCGCATATCGAGGCGATTCCCGCGACGACGCCGTTTATCGGTCCCGAACAGCTCATGCGAGAGTCCGGCCGCGCGGAGCTCGTTCGTTTGGGCGCAAATGAGAGCGCTTTTGGACCGGCGCCGTCCGCAGTCGAGGCGATGCGCGCGGAGCTGTCGCACCTCTCGTGGTACGGCGACCCCGAATCGTACGACCTCCGTGAGGCCCTCGCGCGCAAACATGGATGCGACGTCAAAAACATCAGCGTCGGTTCGGGAATAGACGACGTTATGGGCAACGCGGTCCGCGCGTTCCTCGCACCCGGCCAAACCGCGCTTACGACGCGCGGAACGTATCCAACGTTCGCTTTTCACGTGACCGGTTTCGGCGGAAACATCGAAACGGTCGACTATCGCGAGGATGGTTTCGTGGACGTTGACGCGCTCGTTCAAAAGACGCGCGAGAAACGTCCCGCAATCGTCTATCTCGCCAATCCGGATAACCCCAGCGGCACGTTTCTTCGCGCTAGCGAAGTCCAACGCGTTGTGGATGCATTGCCTCCCGAGTCACTGCTGTTCTTAGACGAAGCGTATGCCGATTTTGTGGAACCGGGAGAGCTGCTTCCCGGAACGCTTTTGCCGCAAGTTTTACGGGCGCGGACCTTTTCTAAGGCATATGGCATGGCGGGAGCGCGCGTCGGGTACGCGATCATGACGCAGCGCAACGTCGAGACGTTTCAGAAAATCCGGCTTCATTACGGCGTCAACCGCAACGCCCAGGTCGGCGCGCTCGCTTCGCTCGCCGACGAGGCGTTTCACGCGCGAGTGATCGCCGAGGTCGCGCGCGGGCGCGAGGACTATTATGCGCTCGCGCGCCGTCTTGGCCAGGCCTATATTGAGTCGAGAACCAATTTCGTGTGTTTCGATTTCGGCGATGTACGGAGTGCGACCGGCGCCGTCGCCGCGCTCCTGGAGCGAGGCATCTTTATCCGTAAGCCCGGAGCTCCACCGCTCGATCGCTTCGTTCGCGTCTCCGTCGGTACGCCCGAAGAGCGTTCCCGATTCGCAATGGACCTGACGGACCTTCGGGCCGGGCGGCCGTCGTGAGGTACGCGATCCTTTCGGACATTCACGGAAATCTTGAGTCGCTGGAGTGCGCATTTGCGCTGCTATCGCCCGACGATCGCCTGCTCTGCCTCGGGGATACCGTCGGCTACGGTCCCAATCCCAACGAATGTTTGAAGATGATTCGCGAGCGCGCGCACAGTACGGTTCTCGGAAACCACGACATCGCGGCGATCGATAACTTTGGTGTCGAATATTTTAACCCAGCGGCACGCGAGGCGATCGCTTGGACGCAAGGGATCATCGATGCTGAAAACGTGCGCTGGCTGAACGGACTGAGTTACGAGATACGGGAGCCGGACTATTTGCTAGTGCACGGC
>JALYVW010000130.1 GCA_030853005.1 Vulcanimicrobiota bacterium
TATCAATCAAGGCCCGGGCGTGGATCATGGTTTCTTTGAACCCTCCGAAATCTAACTCGAATTTGCGGCGCAAACCACGCGACTTGCGATCGCTAAGGCCTGTGAAAAGACGTCGGCTCGATCTTACGGGAGAGCGTTACAAAATGCCGCATACTTTAAAAAATGATTTCAAGAGTCCGCACGCCATCACAATAAAACGGGTAATACTTTGAAATGACGAACTTGGAGTCCATTTTCTTCGGCATATTTTTGATCCTCGTCGCACGCAGCCTGTTAAAAAAAGGATCATCGTGGGGAGGGGAGGCGGATGTCCCCCAAACCATCAGTGTTATCCCAAAATCTTGGTACACTCGCTCTCCGGAATATCACGAATTGATACGAACGATAGTCGGCTGGATATTCATCGGCGCGGGGCCAATCATCGTCGTTGTAGGAGTTACCAAACTGTGGTTCTCTAGGCACATTTGACCATCTAATACGGAGGAATAGACGCAATTGCTTAAATTCGTTTTCTGGTGGCCCATGCTTCTGTTTATCGCCTTCTGCGTCGTATTAATTGTTGCCAAGTTGCGCCGCCCCCTACGTGCGCGTGGCCTCGTCTTAATATTCCTCACACTTGGGTTTAGCCTCGCCGCAAGCGAGGCTCTTCTTTTTCGTCGCGGTACTCAATCTCTCGAATGGTTTACCATTGCTTCTGTGATGATGATTGGAATAAACGTACTTACAAATAAGTCTAAAAACCGAGTTTGAAATAGAAAACAAGCCAAACGAAAGCGACTGTGTCCGGAATTGTGTGTAACTGCGGTCGCATAGTGGTGTAGTTGTTTTCACGACTGCAAGACGAGCTCGAGGCTCTCGGGCGACATGTATCTTCGTTCCGTCATCCAGTCTTCGCTCTGCTTGACCAGAATCATCGTGATGAGCCGCAACGCGGATTCCGGCGAGGGGAATATGCCGATTGAACGCGTGCGCCGGCGGATTTCTTTGTTGAGGTGCTCGATCGGATCGTTCGAGGAGATTTTGCGGTGATGTTCGAGCGGGAAGGCGAGAAACGCGAGCGCATCGTCAATGCCGGCGTCGAACACGGCCATGGCCTTCACAAGCGATTCCGAGAATCGCGCGCGCACGTCGACGATGGCGCGTTGCGCGCTCTCGAACGACACTTGAGAAAAGACCGCCTTCAACGCCTCCGCAAACTCAAGCTTGCGACTTTGCGGAACGTGCGCCAACACATTGCGGTAGCAATGGACCTTGCAGCGTTGCCATGCCGCGCCTTGCATGACCGTACCGATCGCGGCCTTGAGCCCCTCGTGCGCGTCGCTAATCACGAGCTTCGTGCCGCCAAGGCCGCGTTTGCGCAGACCGCGCAACAAGCCCGTCCAGCTCTCCTTGCTCTCGGTATCCACAATGTCAATCCCGATGACATCGCGATAGCCGCTTGCGGTTACGCCGTACGCGATGACGACGGCGTTGCTGACAACGTGGTCATCGAGGCGGACCTTTTCGTAGAGCGCATCGAGCCAGAGATATGGGTATTTCTCGGTCAGCGGGCGGTTGCGAAACTCTTCGGCTCGCCCGTCGAGTTCGGTGCACAGCTCGCTGATCTGCGATTTCAAAAGGCGCTCGACGCCCATCGCGGCCAAGACCTCTTCCATTTTGCGCGTACTGATGCCGCCGATGAAGGCTTCTTGGATCACAGAGATCAAGGCGCGTTCGCTGCGCTTAAAATGTTCGATCACCGTGGGCTTGAAATTACTGTTTCGCGCGCGAGGGATCTCGAGGTCCAGGCTTCCGGCGCGCGTATTGAGACCTCGGCTGCGCGCACCGTTGCGCTGGTCGCGCCGCTGCTCGCTGCGCTCGTGCGGTTCCGCGCCGATATGATCGTCGAATTGCGCCTGAATCGCCGCATCGTAGACCAGCGAAAGCATGCTGCGCAAGACGTCGACGTCTTTCTTGCCAAGCAACTCGGCAAAAGCGGCCCGTTGCTCAGACGTAAGGTTGAGAGATTCCATTCGGTCCTTTCGCTTGCGCTTCATAGCGCGAGAGTTGGACCGCAGCGGCTTCGTTCCCCGGCAGGAGACCGACACCGATTCTACACACTTTTCCGAGCACTACCCGATGCAGTATAAAGTACACTGCGATCTGCGTAACATTTCGGCGCCACGCTTACCACTCGCAGGACAGCAGAGCGGAAACTGTGAAGACAGTTCAGCGGAAATTTTTAGGAAAAGAGCGGTACAATATGTCAGAGGGACCGCCTTTTCTAAAAGCAATTTCTATCAAATGCCCTTCTACTATTTCCTCTAAGCGGTAGCATATGCGAAATTCAAAGCCTTTTGATACAACGGGTTGCGTTGCTTGCGATGATCTCGGGGCATCGGTCAAAACCATAAAATCGATCCCGGGTCTCTCCGTCTCCCGCTGTATGAAGTGTGGTTTCGTTATCGGGCACTTTCCGCCCCTAAGCATGTTGAGCCAATACGGCCACATCAATGTCGAAAATTATATGGGCTCTTTGGGGATGATGAGGAAGGACGACGCTGTTTTTCATGTTGACCTGGTTTTGCAATCAGGGCCTCCGGTATTAAAATGGCTAGACGTTGGCTGCGGTATTGCAAGTGTCTTAGCTGAAGCAAAGAAAAGGGGCTTCGCCGTTTTCGGCGTGGAGCCCGACCCAATTGCCAAAAAACTCGCCATTGAGGCGACTGGTGCCGCTATCATAGACGAATTTACCAATGACGCGCTCCCCGACGAAAGCCAAGGCGTCATTTCAATGCTCGATTTCCTTGAGCACATTGAACCTCCAAATTTGATGAATGTGGCGTTTATAGTCCGAAAGAAATTGGCAGATGAGGGACTGTGGCTAATAAAAGTCCCGTCTTCAGATGGCCTATTTTATCTGCTTGCTTCGTTTGTCGCCCGCTGGGCACCATTTTTGGTTGTCGACGTCATAAAGCGACTATGGATGTTTGAATACAAGTTTCCTCACCGCGTTTACTTCAGTGAATATAGCCTATCCGCGTTCTTGCGGCGGAACGGGTTCATCATTGAAGGCATCCACTACACGGCAGCCATGCCAACGGGCACGATCCTCAAGCGATTACAGATGAACAGCACGTTATCATCCTATAAAGTGCTGTTGCTGGCTCCGCTCGCCGTTATTATAAACTTGGTCGAAAAGCTCAGGCGACGATCAGACTCTTTGGTTATCCTCGCGAGGAAGCCTGGGTCAACTCCGAGGTCCACTTAGGAGAGCGGCATCACTACGCGCCCGGGCGTTCGTTAGGAAAAAGCTACGACGCTCTTGACGGCTTTTTTTGTTCTTTTTACTGCTATGTTTCTTTGGGCTAGCCGCATTTCAAAGGGTTCCGTCCTGCTCGCGTGGGCCGCAACGGCTTTCTTGGTTTTTGTCTTTCTAAACTTGGACGTGCTCGCACCGGTTAGCGTCATAAGCTACATTCGAGAGCAACCATGGTCCGGGTATCCCGAATATCTGATTCCGGATGGCCTGGCGAATTTTTAGGGGTTTGAAGCTGGCCCGGTTCCGCGGACACTTTCTGCTTAGCAGAGAAGGGTCCACCAATGGCCAGAAAACATCCCCGGGCATACCCGGCCGACTTTCGACTTAAGGTCCTTGAGCTCGCGCGATCGGGTCGCGGCGCAGACGAACTTGCCGATGAATTCAAGCTCGCGCGCCAGACCGTTCGGAACTGGATCAAACAAGCCGATATTGATGCAGGCCGTCGTAGCGACGGGCCAAAGGGCA
>JALYVW010000055.1 GCA_030853005.1 Vulcanimicrobiota bacterium
CCATTATTGAGTTGCTTGGCGCGTTTGGTCACCACGTTTACGAGAGAAAATTTCGAATCGACGTGTTTGAGTAGGGCGTCGAGGTCGCCGAAGACGGAGTCGCTCATGAAAGTTCCAATTTCCTTATTGAATCGTCGCTGTACCGATGGATGCGGTAGCGTTCGGCCTGCAGGATCGCCTGCAAGTCCTTAACCCCCTCTTCGGAACGGCGCTCTTCGTTAATGACGATGTAATCGAATTCGCGTATAAACTTGACTTCCTGATGGGCGATTTCCAAACGTCGAGCGATCTCGTCGTTCGTTTCTGTGCGTCTAGCAAGCAAGCGCTCGCGAAGATGCGAAAATCGATCAGGAAGCAGAAAAATCAGGACCGCATCCGCGAATCCGGACTTGACCGCCAAGGCGCCGTTGACTTCGGGCTTCATAATCAGATCATAGCCCTCGGTTAGCGTTCGCTCGACGAAGTCGCGCGGCGTCCCATACAAGTTATCGTTGTATTCGCGCCACTCGAGGTATCCGCCCGCATCTCTGCGCTTTTCGAATTCATCCCGGGTCAGAAAGAAGTAGTGCTCACCCTCCCGCTCCCCTGGCCTCGGTTCGCGGGTGGTGGCCGACACCGAATAGCGCAGGCGGGGCATGCGGGCGCGCAAGGCATCGACGAGCGTGTCTTTGCCCGCCCCTGAGGGTCCCGACACGATAAAAAGCAGACCCGGGCCTAACAAAGCCTTCTCTCCCGACGCTTGCAAAGGCCTTGCAGTTCACAGGCTCGCAGGGCAATCCCTCGTATCCAAAGAGCATGCTCACCGACTGGCTTTTGATCCGGCGCCTAGCCGCCGAGCTAGCTTCGCGCCGGAGCGCGCGGGTTCAAGACGTCGGCGAGCTCCCCGACGGGCGGCTCGCTTTGGCACTGTGGGCTCGAGGTTCGACGGTCCTGCTCTGTGTGGATGTCTTCGGCCCCACGCCGTGCGTCACGGTGGAGGACGGAGATCTTCCGGTGGCCGTCGAGCCAGGGTTCGTCCGCGCGGTCGGCGCTGCATTGCGTGGCATGACATTCGCCGGAGCACGATCGCGGCGAGCCGACCGCCTCTTGCGGTTGGATTTTACAACCCGTAGCCGTTTTGGCGTCGAGAGCGAGGTCTCACTCGCGTGCGAGCTCGTTCCGCGATTCGGGAACATCGTATTGCTGCGTGGCGACACCGTCGTGGCGGCGGCAAAGGAGTTTACGCGAGCGCAGAACGCCATGCGTTCGGTGCTCGCCGGGGAGCCGTACGAATTGCCTCCCGCCGATCCGTCTCGCGAGATTCCCAAACTCCTGGCCCAAGGGTATGGCGAGGGCGCCCCCGCTCTGATCGAAACACTTGTAAGTCGACCGGACCCGCTAGAGCCGCTTTTCTCGTATTACCGGGACGGTAAGCTCGTGCAAACGCACCTCGTTCAGCTCCCCCAGTTGGCCACCCTCGAGTGCCGTCGCGATGCGTTGCTCGTCGACGTATTCGCCCGCGAGCGCGCCGGCCACGTTCGAGCAAACGAGCACGATCGCTCCGCAAAACGGCGGCGGGATCTCGCTAAGGTGCTGGACTCGCATGGACGGCGATACCGGACGGAACTGGCCCGCATCGACGCGCAAGCCAACGATGTGCGCTTCCGCGACGAGATCAGGGAACGGGGCGATGCGATTTTTGCTACCTTACACGAGCTATCCCCGGACGAACGCGACCTTGCAAAACAAGAAGCGAGCGATCTGTTTGCACGCTACAAAAAATTGGGATCCGCGCGAGACCATTTGGCCACCCGTCGCGTCGACGTGGCCGCGGCCCTCGAGGGCGTGGACGACCTGCATTGGGAGCTGGAGCGCGCGGGAGACGCGCAGCTGGACGATGTGTCCGATGCGATCGCGGCGCTCAACCCCAAACAGACCGGCCGCTTGGCGTCGCGCGCGCCGTCGAGAAAACGAAAGCCGTTGCAGTACGGCACGCGTAACGGGTCGCGCATCTACGTTGGACGCTCCCCAGCGGAAAACGCGCACCTCACGTTTCATGTTGCCCGTCCGGACGATCTGTGGTTTCACACGCAGGGCGCGCCCGGCGCGCACGTCATTCTTGCACGCGACGACCGCAAAACGGTCCCGCCGGAAGACGTTGCCGCCGCGGCAGCGCTTGCAGCCTTTCATTCCAAAGCAAAGACGAGCCCCAAGGTCACCGTGGACTTTACGCAGCGAAAATTCGTTCGCAAGCGTCCGTCGGCCGCTCCGGGGCTCGTCTTCTATGTCAACGCGCAATCGCTCTATGTCGCGCCCGCCGACGCGTCATCGCTCGCGCTTACTTCGGAAGCCGGCCCTCGCACGCGTTCCAGTTGAGGTTGGAGTAGAACGCCTCGATGTACTTGCCTCGCTCGGAGGGTTTGTAATCCTTAATAAACGCGTGCTCCCAGCAGTCCATAACGACGACCGGAGTAAATCCCGCAAGATTTCCATCTTGATGCAGCTCGATCCAATGGTTCGTGATTTGCCGGCTAGCGGGATCGAAATATGCGATCGCCCAACCAACGCCGCGCATGCCGCCGACTGCGGAAAAATCTTTCTTCCAGGATTCAAAATCGCCATAGCTCTCGCCAAGCAGATTGTAAAGCGTTCCGGAGGCAAGGTCCGACGGACTCTTCGTCATGTTATCGAAATACAGCTCGTGCAGACGCATGCCGTCGAACTCCCAGCCCATTCGGCGAACGAGCTCGGCGAACTTGGGATTCGCTCCCTGATTTTCTCCGTTTTTGCGCATTTCGGAGGTCAGCTCGATAAGGAGATTCGTATTTTTAACGTACCCTTCATACAAAGTAAAATGCATCTCGAGCGTCGCGTCTGAGATGCCTTTCAAACCGGAAAGATCCCACTTCTTTGGGGTGTAGCTCTTCATGAAAATTCAACCCTTCGTTACGTAAGGACAGTGCTTGTTTCGTGTACCCAGAGGACATTCGTCTAAACGGGCCGGCGCTCCACGAGCATGGCGTCGCCGAAGGAAAAAAAACGATAACGCTCGGCTACGGCTTCGCGGTAAGCCCGCGCGATCCGGTCCCGGCCTGCGAATGCCGAGACCAAAACGAGTAGGGTGGATTTGGGGAGATGGAAGTTCGTCACGAGGGCGTCGACGACTCGGAACGGGAAGCCGGGCGTAATGAAGAGCCGCGTGGAGCCGGCTCCCGCGATGAGCGACCCCCGATCGTGCACGCAGCCTTCCAACGCCCGCAGGACCGTCGTGCCGGCCGCAACGATGCGCCTTGCCTCTCGTTGCGCTCGCAGAATCGCGTCGACCGTGCGCTGAGGAATGACGTACGTTTCGGCGTGCATGGTGTGATCGTCGATGCGCTCGCCTTGCATCGGCGCGAACGTTCCCAGGCCGACGTCGAGAACGAGCTTGACGATCTCGATGCCTCGAGACGCTAGAGTGGCCAGCAGGTCTTCCGTAAAGTGCAATGAGGCCGTCGGTGCGGCGATGCTGCCCGGCTCGCGTGCGAAGACCGTTTGGTAGAGCTTCTGCGACTGCTCGGAATCTTCTCGAATGTATGGGGGGAGAGCGAGCCGGCCGGCGGCCCGCAAAAAAGCTTCCAACGAGACCGAGAGGCGGAATTCGATTTCTCGAATCCCCCCCGCATGCACGGCAAGGACGCGCGCCGATCCGAACTCCGCAAATATAACCACTTCGCCCACGCGCAGGCGCCGTCCGGGTTTTGCGAGCGCGAGCCAGCGCGATGCGTCCGGGTCGTATCGCCCGTTGGCGGCTGGGCGCAAGAGCAGAATCTCGACGCGTCCCCCCGTTCCTGCGCGCTTTCCAAAGATGCGCGCCGCTATAACCCGAGTTTCGTTCAGGACGAGCACGTCGCCGGGCGCCAGATAGTCGGGGAAATCGGCGAAGTGTCGGTGTGAGGTTCGCTCGTCTTGAACAATCAAGAGACGCGCGGCATCGCGCGGCTCGACCGCCGTCTGGGCGACGAGCTCCGGCGGAAGGTCGAACGAATACGTCGAGGTGAGAAGCTCGGGATCAGCCGCGCGCGTGTTCAGCCATCACTCACTTGCGTGCCGGGGAAATAGTACGTGGTAATGTGCGGTGCTCGAGCACCGGTTTTCGCAAGGCCGCGCGCTCCCCACTGACAGAATCCCACGCCATGTCCGAGACCCGCGCCTTCGAGCGTGACCTTGGTGCGATCGGAATCGATGACCGCGCTTTTTAGGAGGGTGCTCGGCACGTCGCGGCCGCCGATCGCGCGCCGAAAATCCGCGCCACGAACGCGCACTTGGCCAGCATCGCCGATCAGGGTGATGAAACGCGCTCTCCCGCTCGCATCCCGCTCTCCCAGATCGACCGATTGCAGATTTCCGAATTCGCCTTGTGCCGCGAATGCATTTTGCAAGCGATTCAGCGCGACGTCGCGCGTCCAGCGATACCAGGACGAGTCCGCGCAGTACGTGCACGCCACACCCCGAACGTAAGGCGCGGAACTTCCACCGCTCCAGGCCTCACTTGCCGCCTCTGTGTGCCCGCCGCAACACGAGAAGTACGAAACACTCGCATAGCCGTTTTCGAATCGTAATACGCGCCGCGACGTCGCGTCGACCGCAGCGTTCGTTTCCGGGCGTTCCGCCGAAGCGCCCACATACACTTGATCGGCTTCCGAGGTGACGAGATCGTACGCGCGACGCGGATTGCTCCGTGCGAGCACATACGTCCGGGCCACGATGGCTTGCGCGGCGAGGGCTTCCGCCGGCCACGAGTGCGGCATTTCGCTGGGGACAACGCTGTACAGATAAGCATCCACGGGAACGGTGTTGATCACCGCTCCGGAAGCGTCGACGGCAAACGTCCCGCGAAAACGGCGCCCGTCGAAGGAGAAATTCTGCGCGTCGATCGGTTCGGCCGAACCCGTTCCCAGCAGCACGCGTAAAGACGGTCCGTTGAAACTCGCGCTGCACGCGGGGTCGCTTTCTGGATCGCATTGACGAGCCGTTGCGGTTGCGGTTAGGGCCGCGCCAACGGCGGCGACGAGAAAGGCGGATCGGCTCATCATAGCAGGCGCTCTTGCGAAGCGATCGCCGGTGGTGTCCGCGCTCCAAGATGAGCGTACGCCGCCGGGGTCGCTTTGCGTCCGCTGGCGGTTCGCACGACGAAACCCTGCTTTAAAAGATAGGGTTCGACGACATCCTCGAGCGTTTCGGCGTCTTCGGTCAACGTTGCTGCAATCGCGCTCATTCCGACCGGGCCGCCGCCGTATTGCTCCACGATCGTACGCAAAAACGCCCGGTCTAGGCGGTCCAGGCCGATCGCGTCGACGCCTTCGCGGCGCAGCGCTTCATCCGCAACGGCGTGCGTGATTTCGCCGTTGGCACGGACTTGGGCAAAATCGCGGACGCGACGAAGCAGCCGGTTTGCAATACGCGGCGTGCCACGGCTGCGAGTGGCGATCGTTTGCGCGCCTGCCTCATCGATTGGTACGCCCAACACGGTAGCGGAACGTTCCAGGATTTGACGGAGTTCCGCGACGCTATAATAATCGAGATGATGCATGATGCCGAAGCGCTCGCGGAGAGGCCCCGAGAGCATTCCGGCACGCGTGGTGGCGCCGATAAGTGTAAATCGTTTGAGGGGAAGTTTTAGCGTTTTCGCATAAGCGCCGCGATCGACTAAAAAGTCGATCTGGAAGTCTTCCATGGCCGGATACAGGAATTCTTCGACGACGCGACCGAGCCGATGGATCTCGTCGATGAAGAGAATGTCGCCCTCTTCCAAAGCGGTGAGGATTCCGACGAGATCTTTAGGCTTCTCGAGGGTCGGGCCGCTGGTCGGACGAAGGGCGCGGCCCAAGTCGCGCGCAATCAATGCGGCGAGCGTCGTCTTGCCCAGCCCGGGCGGTCCGTAAAAGAGAATGTGATCGAGCACCTCACCCCGACGGCGCGCCGCATCGATGGCGATGGTCAGATTTTCGACAACGTTACTTTGACCGACGTATTCGTCGAACGATCGCGGACGAAGGCTGGCGCCGTACACTTCATCTTCAAGCGCTTCTTCAGCCGCAACCAAACGGTTCGTGTCGTCCACCGACAAGTCGGAATCGTCCGGACCCAATAAGCGTTTGCGCGGCGTATCGCTCATGTTTTCGCAACCGCCTTCTGGCGATAGATGGCTGCGAGCAGCGTTTCTGCGTCTTGGATTCCCGAAGATGCTTCGAGCGTGCTGCGAACCATGGCTTCAGCTTCGGGCCGGCGGTATTCCAGCTGAAGGAGCACCGCGAGCGCCTCGTCGGCGAAATCGGGAATGGCGCCTTCCGTACGGATGGGCTCGGCGTCGCGAATGAGTAAAAACTTGGTGACTTTTCCCTGCAGTTTCGCGACGATGTCACGCGCCTTTTGCTGTCCGATCCCCGGCAGCGTTTTGAGAAATGCGTGATCGCCGCGCTCGATTGCGGACGCGATCTTCGACATCGGCTGCGAGAATGCGCGCGCGGCCGAACGCGGGCCTATTGACGCGACGCTAATCAACGATTGGAAAAACTCGCGTTCGATTGCATTGGTAAATCCGTAAAACGTGAAATGCCCCGCGTTTCCTTCGATATTGAGGACGGCGTGAATTTCCAAGGCGACCGGCTCACCGGGAGCGACGGAAATCTTCTCATCCACGCAGGGCGGCAAGAAAATTTCATAAGCGAGGCCGCCGGCTTCGAGGACGACCGACGACGGGCCCCGGTCGACGAGCGTCCCACGAATACGCGAAAACACTATGCCGGTTCCTTCGAGCGAGCCCGGCTTGCGCCCAGCATTAGCGCCGCTGTGGCGCTTCGAGCGCCCATGTTGAGATAGGCGATCGATAGAGCCAACGCATCGGAGACATCGTTCGGTTCCGGGGCTTGGCGCAACCCCAGAAGCTGCGTAACCATCGCATTGACCATATCCTTGGTCGCGCTTCCAGACCCGACCATCGCCCGTTTGACGAGCGAATGTCCCAGCGTGTGAACGCCAAGGCCGGCTTGGGCGCCGGCCAAGCACAAGACGCCGCGCGCGTGTCCCATCAGAATTGCCGTCATCGGGTTCTTGTAAGTCGCATAGAGTTCTTCGATGACCAGACACGTCGGTTGCGTACCGGCGATTACGTCGCTAATCCCGCGGTGCAGCTCGCTAAGCCGCTCTTCCAAAGAGCGTCCGCGCGTCGGCGCCACCACCCCGGCCTCCACCAAGCGGTATCCGCTTCCGCGCCGCTCGACGACGCCGTAACCGGTGATTCGCAAGCCGGGATCGATGCCGAGGACGCGCGCGGTCACGGCGTGCCCCCGGATTTGTTGACGATCAGGGTAACCGTTTCACCGGGCCGCAAGCTCGTTCCAGCGAAGGGTTCCGTGCGCACCACGTTGCCGTTGGCGCCCTCCGTTGTGTACGTGGTGTTACCGACCTGATAACCCGCGTTTAACAACACCGTGCGCGCTTGACCGACCGACATTCCATCCGTGTCCGGTACTTCGCCCGGAACGGAGAGCGTGATTGTGACTTGGCTGCCTTTTTGTGCTTGCGCGTCCGCAGCCGGAGACTGATCGACGATCTGACCGTTCTGACTCGATCCCGGATCGATCATGTATTTGATCCCCGGTTGGAACCCGGCTTGTTGTAGCGAACGCTCCGCCGACTGCGGATCGGTTGCCGACACATTGGGAACGGCGGCTTGGCCGCCGCCGGTGCTTACGACGACGTTGACCACAGCTTTATCGGTGTGCGGAACGACGTTCGTACCGGGATCGATATCTTGTGACGCAATCGAGTCTGCGGGAATATTGTCAAAAGGCGCGCGCTGCGTGACGTTAAGCACGAAGCCCTCGCGTCCAGCCAACGTATTGGCCGCGGTCAGCTTCATTCCGACCAGATTCGGAATATGCACCGGTTTCGGTCCGTCAGAGACGATCAAGAGCACGTTAGAGCCTTGCCGCACGTGCTTCCCTGCAGCAGGCTCTTCCCCGACCACCGTATCTTTGGGCGCGCTCGCATAGCGACGAACGGACTGCACGTGGAATAGATCTCGCAGCAGGTCTTTCTGCGCATCCGTGAACGTGTAGCCACGGAAATCGCTTAAGCCGATCGTGGGTAGGCCGTTGCTAACGATGAGCTGCACGGCCGTGTCCTTCGGCACTTTTGCGCCGGCCTCGGGGTTTTGCGAAATGACGTGATTCGCCGCTACGGTGTCGCTCGGCGTGTACTTTATCGGCGCGAGCTTTAGGCCGGCGTTGACGATCGCGCGTTGCGCTTGCGCGTCGCTCAGGTTCTTATAATTGGCCACGGCAAGGGCCTGCGAAAGCGCCGGCGGCGAGCCGTGACCTAAGATGAAGTACCCGACGATCGAAGCTAAGATCAAGGCTGCCACGAGGGCGACGCCGACGAGCATGCCGCGGCGTCGCGACTGCGCCGGGGCTTCGACCATGAGGCCGCGGTCGGGCAAACGCGACGGCCGGGGCGGCGGCGTGGGAATTGCAAGTGCCTCGGTCGGCGAATCGTCGCTCAAGTCGAACGCCGCATGGGTTGGCCGTTCGCGAGCTTCGCGCAGCGCCGAGGCGACGTCGCTTGCCGAAGCGAACCGCGACTGCGGATTTTTCTGGAGCAATTTGTTAACGATCGCTGCGAGTGCGGGGCTGACGCCGAGTTCCGCAGTGTCGAGCGTCGGAACGGGATCTCCGATGTGCTTGAGAGCGACCGTCACCGGAGACTCCCCACCATACGGCACTTTTCCCGTGAGCATCTGATACAACACGACGCCGACACTGTATAAGTCGGAAGACTCGTGAAGCTCGTGCCCCTGCGCTTGCTCCGGTGAGAGATAGAAAACGCTTCCCATGACGAGGCCGGGCTTCGTCATGGCCATGGTCTGCTGCGATACCGCGCGCGCTATCCCGAAGTCCGAAAGTTTGACGACGTCGTCCTTCGTGACCAGGATGTTGGCGGGCTTGATATCGCGGTGGAGGAGACCTTGACGGTGCGCGTAGGCCAAGCCGTTGCAGACCTGGGCCGCATAATCTATCGCGACGGGCTCCGGTAGTTTTCCGTCGGCGGCGATGACCTCCGCAAGGGACGGTCCGTCGACTAGCTCCATCACGATGAAATACGTGTCCCCTTCGCGGCCGACATCGTATGTGTTTACAACGTTCGGGTGATTAAGCTTTGCGGCCGACTCGGCTTCCTGGTAAAACCGGCGCACGAATTCCGCGTCGGCAGCATATTGAGCTCGCAACACTTTAACAGCCACGCGACGCCGCAAGAGGGTGTCCGTTCCGCTAAAGACCGTCGCCATTCCGCCTTCGCCCAATTTGTCGTCCAAGCGATAGCGGTTATTAAAAATGTGTTGTTCGATCAATTCCGTACGCTCTGTAGCGCGACAATAAGGACGTTCCGGGCAATCGGTGCGGCAACCGCCGCGCCGTAGCCCGCGTGTTCGACGACGACGGCGACGACGATGCGCGGGTTCTCCGCGGGCGCGAAGCACACAAACCACGAGTGCGGCTTTCCCACGGCAGTCGTTGCGGTGCCGGTTTTGCCGGCCACGACCGTTCCCGGGATTTGAGCGATCGTCCCCGTGCCGCGTCGTACCACTGCCACCATCATCTTCTTCACATTTTCGGCCGTATCCGCCGAGACCGGAGTCGTTAAGGCAGAGGATGTGTATTGGCTGCCCGCGATTCCCGCCCGAACGACGTTGCGGACGATGAACGGGCGTGGCTCGTTTCCACCGTTTGCGATGGTCGCGCCGATGAGGGCCATCTGCAGCGGCGTCATCAGCAGCGCCGCTTGACCGAAGCCCATCTGCGCCAATTCCCCCGGAAAAATCCCGGACTTGGGCGGCACCCGACCATTTTCAGCCGGAATTTGAAAGTCCAGGGAGCCCCCGATGCCCCATCGGTCCAAATATGTATAGAAGGTATCGGCACCCATTTTGAGCGCGATTTTACCAAAATCGACGTTACTCGAGAGCGCGAAGGCGCCCGTGAGGTCTTGGTAGCCCGTCGCTTCGGACTCGTCGTCGTGCAGCACAAAATTCCCGACCGCAAGATAGCCGGGATCCTCGAACGTGGACTGCATCGTTACGGTTCCGGAATCCAGCGCGGCCGCCGCCGTAAACATCTTGAACGTCGAACCGGGTGGATACAGCCCGGATAGCGCGCGATTGAGCAGCGGACTTGCCGCATCGGTTGAAAGCGCGCCGAACGATTGGTCTACTGAATTCGGATCGAAGCTCGGAACGCTTACAAGCGCCAAGACGGCACCCGAACGCGCGTCCAAAACGACGCCGGCGCCGCGAGCGTGACGCGAGAGCGAGGCGAAAAGCGCTTGCTGAATCGTCGGGTCGATTGTCGTGACGACGTCAGCTCCGCGCGACACGATCGTTTTCCCCGCCAACGCTGCCCCGAGATCTTCCAGCTGCGACCCCACGTCGCCGGTGGTGTCCGGCGGCGTAAGCGCGCGATCATAAGCGCTCTCGATTCCGCTCGTTCCATACCTGCCGGACGCATAGCCGACGGTTTGCGCCATGGATTCGCCCATCGGATAGCCGCGCTTTTCTCCCACCGTGGCAGCTAAGACGGTTCCATCGCGTGCGACGATTCGGCCGCGGGCGGCGCCGAGGAGAGCGTGGCGCGGATTGTAGGGCTTCGCGGCCAGGGACGGAGCTTTTACGATTTGCACGTACCCCTGGCGCGCAATGAGAAGCGCGAAGAGCAGCGTGAAAAACGTCGATACGCCGCGGATCATGCGCTCGTTCATGCCGATTGTTCCGCGGGATCGCGGCGCTCCCGGAGCAACGTAAGCCCGTCGGCGGTGCGAGCCGCAAGGTATGAGCCTGACGTGTCGCGAGCGAGAACTTCATTGATGAGATGCTGTGCGGTGACGTCGTCGATTCCAGCGATGGAAAGTACCGCATCGACCGACTCCTCCACGAGTAGCGGCGGCGCGACGTACTCCGCGCGCGGAAGCGTTCCAAAATGGCGTTCTTCATAGACCCCGTTGCGCCAGGGGCCGCGCGTTCCGAACACCGTATGGTGATAATCCCACGCGCACAACTGCCGCTCTTTCCAAACGAAATGATCGCGCACGCAGAGGCGACGGCAAGCTGCGCACGCTACGATCGTCTCGGGCGGATGCGCCAGCGCATCGGCGATTTCGTCGGGTAAATCCTCAGCGTTGAGCACCGATTCTTCGCTTAAACGCTCCGGGATCGGCGCCGACCAGCCGATACGAACCAGCAGCTCGATATCGCGTAGCGGCGCGACGAACGCGCGCTCGTCTTCAGGTGCGAACGTCCGATCGATCCACTCGAGGATCGATTCGGGGGAAATCCCGACGCTTTGCCAGCTGTCGCCCGCGACGACCCCAATCGGGGTCTGCGCGATCGGGACGAGGCGAGCGGCGATGGTGCTTTTCTCCGGAACGAAGCTGCTCGCAAAGGCCAACGTGCTGGAGTTGCCCCCGAGCACGAACGCACGAGGCTCGCCTATACCGGCGCTTGCGCGCATCGATATTCTTGCAG
>JALYVW010000056.1 GCA_030853005.1 Vulcanimicrobiota bacterium
GACGGATACCTCCGATTGCTATGAATTTCGATCTGACCGACGAGCAAAAAGCCATTCAACAGACCGTGCGCGAGTTTGCGCGCGAACGAGTCGCACCGCGCGCCGAAGAGATGGATCGCGAAGAAGCGTTTCCGTACGATCTGGTCAAGCAGATGGCGTCCCTCGGATTGATGGGATTGCCGTTCCCTGAAGAGTATGGCGGCGCCGGCGCCGACACCGTTAGCTACGCGCTCGCCGTTATGGAGCTCGCCCGAGCCGATGCGTCGACGGCGATCACCATGGCCGCGCACGTCTCGCTGGGTGCGACGCCTTTTTACTATTTCGGCACCGAAGCCCAAAAACAGCAGTTTCTCGTGCCGCTGGCGCAAGGCAAAATGCTCTGGGGTTTCGGCCTGACCGAGCCCAACGCGGGATCCGACGCCGGCAACACGCAAACGCGTGCCGCTCTCCGCGACGGCAAGTGGCTGGTGAACGGCACGAAAGCATTCATTACGAACAGCGGGACGGACATCAGCGGCGGTACGACGATCACGGCCGTCACCGGAAAGCGTCCCGACGGAAGACCGGAAGTTACCAATTTGATCGTCCCGCAGGATGCCAAGGGCTTCGCGCGCAGCAAGAAATACAAAAAAATGGGCTGGCGTGCGTCCGACACGCGCGAGCTGTCATTTGTAGATTGCGAGATCCCCGAAGAGAATGTGCTCGGAAAACGCGGGGAAGGCCTCAAAAATTTTCTCACGATCCTCGATGGCGGGCGCATCTCGGTCGCCGCGCTCTCCGTAGGACTTGCTTGGGGCGCTTACGACGAGGCGATCAAATACGCGAAGGAGCGCAACGCCTTCGGTAACCCGATTTCCAAATTTCAGGCCATACAGTTCAAGCTGGTCGACATGCTGATGGAGATCGAACACGCCAAACTCATGACGTTGCGGGCGGCTTGGGAAAAAGACGCCGGCCGCGACTTCGCGCAGACGGCGAGCTTCGCCAAGCTGTACGCCGCCGAGGTGTCTCGCCGCGTCGTGAACGAAGCGGTTCAGATTCACGGGGGCTATGGGTTTATGGACGAGTACCCCGTCTCGCGCATGTATCGGGACCAAAAGATCAACGAGATCGGCGAGGGGACAAATGAGATTCAGCGCGTGGTGCTCGCGAAGATGATGGGGCTGTAGGTCAGAGCTGGATTTCGCTCGACCAGCCTTCGTAGTGGCCGGCGAATTCGCCGGCGAGGGTTGTGAGCTGCGTACGAACGGCCGTAATCGCAAAAGGGTCGATCGTTGCGTGTTTGAGCGCGGCCACCTCGTTGGACGCTGTGTCGATGCGCACGATAAAGTCTCGGTCGGCGACGGTGGATGCGAAAGCCTGGGCTTGAACTGCGCCGGGAAACGTAATCCGGTGCTCGATATCGCGCGCCACGTCGAAGTGATCTCCGGCGTCCTTAAGCGACTGGAGTTGCTTCATGTCGCGAGCGAATTCCAGCTGATTCGCGTCGGGATATAACACGTTAGCGTACACTTTCCACGTGGGATCCTCGGCGGCGATGCATTTGTAGGTGTATTTCGGGTAGCGCCGCATGGCGGCATCGACGATCGGAACGAACGGTGCGTCGCGTGGCCCGTAGTAATGCAGCGTGCGTAGGCCGCGACCGGTGACTCGACCGACTTGCAAGAACCCTTCTTCCGGAAGCGTACGATCGAGCGCATCTTCAATGTCGACGAGAATCGGGTATTCGTCTGGTTGCGTCATGCCGTTGCCGCTGGGGTTGCGCAGGGCGATGGCCAACTCGTATGCGACCGGCTTGTCCGCAATCGGGGCATGCGCGGCGGCCTCTAAATCCAAAGCGATGGAGATCGGCGCGCCTTCTGCATGAGAAAAATAGGAAGACCAATCGGGCATGCGCCCGGCTTCGCCGCCGGCGCGAATGGCCCGCCTGCTTTCCCGGCGAACGACAGGGAAGCATAGTTCAAGGAGGCCTTCCATGTTTTTACGCGTTTGTGCAATCGCGCTGGCCGCGTGCCTGTCCGC
The DNA here is from genome assembly GCA_030853005.1 of Vulcanimicrobiota bacterium. Taxonomy (GTDB): domain Bacteria; phylum Vulcanimicrobiota; class Vulcanimicrobiia; order Vulcanimicrobiales; family Vulcanimicrobiaceae; genus JALYVW01. The sequence goes on from JALYVW010000056.1 coordinate 2,023, forward strand.
CGCCGCCCCGGCATTTGCGGCGCTCAATGTGGGGGATCGGGCCCCGGCTTTCACCGCGCAGGCATCGCTCGGCGGGAAGGTATTTTCGTTCGATCTCGCTTCGGCGTTAAAGAGAGGCCCGGTCGTGCTGTACTTCTATCCGGCCGCTTTTACGACCGGCTGCACGCTCGAGGCGCACGACTTCGCCGCGGCGATTTCCCAGTACAAAAAATTGAACGCAACGGTCATTGGCGTCTCGCACGACACGATCGACACGCTCAATAAGTTTTCGGTCAGCGAATGCCGCAGCAAGTTTGCGGTGGCGGCCGATCCCGAGCTCGCGGTTGCCAAGAGCTATGACGCCGTGCTGCCGGTCGCTCCCCAATATGCCAATCGCACGTCCTACGTCATTTCACAGGATGGAAAAATCGCGTACGCCTATACGAATTTGAATCCGGGCAAGCACGTACAAAACACGCTCGATGCGTTGAAACAAATGAAAGCGAAAGCTAAGATGCGTCCCGTTCGCTCTTCGTAAAGAGCGGAGGCTGGTGGGTCGCCCGGCGGCGCGGCTGCGCGTCGAGAGCGGTGATCTCGCGGGGCGCAACGTCGACTTCGGGCATTGCGGGCACGTCGGCATCGACGAGGGATGCCGTTTCTTTCATGCGACGCCCTTGGGGTAGCACGTTGTGCTCGAGCGATCCCACGGCCTTATTATAGAATTCCAGCGTCTTTCCCAAGGCTCCGCCGAGATTTTGCAGGTGCGTCGCAAAGGTGAGCACGCGCACGTACAGCTCGCGCCCGATCTCGGCAATCTTCTTCGCGTTTTCCTCTTGCTGCCGCTGCTGCCAGCCCAGCGCATAGGACCGGAGCAGGGCCATCAACGTGAGTGGGCTCGAGATGTAGACGTTTTTCGCGGCGCCATATTCGATCAAGTCCGGGTTTTCGATGCAGGCGGCGCTGAGAAACGCTTCACCTGGAACGAACATGACCACGAAGTCGGCCGATCCTTCGGCCCGCTGATAATTCTTGCGCGCTAAGGCATCGACATGCGACTTCATCGCGGCCGCATGCGCGCGCAGTTTCTCGCGGCGCAGCGTTTCGTCTACGATCTCGATCGCATCGATGTAAGCGTTTAAGGGCACCTTCGAATCGACGAAGATTTTCGCATTGCCCGGCAGTCCCACGGTGAGGTCGGGCCGCGCTAACCCGTCGGACGCGAACGATTGCTGCTCGCTAAAATCGCAGTATGCCTCCATACCGGCGAGCTCGACCACCCGCTTGAGCTGGACTTCACCCCATTTGCCGCGCGTTGAGGGGTTGCGAAGGGCCATCACGAGCACCGATGTCTGCGAAGACAGATTGTTCGCCGCCGTCTCGAGCTTGTCGGTTCGGGAAACGAGTCCGGCAATCTGCTCCTTGAGCCCCTCTTGCTGGCCGTGCCGCTGCGATTCGATCTCGCGCACCATTTTGTCGAATTCTCCGAGTTTGTCGCGCACCGGAGTGACCAATTGCGTGAGCGTCGCGTTCGCGCGTTCCTCGGCCGCCGAAAATCGCTGCGTTGCCAATTCCAGAAATTGGTCTCGCTGCATCTCGGCGATCCGGGCATTGGCTTCGTGGATATCGCTTTTCAACCGGTCGCCAAGCGCCTCGATGGAGCGCGATCGTTGAGGCCGCATAAAAACGTAGATCAGTACTGCGCCAATCGAGAAGCCCGACAGCAACGCGACGAGCACCGGAAAGGTCAGCGTCATCGGAGATAGGTCTCGAAAAATGTCAAGGTACGTCGCCAAGCATCGGGAGCGGCGACCGAATCGTACGACGTGCGCTGGTCGTCGAAGAACGCGTGTCCGGCCGTGGGATATTCCTTTATATCGTGCGGGACGTGCAAGGCATTTGCAAAGGCGAAAACGTCCGCCGTTGGAATGCTCGTATCGCGCTCGCCGTAGCTGCCGGCGACCGGCACCGCCACCTTCGCGGGATCCAGGCCTTCGGGTGTGCCGTAAAACGGTGCGTCGGCTACAAACAGGTCCGCGCTGGCGATCGCTTGGCGCAGCGCAATCGCCCCACCCATACAAAACCCGGTAACCGCGATCTTCCCTTGCGGATGCGCCGAGCGCAGCCAGAGAGCGGCGGCCCGGATGTCGGCGTCGCTTTGCGCGGGCTGCAACTGAGCGGCATACGGCCGAAAGATCGTAAAATCGGTTTTCCCATCTCCGGTCGGCGCGTTCAGGCGCGAAAACAAGTCGGGCGCGATTGCGGCGTAACCGGCCTTCGCATAACGGCGGACGACGTCACGAATGGAGGTGTCAACGCCCCAGATGTGCATGACGACCACGACCCCGCGCGTTCGCGCGGTCGTTTTTTTCGGTCGTGCCGCGTAAGCACTGACGTCGCCATCGGGACGCTTGAGCACGACGCGCTCGACGACGATGTGCGGATCGTTTTCCGCTACGAGCGGCGCATGCACTTTGCCCAGTTGCTGCGCGCGCTTGGCTCGGGCGGGCGTTACGCTTGCGGCGCCCAATCCCGCGGCGGCTGCGAGCGTTACGAAACCCCGGCGGTTAACCGCGGCAGATGTCGAACGTTCCGGGTCGATGTGTTTCACGCGCGCACCTTTCGATTCGCCCAAAGGGCATTGACGATGAGTTCGCCGCGCGCGAATCTTCTTCCCGGGCTCGTCGCGTGCATCGCCATTGCCGCGCTAGCCACCGTGCTCGGGCATTTCGCACCCATCGCCGGCGCGCCGGTCTTCGGCATCGTCATCGGAATGATCGTCGCCGCGTTTCGCAAGCCGTCGCCTGCGCTGACGCCCGGAGTGAGTTGGTGCGCGAAATATGTGTTGCAAATCGCGATCGTGCTGCTCGGCTTCAACTTGGGTTTGGTCGAAATTTTTCGCAGCGGGGCAGCATCGCTGCCCCTTATGCTGCTTACGCTGCTCGTCACGCTTGCCGCCGCACATATCGCGGGCAAAATGTTAGGAATCTCACCACGTTTGCGCACGCTGCTCGGCGTGGGAACGGCGATCTGCGGGGGCTCGGCGATCGCCGCCGTGTCGAGCGTCATCGATGCCTCCCAAGGGGAGATCGCGTACGCGGTTTCCACAATCTTTCTCTTCAATGTCGTAGCCGTACTCATTTTTCCGCTCCTGGGCCACGCGATGCAGCTTTCGCAGCACGCTTTCGGGCTCTGGGCCGGCACGGCGATCAACGACATGTCGTCCGTCGTTGCGGCATCCGTGCCGTACGGGCGCGACGCCGGCGCAGAAGGGGTGATCGTCAAACTCACGCGGACGACGCTGATCATTCCAATCGTACTGTTTTATGCGGGAAGGAAAGTCGCCGCTGCGCGGGCCGGGCGGACGAGCGTTGATTGGAAAGGCATCGTCCCGTGGTTTCTCCTCTGGTTTGTACTGGCGGCCGCGCTGAAGACGGCCGGAGCCATCCCCGCGGCGTGGTCGGGGGTTCTGGCGCAAATCGCGCTCTACGCCATCGTAGTTGCGCTTTCGGGGGTCGGGCTTTCCGCCGATTTTGCGAAGATGCGGTCCGCGGGCATGCGGCCGCTTGTGCTCGGCGCGGTGTTGTGGGCGCTGATCGCGACGAGCAGTTTGGCCGTCGCGCACGCCTTCCACCTGGGGTAGGGAGTCCGTTTAGTCATAGCCCATCGGCCACAGCCGGACTAAGATGGGTACGCGCCGCTTCCGAGCGGCAGGCCCTGTTTGCGAACGCTCGTAAAAGCACTGGGTCCGAGTTGTAAGGGAGATTGAGAAGCTAGTGCCTGACACGATGGTCCAGGTAACCCTTCCCGAGATGGGGGAGTCGGTTTCGGAAGGCTCCGTTGTTGAGTGGCGCAAGAAGGTCGGAGATTTCGTTGCGGAAGGCGACACACTTGTCGAGATCACGACGGACAAAGTGGATGTCGAAGTGCCGGCGACCGCGAGCGGCGTGATCAAACAGATTCATGCAAGCGAAGGCGATACCGTAGCGGTGGGCGCGGTCCTCGCCGATATCGATACCACCGCAAAAGCCTCCGGCGCTGCAGCGGCGCCGAAAACCCCGGTTGCAGCGGCGTCGTCCGAAAGCGGAAAGGTGGCGGCCCCGAAGATCGCAACGGTCGATATGCCCGAAATGGGCGAGTCGGTTAGCGAGGGATCAATCGTTGCATGGAAGCGGCGCGTCGGCGACTTCGTTACGCAGGGCGACGGCCTCGTCGAGGTGACCACCGACAAAGTGGATGTCGAAGTCCCTTCGAGCGTTTCCGGTTCACTCGTCAAGATTTTAGCCGCCGAGGGCGCAACCGTGGCCGTCGGCGCACCGCTGGTCGAAATTGACACCAACGCCACGTCCGGCGCGAAACCCCTAATGAACGGCGCGCCGCCGGCGAAGCCGATCGTCAGCGCACCGTCGGCGCGGCTCCCCGCGCGCGCAAGCAACGGGCCGGTGACCGCGTCCGCGCAAGCGCGACGCTTGGGAAAGAAGCGGGGGCTGGATTTATCGCGCGTGCACGGCACCGGTCCTGACGGCTTAATTTTACGCCAGGACGTCGTGCGTTTTAGCGCGGATCCGGCCAACGCCGAACGTGCGCTTGGCGCGGCCGCTCCGGCGCTTCCGTCGCTTGGCGCGTCCGCGAAGGTGATCCCCTTAAAGGGGCCGGCCACGGCGTTGATCGGGTACATGGAGCAGTCGCTGTCCATCCCGACGGCAACGAGCTTCCGTACGCTCCCCGTCGACGTCATGGATGCGCGACGCAAAGAGCTCAACGCCGCGCTACAAGCCTCCGGGCGCGCGAAAAAAATATCGTTCACCCACGTCATCGCCTTTGCACTCGTTCGCGCAGCGCGCGAGTTGCCGTTCATCACCTCGAGTTTCCGCCGCGAGAACGGCACTCCGGCGCGCGTCGAGCCGGGTATTCACCTGGGTCTCGCCGTGGACTCGCAGCGTAAAGACGGGTCGCGATTCCTCGTCGTACCGGTCATTAAGAACGCCGACGCGCTCGATTTCGCGAAGTTCCACGAGCGGTACGAAGCGCTCGTGGCCAAGGCGCGCGACAACAAACTCGTCGCCGACGATTTGCAAGGCGCCTCGTTCACGCTGACCAATCCGGGCGGCATCGGAACGGTCGCAAGTATTCCGCGACTCATGGCCGGACAGGGAGCGATTCTCGCGACCGGCGCAATCGGCTACCCGCCGGGATTCGCCAACGTCAGCGACGCGACGCGAAAAAATCTCGGGCTCGGCAAGATCATGCAAATGACCTCGACCTACGACCACCGCGTCATTCAGGGAGCGCAGTCGGGCGAATATCTCAAGCGAGTCGACGACTTGCTGCAAGGAAAAGACACCTTCTACGAGCAGCTGTTTTCCGTGCTCGGACTAACCGCCTCGCCGCATCTCGCGAAAGAATCAACCGTTGCTGCGCCCGCCGCGGCCGCCGGGCAAAGTGCTCCCTCGGATGAAATGATGCGCGCGGTGGCCGCGGGGATGGCGGTCGTCGCCGCGTTCCGCACGCATGGCCATCTTGCCGCACACTTGGACCCGCTCGGAACGCGACCCATCGGCGAACCGTCGCTGGAACCCGCGAATTGGGGGTTAACGCCGGCGCTTCAGGCCGCCATTCCGGCCTCGGTGCTGCGCGTCAAAGTTCCGGGCAACACGTTAGCCGACGTGCTGCCACGTTTGCGCGAGACGTACAGCTCGACGATTGCATACGAAGTAGAACACATTTCGAACACGGCGCAACGCGAGTGGTTGCGCGATTTCATCGAATCCGGGAAGCACCGCATCGCGCTTTCGAACGAGCGCAAGGCCAGCGTCCTCGAGCGCCTGACCCGCGTGGAAACGCTCGAGCGCTTCTTGCGCAAAACATTCCTCGGGCAGAAGACGTTTTCGGGCGAAGGCCTCGACGCGATGGTACCTATGATCGAAGAAATGCTTCACATGTTTGCCGAGACGGGCGTTTCGAACGCGGTGCTGGGCATGGCGCACCGCGGGCGTTTGGGCGTGATCGCCCACGTCGTCAACCTGCCGGTCGAAGAAATTCTCTCCGAATTCGAAGCCGCGCACGAACGCGGCGACGTGGGCGACGGCGACGTGACCGGGGATGTGAAATACCATCATGGCGCGAGCGGCGTGTACGAGACCGCGCAGGGCAAGAAGATCGGCGTGACGCTGGTCCATAACCCGAGCCATTTGGAGGCGGTGGATCCGGTAGTCGAGGGGCGGGCGCGCGCCTTGCAGACCAATCATTCGAAATCCGCGCCGCAGTTGGATTTCAAGAAAGCGGCGCCCATCCTCATTCACGGCGACGCGGCATTTTCCGGTCAGGGGATCGTTCCCGAAGTTTTGAATTTGCAATCGCTGCCCGGATACAATACGGGCGGCACCGTGCATCTTATTGCGAACAACCAAATTGGATTTACGACCGATGCGCTCGATGCGCGCTCGACCCGCTATTCCTCCGACCTCGCCAAAGGGTTCGATATTCCGATCGTCCACGTGAATGCCGACGACGTCGAGGCGTGCATCTATGCGGTCCATCTCGCGGTTGAGTTCCGACGCGCGTTTAACCGAGACGTGTTGATCGACGTTATCGGTTACCGCCGTTTTGGGCACAACGAGCAGGACGAGCCGGCATACACGCAGCCCGAGATGTACGAACGGATTAAGACCCACCCGACGGCGCGCGATCTCTTTGCCAACAAGCTCGTTGCGCAGGGCGTCGTGACGGCCGAGCAGTCTGCCGAAATGGTCGCGGGGGCGACCGCGAAATTGCAAGAGGCGCTCAAGAACGTTCGCGGCGACAAACGCGACATGGCCGGCATTCTCGCGAAACTCGCCACGTCCAACGCCGCGGCCGCTCCGCTTGACAAAGTGGAGAAGGCGATGCTGCTCGACTGGGCCGCGCAATTGGTTCGCGTACCCTCGGGCTTCGGCATCAACAAGAAGCTCCAAACGCAGTTCGATCGGCGTCAGGGCTTGATCGAGCAAAAGGGCCTCGTGGATTGGGGCATGTCCGAAGCCTTAGCGTTTGCGTCCTTAGTTTCGGAGGGCGTTCCGGTGCGACTAACGGGGCAAGATACCGAGCGCGGAACGTTCAGCCACCGCCACGCGACCCTGCACGACCCTAAGACGAACGCGCAGTACGTGCCCCTCCAGCATTTGCCCAGCGCAAAGGCGTCGTTTGAAATTCACAACAGCCCTCTCTCCGAATATGCGTGCGTGGGCTTTGAGTACGGGTACAGCGCAGCCATTCCGCGGGCGCTCGTCCTCTGGGAAGCGCAGTTTGGAGATTTTGTCAACGGCGCGCAAATCGTCATCGATCAGTTCGTTGCTGCCGGTCAAGCAAAATGGGGACAGATCTCGCGCCTCACGCTGCTGCTTCCGCACGGGTACGAAGGGCAAGGCCCCGAGCATTCCAGCGCACGCCTCGAGCGCTTCCTGCAGCTCGCCGCCGAGGGAAATCTGCGAGTCGCCAATCCATCAACCGCGGGAAATTATTACCAGTTGCTCCGCATGCAGGCGACGACGCCGCAGGCCATGCCGCTCGTGGCGATCACGCCGAAGTCGCTGCTTCGCTTGGAGTCCTCTTACGGGGCGATCGACGAGATGGTCTCGGGAACGTTTCAACCCGTCCTCGACGATGCAAACGTGAAGTCGAAGAAAAGCGTAGAGCGCGTGTTGCTCTGTTCGGGGAAAATCTATTACGACATGATCGCGCACGAGCGTTACAAGGATCTGAAGAAGACAGCGATCGTGCGCATCGAGCTGCTCTCGCCGCTTCCCTACGTCGAAATCAATAACGTGCTTTCCACCTATCCCAATCTGCGAGAGTTGATTTGGGTCCAAGAGGAACCGAAGAATATGGGCGCGCGAGCGTTCGTTCGCCGGCGCCTGATCGAGCGCAACGCGCAGCCGTTGGAAATTCAATACATCGGCCGGCCCTATCGCGCGAGCCCATCGGAAGGCTACCCGGGCGCACATGCCGTCGAACAAGAACGGATCGTTGCGCAAGCGCTTGCCGAATAACGTCTAGGGGGCCGGTTGGCGCGCGCCGGGTCGCGCGGCGAGAAACTCGCGCAGGGCCGCTGCGTCGCCTTCTACGAGCGCGGACTTTGGGAGAAATTGAAAGCGGCGGTTGCGGTGAAGCAGCAAGAAAAGATTTCGCGTCTCGCGAGCGGCCGCAAACGCGGACCAGGGTGTGAAAGACTGCGAAGTGGTCGAATCGTACTGCATTCCCTCCGCATCAAGAACGTACCGAACGCCTGAAATCCGCTCGTGTCGCGCGAACATTCGCCGCGCCGCGGAAGAGATCGTCAGCCAGTAGCCGACCGCGAAAACCGCCACGGCACACGCCAGATCAAACAGGACGTTGTGCGCTACCCCTGCCGTGCCGCGCTCGCGCAATCCGCCGAAGGCGGTTTGGAAAATCACCAACGCTAGTACCACGATCAGGGAAAAACGCAGCAGCCGGGAGAGCATGACGGCGCGAAACGCTTCCAAGTAGTCCGCTTTGCGCCGGCGGCCGATCGAGAAAACGAAACGCGTCATGAAAAAAGCAAATCGAGCAGTGGCCCCGGTTCGCTGGCCTGCACGTACAGAGCGCGGGTCGCTTCGGGAATGAATCCCTGGCCGCGCATTTTGGCATAGAGCGCGAGCAAGTCGTCGTAAAAGCCTCGGAGATTGAATATGCCGATCGGCTTTTCGTGAATGCCGAGTTGTTTCCACGTAAGGATTTCGTGCCACTCGTCCATGGTGCCGACGCCGCCCGGCAACGCGACGAACGCGTCGCTGATTTCGACCAAACGCGCTTTCCGTGCGTGCATACTCTCCACAACGACGAGCTCTGCGAGCCCGGGATGAGCAACTTCGCGCGTCGCAAGCGAACGCGGAATGACGCCAACGACTTCACCGCCGGCCGCGAGCGCCGCATCGGCGACCACACCCATCAACCCCACACGTCCGCCGCCGTAGGTTACCCCGTAGCCTCGCGCGACGACCTCGCGGGCCAACGATGCGGCGGCATCGGCAAAATAGGCGTCGTTTCCCGGCCGAGCACCGCAGAAAATGCACACTCGCTTTCCGGATTCGCGCATGGCCCATTTTTGGGCAGGCGAACAATGCCGGCCTGCCGCACGAGCCAGCAGTGCCGAAGAACGTGTTGCCGGACGACGGGGTCGTCCGCATCTTTCGCGAGCGCCGCCGCGGTGGAACGATGTCCGTCGTCACCGGCCTGCTACCCACAGAAATCAACGAGATCGCGAAAACACTCAAGCGCCTTTGTGGCAGCGGCGGCACGTCAAAAAACGGCGTCGTAGAAATTCAGGGCGACCATCGCGAGCGCATCGCGGCCTTTTTCACGGAACGCGGCCGCAAATACAAACTCGCCGGAGGCTAGCGGCGGTTATCGCGCGGGCGCGCGTAACGCGGGGACGCTCGAAAACCCCGTCCTAGGGTTTTGCTGCTAACAAAAATTTCACCCCTACGCCATCCATGGCGGGCGAAATTATTTGATTCCCCGCGTTACGCG
>JALYVW010000131.1:0-705 GCA_030853005.1 Vulcanimicrobiota bacterium
GCCGTACTACGTCTTGCCGATGGGCGTGCAGGTTATCGCCGGTGTGCTTCTGCTGGTGAACCGGTTCGTGCCCTTGGCGCTGGTCGCCACGGCGGCAGTGCTCGCGAACGCGCTGACGTTTCACCTTACCATGATGCCCGAGGGTCTCCCGGTCGCGCTCATCGCCACCGGCTTGTGGTTCGTCGTCGCGTTCCGGTACCGCGCGAATCTGGCTCCCTTGCTCGCCGCAAGTCATACGAAGCGAGGACGTTTTTCTTAAAGCAAATGGGTATGTGACGTCCCTAGGTTCCTGTGATTCTCTGTATAGGACGTGACTGCATGGCCCCCAAAAAACCCTGCGATCTCGATGCGCTTAAACCGTTCCGCTCCGACGCTAGCGGCCAGGAGCTAACCACCAATCAGGGCGTGCCGATCGCCGACGATCAGAATTCCCTGCGCGCGGGCGAGCGCGGTCCGACGCTGCTCGAAGACTTTATCATGCGTGAGAAGATCACGCACTTCGATCACGAGCGGATCCCCGAACGCGTGGTACACGCGAGAGGTCAGGGAGCCCACGGATATTTCGAAGTGTACAAGTCGACTGTCGAAGTACACCCGTGCAGCATTTCTGCAAGATCCGGCCGTTCGCACACCGGTGTTCGTGCGCTTTTCAACTGTAGGTGGATCGCGCGGGTCGGCAGATACGGTGCGCGATGTGCGCGGCTT
>JALYVW010000131.1:715-3684 GCA_030853005.1 Vulcanimicrobiota bacterium
CAACTACGATCTGGTCGGCAACAATATGCCGGTATTCTTCATTCAAGACGCGATCAAGTTCCCCGACTTCGTCCACGCCGTAAAACCGGAGCCGCACAATGAAATCCCGCAGGCTTCGTCGGCTCACGATACGTTCTGGGATTTCGTATCCTTAACCACCGAAGCCACGCACATGGTGATGTGGCTCATGTCGGATCGCGCCATACCGCGCTCGCTGCGCATGATGGAAGGCTTCGGCGTGCACACATTCCGCCTCGTTAACGCGGCGGGGAACGGCACGTTTGTGAAATTTCACTGGAAGCCGCTGCTCGGCGTCCATTCGTTAGCTTGAGACGAGGCTCAGAAACTTGCCGGCAAGGATGCGGATTTTAATCGCCGCGACTTATGGGAAGCCATCGACGGCGGCAACTTTCCGGAATGGGAACTCGGGGTGCAAGTCTTCACCGAGAAGCAAGCCGACGGGTTCGATTTCGACATCCTCGATCCAACCAAACTCGTGCCCGAGGAGCTCGTTCCGGTTCAGCGGATCGGCAAGATGGTACTGGACCGCAACCCCGACGACTTCTTTGCCGAAACCGAGCAGGTTGCGTTCTGCGCCGCGCATGTCGTACCGAGCATCGATTTTACCAACGACCCCCTGCTGCAGGGCCGCATCTTTTCCTATTTGGACACCCAACTCTCTCGGCTCGGAGGCCCGAACTTTCACGAGATCCCCATCAACCGGCCGCGCTGCCCGTTTAATAACAACCAGCGCGATGGAATGCATCGCCAGTCGATCGGCGTTCCGCGGGTCGCGTACGAACCCAATTCTATCAATGCCAACTGGCCCGTCGAAGTCCGCAACGGCTTCCAAAGCTACGTCGAAGCCATTTCCGGGCCGAAGCGTCGCATCCGTGCGGAATCGTTCACTGAGCATTTTTCGCAAGCCACGCTCTTCTGGAACAGTCAGACGGCGGTCGAGCAGGATCACATCGTCAAAGCATTTTCATTCGAGCTGGCCAAATTGGAGCTCCACGAAATCCGCATTCGAATGATCGACGTGTTATCGAACGTCGACGAGAAGTTAGCGTCGCGAGTAGCGGGCAACCTCGGCCTCAAAGCGCCCCGCAAACGAACCAATTCGGCGAAGCCGTCCTCGAAGATCAAAGCATCGAAAGCCCTCAGCATGCTGCGCCAAGAGCCCGGGCCCGTCGCAACCCGCAAAGTTGCGGTCCTGGCAGCCGACGGCGTCGACGGCGCCGCGATCGAGGCGATGCGAAACGGTCTCAAGGCAGAAGGCGTTGCGCTCAAAGTGCTTGCCGCGAAATTGGGATCGCTCAAGGGGGTCGACGGAAAAATGGTTCCCGTCGACCATACGATCCTTACGATGCCATCCGTGGTTTTTGACGGGCTCTTTATTCCCGGCGGAGCAAAAAGCATCGCGGCTTTAACAGGCTCCGCAGATGCAGTCCACTTCGTTCAGGAACTCTACCGCCACTGTAAACCAGTGTCGGCTTCCGACGAGGGCGCCGCCCTGCTCGCGCGTGCGCAGATACAAGCCGAAAACGATCCGCCGAACGGTGTGCTCGTCAGCGCAAGCAAAAATCGTAAAGCGTTGGAGCGCGGATTTGTGAATGCGCTCGCTCAGCATCGCTTTTGGACTCGCGAAAGTTCCGACATGATTCCCGCTTAAGAGGCGATTCGTCGGGATGAGCGGACCGCATGATGGGATTGCTGTGCATGAAAGTGTTTCGTTGCATGGGTGGGCTCGGACGAATCGCAACAGCCAATGTGCCCGCATTCCGAACACTCGCGAAGGTGCAACCAAGTCGCCCCCATCTTCAAGCACTCTTCGCAGCCGTTACTACCGGGCCGCACGTCGCGGATGCGATCCAGGTGCGTGCCGGTCGAATCTTTTATCTTGACTCCTTCGGCGTCGCAATAGTCATATCAAAACCCGGGGGCCCTAGAAAGGGTTGCCGCATCCATTGCGTTCTAGCGGCCGTTCTAGGAGATTGATTCAGCCGCGTTTTCGGAGGGACGTCGATGCCGCATCCCATGCTCGCCCCGTTACCCTTTGACGAATGGAAAGACACGAAGACGACGCTGCACCTCATGTGTCAGGTCGTCGGCAAAATTCGCTTGGGCCACGTGCCCTATCGGTCCCATTGGTGGAACGTTACGTTGGCGCCGACCGCCCGCGGCCTCACGACCGGGCGGATGCGCTATCGCGAACACTTCTTCGAGATCGAGTTCGATTTTGTGGAGCATCGCCTGATCGTTCGCATCAGCTCCGCGCACGAGGCCCGGTCCTTTGCGTTACACGACGGCATGGCCGTTGCCGACTTTTATCGCGCTGTCTTCGCAACGCCCGGCGATCTTGGGATGCACGTGAAGATCCTGGACAAACCGTACGGTATTCCGATCGAGACGCCGTTTAGCGCCGATCGCGAACATACGTCGTACGACAAGCAGATGGTACGGCGTTACTGGGAGGCGCTGCTGTGGAGTGCCGATGTCTTCGATCAATTCGGACGAGAGTTTCTCGGCAAAGAAAGCCCCGCGCATCTCTTTTGGCATGGGTTTGATTTGGCCATGGGACGCTACTCGGGTAAAGCCGCGTCCGGGCCGCCCAAACCCGACATCGTGCAGCAAGAAGCGTATTCTCAAGAAGTTATCGCCGTCGGCTTTTGGCCCGGGGACAACTCCGCGCCCGCCGCGTCTTACTATACCTACACCGCCCCGGAACCGCCGAACCTTACGTCGTTCCCGCTTGCACCCGCAGGTGCCGGCTGGTTTCCATCCGGAAGCGGCCACATGGGTGGCCTTCCGTACGACGCGGTGCGTACGGCCGACGATCCGCGGGCGTGAAATCCGCTGGTTGGAACGTCGCTTCGCTCTTGTCAGCGTACGGCGACGCGGGGTACAAGTCAGACGCTGGTTAAGACCCTACGCTGCGACTGGTTTGCTACGAACCAACAGGCCGGCGC
>JALYVW010000057.1 GCA_030853005.1 Vulcanimicrobiota bacterium
CGGCATGGCCGTCACCTTGCAGGGCGTTTGCAATATGCCGCCCGACGAAACTCGTTCCGCCGAGCACGACGACGTCCAATCTAGGAGCCGACGACGATGACGCCGATCTGACCGACGCCCAGGTGATACGAGCACCCGTAAAAATAGTGCCCGACGTTCTTCGCAACGAATATCTGGGATTTGCCACCGTGCGCACGAAGATTGCCCGTACTCCACTCCGATGCGTTGATCAAGCGTCCGCTCCGCGTTGTAGGATCGCCGTTATAGCGATAGTGCGCGGGAGCGATTTGACCCGTATAGGACATGCCGGTAGCCGTATGGATTTGGTCATCCACATTCACAAATTGAATGCGGTCGCCCATGTGCACGTGCGCCTCGGCAGGATCGTACCCGAGAACCTTGCCAAAACTTGATCGTTTATGCGGCTTGAAATCGAGATCGACGTTGATCGTGACGAGGCGCGATGTAGATTTATGCGCTCTCGCCTTGTTGTCATGATGCGGTTGCGTCTTGGCGGCCGACGCGCTCGCCACCGTCAACGACAGCAGAACCATTGCGGTCGCCGCCATTCGGGAAAGGGATGTTCCGGTCATAATTCCTACCGTTCTGAAAAGAAAGCGATGTGCGGTCCTCTTACCCGCGGACCTAGAGAATATAGCTCGTTAGGTCGCCATTTTCCACGATGCCTTGCAGTTTGTCGCGGACATACGCGCCGTCTATAGCCACATCGCCCGATTCTTCGGGCGCGCCGAACGACACATCTTCAAGCAAGCGTTCCAAGACCGTGTGCAACCGCCGCGCGCCAATGTTCTCGCTGCGATCGTTCACTTGCATGGCGAAGTCCGCGATCTGGTCGATGGCATCGGGGCGAAAATCAAGTTTCACCCCTTCGGTTTCCAGCAGCGCCTTGTATTGCTCGATCAGCGCGTTTTTCGGCTGAGTGAGAATTGTTTTAAAATCCTCGGCCGTGAGCGAATCCAACTCCACCCGAATCGGAAAACGTCCCTGCAGTTCGGGAATCAAGTCGCTGGGTTTGCTCATGTGGAACGCGCCCGCTGCGATAAACAACACGTGGTCGGTTTTGATCGTGCCGTGCTTCGTGGTTACCGTCGAGCCTTCCACGATCGGCAGAATGTCGCGCTGCACGCCCTCGCGTGAAACGTCGGGTCCCCGGCCCTCGCGCCCCGCCACCTTGTCGATCTCGTCGATAAAAATGATGCCCTGCTCGCCCGCCCGGCGAATAGCTTCGCGTTTAACCGCATCCATGTCGATGAGCTTCGCGGCTTCTTCTTGCTCGAAGATGCGCCGCGCTTCTTGAATGGTAACGCGCTTCTTCATCCGCTTCTTCGGGAGAATGCCCCCGAGCATCTCGCCGATATCGCCGCCGCCTTGATCCATCGGGCCGCCGATGACGCCGATGGGGAAACTCGAAGCCTCTTCCACCTCAATCTCAACCAAACGGACGTCGTAAAATCCGCGCTCGACGTCGGCTCGCGCCTGATCGCGTGTGCGCTGCGCATCGCTGGGAGGCGCAGCCGGCGGCGTTTGCGGTGGCGTTTGTTGCGCGAAGGTATTGCCGAAGATCGATCCCAGAGTCGAGGCTAGACCGTTGTTCTGGGCTTCGGCGCGCGCTTTCGTCTCTGGATGCAGCAAATCGATGACGCGCTCGACGGCTTGGCGCCGCGCGCCTTCCTCCACTTCACCCCGGCGTTCGTCTTGAACCATCCGCACCGCATGTTCGACCAAATCGCGAACCATCGATTCGACGTCTCGACCCACGTAACCAACCTCGGTGTATTTGGTCGCTTCAACCTTTACGAATGGGGCGCCGGCCAAAAATGCGAGTCGCCGCGCAATCTCCGTTTTCCCGACTCCGGTCGGTCCGATCATCAAAATGTTCTTGGGGATAATTTCGTCGCGCATCCCGCTGGGCACGCGCTCGCGCCGGTACCGGTTGCGCATCGCTATAGCCACGGCGCGCTTGGCCTTGCCCTGCCCCACGATGTACTTGTCCAACTCCGCAACGATCCCGCGCGGCGTTAGCTCGCTCGTCGCCGTAACGGTCATAGCGTCTCCACCACGATCTGGTCGTTCGTATAGATGCAGATCTCGCCCGCGATTTCAAGGGCTTTGCGGGCGACGTCGGCCGCCGGCATCGACGTATTACGAACCAGCGCCGCAGCCGCCGCTTGCGCGTACGGACCTCCACTGCCAATCGACGCGATTCCCTCATCGGGTTCGATCACATCGCCGGTACCGCTAATCACGAACATCTGTTGATCGTTTCCGACGATGAGAAGGGCCTCCAGGCGCCTTAGCGCGCGGTCCTGGCGCCAGTCCTTGGCCAACTCAACGGCTGCGCGCGTCAAATCCTTATATTCGCCGTACTTCTTCTCGAATTTCTCGAGGAGCGTAATGCCGTCGGCGGCGGAGCCTGCGAATCCGGCCAGGACTTTGCCGCCCGCGATCTTGCGGACTTTACGCGCGCCGTGCTTCATGACGGTTTTCTCAAGTGTCACCTGTCCGTCGCCGGCGATGGCAAGGCGGCCGTCACGTAACACGCCCAGAATGGTTGTCGAACGAATCCTCATCAGACCTTCAAATACCCGCATTCGGGCGGGGGAGTTTCGCACGCACCGTCCGGGCGAGGCATCGAGCCGCCGGAGTCAGGATGACGACGCCGAAAACGCCGGAAGGGGTGGCCGGCTGAGCGCTTTGAAGCCTTCGATCCGTTCCAGCGCAGCCTGTGCTAATCGAGTGCGGCGATCGCGTTTGCCTTCGCCGCGGCGCTTGTCGGGCGTAAAGTAGGCCCAGGTGACGTTCGCCGGTTGAAAGTCGGGGGTTTGCGTATTTTGCAAGTGCGCGACGACGGCGTGAAGCGCGGTATCGACGGGAACATCGACCGGAGGCAACCCCAAGACTTGGCGAGCGGCGTGGATACCCGCCATGGCCCCGCAGGCTGCGGCTTCGACATATCCCTCTGCTCCGGTGATTTGGCCCGCAAAAAAGACGCCCCGATGCTCGCGTAACTGGAGGCGGGTGTCGAGCAATCGCGGCGAGTCGATAAACGTATTGCGGTGCATCACCCCGAGCCTCAGCCATTCGGCATTGGCGAATCCGGGAAATCTTCCGAAGGCGACCTTCTGCGATGGCCAGGTCAGCCGGGTTTGAAATCCGACGAGGTTGTAGGCTGTGCCTTCGGCATTTTCTTTGCGCAGTTGAACGACCGCGTGTGGCGTCGTATCCGTGATCGGATCGCGCAAGCCGACCGGCTTGAGCGGACCGAAGCGAAGCGTTTCGTCGCCGCGGTCCGCCATTTCTTCGATGGGCAAGCAGCCCTCGAAGTACGGCGTTTGGCCCGCCTCGTCCGTTTCAAAATCTTTGGCTTCATGGCGCGGCAGCGTGCGCAAATCATCGAGCAAGGTCGCGTACTGATCGCGATCCAGAGGGATGTTAAGGTAATCGGCGCCGTCGCCCTTATCGTAACGCGACTTACGGTACATAGCCGATTCGTCGATGGAGTCGGCGGCAACGATGGGCGAAGCGGCGTCGAAATAATGCAACCTCCTGCCCACGAGCGCATCGATTTGCTCGAGAAGGCCGTCGGGCGGGAGCGGACCGCAGGCAACGATCACGGGGCGACGATCGGGGATGAGGGCGATCTCTTCGCGCCGGACGTCAATGAGCGGGTGAGCGGCGATGCGGGACTCGACGGCGTCGGCGAACACGTCGCGATCCACGGCAAGCGCGCCACCGGCAGGAACTGCCGCCAGACGTGCACAGGCGATCACGAGCGAGTCGAGTTGGGCGAGCTCCTCTTTGAGCAGTCCGACCGCGTTTTCGAGCGCCGCCCCGCGCAGTGAATTGCTGCAGACGAGTTCCGCCAAGCGTCCGGTCTTGTGCGCGGGGCCACTCCGGCCCGGCCGCATTTCGTAAAGCGTGACCGCAACGCCGAACTGTGCGGCCTGCCACGCTGCTTCGCAGCCCGCGAGTCCTCCGCCGACGACCGCAATCACGCGGTTATGCCCTTATGTGGAGAGCGCGACTTCGCGCTCGTCTTCCGGTTCCGACGATGCGCCGATGGAACTGACGTCGTGTTCTTTATCGGCGCTGCACTCGAGCGTTTGCGTGCCGCGCCGGGTTTTCGTCACGACGTGACTACCGCACACCGGGCATGGCTCGGGTACGATACGATCCCACGACACGAAGTCGCACTGTGGATAATTCGCGCATCCGAAGAACGTGCGCCCGCGCTTAGAACGGCGCTCGACGACCATTCCTCTGTCCTTGGGGCATTTCACACCCGTGTCTTTGAGAATAGGGCGGGTGGTTTTGCACTCCGGGTAGCCCGTGCAACTGATGAATCGTCCAAACCGGCCGGTTTTGATAACCATCGGTTTCGCGCAGTTCGGGCAGATTTGATCGGTCGGTTCGTCGCGCAATTCCAGTCGCGGCAATTTCTTTTCGGCCGCTTCCAGCTCGAGAAGAAACGGGCCGTAGAACTTCCCGAGCAAGGCGACCCAGTCGCCGGTGCCCTCCGCAACCTTATCGAGATCCCCCTCCATTTGGGCCGTGAAGTTTAAATCCACGATGTCCGGAAAATGCTCGGCTAATAAGTCGTTGACCGCGATGCCGATGTCGGTAGGCGCAAAACGCCGGTCGAGTTGCGTGACATAGCCGCGCGCCTGGATGGTCTCCACGATCGTGCTGTACGTTGATGGCCGGCCGATGCGGTGTTCTTCCAGCGCTTTGACGAGCGTCGCTTCGGTGAAGCGCGGAGGCGGCTCGGTAAAGTGCTGTTTCGGCTCGATGCCTTCAACTGCGAGCGTTTCGCCTTCGTGTAACTGTGGCAGCCGCACGCGCTTTTTGTCTTTGCCCTCTTGAGCGGCGGCGGCGTCATCCTTGCCTTCCTCATAGATCTTCGTGAAGCCGGCGAACTTCATGATGCTGCCCGTGGCGCGGAACGTGTACTCTTTTGCCCGGATATCGACCGTCGTCTGGTCTAGCACGGCGGCGGACATTTGGGATGCGACGAACCGCTCCCAGATCAGCGTGTACAGCCTCAACTCGTCGCGTTTCAGAATTTTGGCCATTTTTTCGGGCGTGTGCAAAACGCTGGTCGGGCGGATCGCTTCGTGCGCGTCCTGAGCCCCTTCGCGCAGTTTGTGCGTGCGGCCGCCGTGGTAGTCCTCGCCAAACGTCTGCGTCACGAATTCACGGACCGCATCGCGGGCCGAATCCGAGATTCGCGTCGAGTCGGTACGCATGTAGGTGATCAGCCCGACCGTTCCCTCGGCGCCCAGATCTACGCCTTCATATAAGGCTTGCGCGATCTGCATCGTCCGCCGGACTCGCAACCGCAACTTTCTCGAGGCTTCCTGTTGGAGGGTCGACGTCGTAAACGGAGCCGGCGCGTTGCGGCGTACTTCTCGCCGCTTGATCGAATCGACCGCGAACGGCGCGCCCCGGAGGTCGGCCAGAATCGCATCTGCCGCAGCGCCGGTCGTGACCTCAATTTTTTCTCCACCCTTGGACGTGAGGTCGGCAGGGAATACGATCGTCGGATCTCCGGCCGATTTCAATTGGGCCGTCAGCGACCAGTACTCACGCGTCTCGAAAGCGGCAATTTCACGCTCCCGGTCGACAATTATCCGAACCGCTACTGACTGAACCCGGCCGGCGGAAAGGCCGCCACGCACCTTGGCCCATAGCAGCGGAGATATTTTGTAGCCGACGAGACGATCCAAAATGCGCCGCGCCTGCTGAGCGTTCACGCGATCGATATCGATGCGGTGCGGATTTTGGATAGCCGCCATCGCGGCCTCTTTGGTGATCTCGTGCAGCTCGATCCGTTTGGGCTCATCCAATTTCAGCAGTTCCGCTAGATGCCATGCGATGGCTTCCCCTTCGCGATCGGGGTCCGTGGCCAAAAAGACATCGGACGCGGACTTCACGGCAGCCTTGAGCTCTTTAATGATGTCGCCCTTGCCCTTGATGGTGAGATACTTGGGCGTAAACGAATTATCAACGTCGACGCCGAGCGTGCTCTTTGGCAAGTCGCGGACGTGACCGACGGACGCCTTGACGATAAATCGCGGCGGCAGAAACTTCTTAATGGTCCGCGCCTTTGTCGGCGATTCCACGATAATCAGGGGCTTTTTCACGGGCCTAAGTATACCCCCGCCGTCAAGTCGGCGGCAATAATCGGCCCCTTCAGACGGGCAAAAGCTCGGCGCGCTAAACGCGCGCGCGATACCAAATTTTTCAAATATTTGCAATATTCCGAAAAAAACTCTATGATGCGCACAAAGCGCACACGAGCGCTATCCACCACTTCAGACGTCCGATGAGGACGCAGGAGGAAGAATGGATTCCGAAACCATGATGAACGGCGACACGATGGAGCAATCCACGGGTCGCGGCGGGCGCAAAAAAGCCGGCCGACGTAAATCGAGCGGTCGCAAAAAGGCGACCGGCGGACGTAAGAAAACGACGGCCGCACGCAAGAAAACCACCGGCGCGCGCAAGAAAACCGGCGCACGCAAAAAGGCCAGCGGACGCAAGAAAACCGGCGCACGCAAAAAGACCGCCGGACGTAAAAAGACCGGCGCACGCAAGAAAACCGGAGGACGTAAAAAGACTGCCGGACGCAAGAAGGCCGGAGGACGTAAAAAGACTGCCGGACGCAAAAAAGCCGGCGGACGTAAAAAGACTGCCGGACGCAAAAAAGCCGGCGGACGTAAAAAGACTGCCGGACGCAAAAAGGCAGCGGGCGGGCGTAAAAAAGCCGCTGGCAAGCGCAAGAAATCTAGCCGCAAAAAAGCGCGCTGATCGAGCGACTTCATCGGAACGGGCGATCGGTATCCGGTCGCCCGTTTTATTTTGACCCGTTCAGGAAACGTTCTAGTTTGAAGCACCTATCTGGAAGGAAGGGCACGTAAAATATGGCGACAAAAAAAAGCGCCGGCCGCAAGAAAAGCGGGCCGCGCAAAAAGAGTGGAATCAAAAAAACGGCAGCCGGAGCCAAGAGAAAGGTCACCGGGGCTCGCAAGAAGGTCGCGCGCGGCGCCAAAAAAGCTGGAAGAAAAGTAGCTAAAGGCGCCAAGAAGACCGGCAAAAAAGTTGCCCGTGGCGCGAAGAAAGCCGGTAAAAAAGTGGCTCGCGGAGCCAAAAAAGCGGGCAAGAAAGTGGCCAGCGGCGCGAAGAAAATTATGAGCGCCGGGGGCAAAGCCGCGAAAGCGCGCGGCAAGAAGGCCCTCCAAGAAACGTTAGCGGTGGCGGCACAAGGTGCGCTCGCCACCGGCGAAGCCGCAGCTGAAGCTATGGTTGACCAGATCCCGCACGCGCGAAAATCCGGTTCGCGCAAAAAGCGCACGCCTAAAAGCTAGAGGAAGGACGCAACAATGGACGACCGTCCAGTGATCGTTCACGAAGAGCCAAGAACCACCGTCGTGGAGGGGTCTTCGGACGCCGCCGCAGGCGGATTCTCGATGGGCGTGATGACGGCCATCATCGTCGTGGTGCTCGCGGTAATCGTCGGTGCGATCGCGTGGCATCCGTGGAGCACGACGTCGACAACGACTTCGACCACGATTACCAATCCCGCTACGACGACGGATCAAAATGGCAGCAATACCACGACCAAGGGGTCGTCTTCGACGACGACCACCAACGGCGGGGGCTAACGCTTTAGGCGGCGGCGTCCTCGACGCCGTCGCCAAGCATTGCCCGCTTCGCGGCGAAGCGACCTCGTAGTGGAACTCCTCCGATTCACCGATTTGGAATGCCGGTATGGCGCGCGCGATGTGTTCGCGAACGTTTCCGGCGTCCTGCACACATCCGAACGCGTCGCGCTCGTAGGACCCAATGGAGCCGGCAAGTCCTCGCTCTTGCGCATTCTCGCCGGAGTGGACCCGCTTCACTCCGGAACCATCGTTCGCGCGAAAGATACTCGTTTCGGGTACCTTGCGCAGAGCGTTGCCGACGAAACCCAAGCAACCCTGGAGGAACTGGTCGCGGTCGCGCTCGCGCAAGTCCCCGATGTCGAATGGGCGCTACAGAACAAGCGCCTTTCTACGATGCTGGATGCGTTCGGATTTGCGCGCGACGAATACGCGCGTCCGCTCCGGGAGTTTTCGGGCGGGCAACGGGCCAAAGCCGCGCTCGCGCACCTGCTCATCGACGACCCGGATTACCTCATCCTCGACGAGCCCACGAACCATTTGGATATTGCGACGGTGCGGTGGCTGGAGTCACACATCGCTGCCGACCGGCGCGCATACCTCATCGTGTCACATGACCGCTACTTTCTCGATCGTATCGCAAGCCGCGCGTGGGAGTTGGATCGAGGGCGGCTGCACGTCTATCTCCCGGAGGTTCCGGCGTACACTGGGTACGTTAACCAGCGAGACGCGCGCCTGGAGGCCGAGCGCGAATCTTACCGGCGATTTATCGAGGAACGTGACGCGCGACGTGCGATGATCGCCGGCCTTCGCACGACGCACACGTCGAGCGATTATAGTCAAGTGCGCAGTCGCGTGAAACAGCTTTCCCGTTTAGAAAAGGCTGCGGGCGATGCGTCCGAGCCGGCGGGAGAGCCTTCGCGCATCGCAATCTCTTTTGAGCCGGGGCGGCGTTCGAGCGGTGGATTTGCGCTCGAAGTAGCCGGTCTTGGGAAGTCTTACGCGCAGCCACTCTTCAAGGATCTTTCATTCGACGTCGCGCAAGGCGCGCGTCTCGCCGTTGTCGGACCCAACGGTGCCGGTAAGTCGACGTTGCTCAATATCTTGGCCGGCCAGGAACACTCCGACCGCGGCTCGGTCCGGTACAACCCTGCCGTGCGCACTGCCTATTTCACGCAGGACGCGAACGACGAGCTCGACCCGTCGATCTCCGCAGTCGACGCGGTCCTCGACGCGGCGCCGGTCGCTCCCGAACGAGCGCGCGGCTTGCTTGGCCGAATGCGCATCTCAGGAGATGCGGCGGATAAGCCGCTCTCCGCATTTTCGGGAGGCGAGCGCCGGCGCATCATGCTCGCGCGGCTCATGGCGCGCGAATGCGACGTGCTTTTGCTCGACGAGCCCACCAACGATCTCGACATTGCCAGCCGCGAGGCGCTTGAAGTGGTGCTTGATGAATTTACAGGCACGCTTATCGTGGTCTCTCACGACCGCTACCTCCTCGACCGCCTGTGCCGTCGCGTACTTTGGATCGACGACGGCCGCTGGGGAATCCTCGAAGGGGGCTACGGCGCTTACGAAGCGCTCCTTCAGTCCGGCGAGAAACGCCGCAAAGACACCCGGCCGACTACCTATCGAGGGCGCGCCGGCCGTCTCACGCCGCTGAAACGACGCTCGCAGCTGGTCGCGAAAATTCAACGCCTGGAGCGCGAAATCGACCGGCTCGACATTCGCAAAACGGAAATCGAGACGCTCTTTGCGTCGGTCGAACTCTACGACGATCGCGGCCGCGTAGCGGCCCTCAAAGATGAATCGGAACAACTCGACCTCAGTAGCGCCGAAACGCTTACCGCTTGGGAATCCGCCTCCCACGAGCTGCAGCAGATCGATCGAGACAGCGCCTCATCGTAAAGCGGTTACGAGCGTAGCGTTACCGCGGGGGCGCCGGGCTTTGGACGGTCGCGTGTTCTTCGGGTTGCGCCGAGGTCGGGGGCGCGGAAACCAAGGGCGATTGCTTGAGGACGGCGCCCGCGAGGTCCGGAGCTTTCCCGCCATGTTCTTCTACCCAGTGGCATGCCGCAAAGTGTCCCGGAGCGTACTCGCTAAACGGCGGGATCTCCACGCGGCACCGCTCGAATGCAATCGGGCAGCGCGTGTGAAAACGGCAGCCCGACGGCGGATTTACCGGGGAGGGAATATCGCCGGTTAAAACGATGCGTTTACGACGGCGTTCGACATGCGGATCCGGAATGGGTATCGCCGAGAGCAGCGCTTGCGTGTACGGATGCAGGGGATTTTCGTAGAGGTCTTCGTTATCGGCGAGCTCCACGATCTTCCCGACATACATGACGGCGACGCGCGTTGAAATGTGGCGAACCACGGAGAGGTCATGGGCGATAAATAAATACGTCAGGCCGAGCTGGTGCTGCAGATCCTCGAGCAAGTTGATAACCTGCGCTTGAATCGAGACGTCCAATGCCGAGACCGGTTCGTCGCAAACAATAAATTTCGGATTGACCGCAAGCGCTCGAGCAATTCCTACGCGCTGACGCTGGCCGCCGGAAAACTCATGCGGATAACGGTTGGCGTGGTACGTTTGTAAACCGACCAGACGAAGCAGTTCTTGCACTCGCGTGTCGACGGCGGATCCCTTGGCGATACCGTGAATCTTAAGCGGCTCCCCAATAATGTCGCCCACGGTCATGCGCGGATTCAACGAGGCAAATGGGTCCTGGAAAATGATCTGCATCTCTTTGCGAAGATGCCGCACATCGGTGCGGTTCATCTGCAAGACGTCGCGGCCTTCGAAGAACACTTCGCCCTTCGTAGCTGGGAGCAAACGCAGGAGCATGCGGCCGACCGTCGTTTTTCCGGAGCCGGATTCGCCGACTAAGCCGAGCGTTTCGCCAGATTTGATTGTGAAATCGACGCCGTCGACGGCACGAACGTCGGCAATATGCCGGGAGAGCAGGCCCGCGTGGATCGGAAAGTATTTGTAGAGGTCGCGGACCTCGACGAGCGCGGGAGCGGACGACGGCGTTGGGTCGACGAGCTGCGGTGCTGCGGCCATGTGCGTTTAGGTCTCTCCAGCGATGACGGAGGTGACGGGTTTGGGTTGGATGGTTTCCGCATCGACCAGGCGCTGATCTTTCGCGCGTTCGTCGTAGAGGAAGCATCGCGCGAGGTGGGTGTCGCCAAAGTCGTATACGGGAACAGGCTCGGCGCAGATAGGCATGCGATACTTGCAGCGCGGCGCGAACGCGCATCCCGGCGGCAAGTGCAGCAAGTTTGGTGGCTGCCCGGCAATCGGCTCAAGGCGTTGTTTGTCGGTGGCATCCAGGCGCGGAAGTGACGCGAGCAATCCTTGCGTGTAGGGCATCTTGGGGTTGTCGAAGATCTGTTCCGCCGTACCGTACTCAACCATATTGCCGCCGTACATGACGAGGACGTTTTGACAGACTTCGGCCACCACGCCCAAATCGTGCGTGATCATGATGATGGCGGCGCCGGTAGATGCCTGCATCTCATTCATCAGTTCCAGGATCTGCGCTTGAATGGTCACATCCAGAGCAGTCGTAGGCTCGTCGGCGATCAGCAGCTTCGGATCGCACGAGAGCGCCATCGCAATCATGACGCGTTGCCGCATTCCGCCCGAGAATTGGTGCGGGTAATCGCGAATCCGCTTGTCCGGCGCGGGGATGCGAACCTTTTTGAACATCTCGATCGTTTTCTCGATCGCATCCTTGCGATTGTACCGCAAGTGCAGCTGTATCGCTTCGGAGATTTGTTCGCCGACGGTCAGGACCGGATTGAGCGAGGTCATCGG
>JALYVW010000132.1 GCA_030853005.1 Vulcanimicrobiota bacterium
GAGATGAACAAGCCTCTTCCGACGGATCGATAAGGATCCCGGTGTTTTCAGCGGGCACTGCGAAAGACGGAACGGAATACTGCTTCGCCGGTCTATGCGGCACGATTTCCTTTGCTTTATTCGTTGGTATTAAGATGAACCTATTGTGGATTATTCTTTCTTTGGCTTTGGCATCGAATGCGCCAAGATATCCACGATTTGACTGCCAAGCACCGCCGCATAACTGTTTCGCAAGCGGTCAATGCCGGTCGGCAACTGATCCAAAAATAGTTTGTTATGCGAGAACTGCGGCTTGCCGAGGCGTTTTGAATGTATCAAGACTTGATTGTTTTGATTTCCAAGGTCGTCCTCAAGCAATGAAGCGAGGGTCAAGTCATGATCACCCTCGCCACAACGTTGTGCACCATCGACGATTTGCAACGTAATAAGACGCTGCAACGGGATTTTTGCTTGACAACGATCTGCGCTTCCGGGAAGCGCGATTTCTTCATGCGGGTCTCCTTGATGAGGGCCTTAGTCTCGGAGACCACAATTTCATTCGGCCCGGGTTTGAGGGGGCTAAATCAGGACGACGAGTTCTTCAACCGCCGGCAGCAGATAATTCATAGTGTGAACCTCTCCTGTGCCTATGTGGGTTGACTGTGCCGTGCTCAAGCATGTGCAAGGCTTGGGAAGTCCACTCCGGTGAGTTGCTCGGCGGCCTTCCACAATCGCTTTGCGACCGCCAGATCCAACGCCGCCGGCGGAGATTTCGCGGGGCCGGTTGCTCCGCGAATTCCGGCAAAGCCCGTGGGCCCGTAATACGCGCCCCCGACCGCGTCGGGCGACGTAGATGCATAAAGCGACGGCAGCGCGCCCTGCGCTGGAGTCTGCATGATGATTGGGCCAAGCAAACGACTAACACGCGACACGATGCTGTCGCGACCGGCGCCGTTCGGAATCAATTCCGTCAGGGCAAGCCCAGGATGCGCTGCGATACTCTTGATGCCCCAGGCGTTTTCGCGACTTCTCCGCTCAAACTCGAATGCGAAGAGCAGATCAGCCAGTTTCGACTGGTTGTACGCCGCCATAGGGCGATACTTGCGTTCAGACTGCAAGTCGTCGAAGTCGATCGCGCTGTCGTTGGCGCCGAAGCTCGTAACCGTGACAACGCGAGGCTGCGTTGCATTGCGCAGCGCCGGCAATAGAAGTGCCGTCAACGCGAAGTGGCCGAGGAAATTCGTCCCGAACTGTAACTCGAACCCGTCGGCCGTCACCTTGCGGCTGGGAGGGGTCATGACGCCCGCATTGTTCACAAGAACGTCGATTGGTTCGTGCAGCACGCGTCCCGCGAACGCTCGGGCCGACGCCAGGCTTGCAAGGTCTAGCGGTTCGAATCGAACCTCAGCGCTCTTCGCAACGGCACGAATCCGGCCGATGGCGGCGGCGCCTTTGCTGGCATCCCGGCCCGCGAGGATGACGGTGCCGCCGGCTCGCGCGACCTGGAGTGCCGTCTCGAAGCCGAGCCCGCCGGTACCGCCGGTGACAATTAGTGTCCGGCCATGTTGTGCCGGAATATCGGATGCGGTCCAATCCGCCATGAAAAACTCCTTGGCGTCTTCCAACGCTTGGCATCAACGCTGGCTGGGATCGTAAACGATCGAACGACCTTTCCAATCGCGTTTAAGAAAACCACGGCATGAGTGCTCTTGTATGCGTCTACGCCAGCAACATACTGCATCAGATCACCATCCTAGAAGGCAAGGACCGACCGGCAGCACTTTATTCTGCGAATTGCGTTCGTCTTTCCAGCCAATGTTAGCCCTCAAGAGTAGTATCCGCCGGCGGGTCCACGTTAGGCCAAAGACGGCAGTGTATGACCGAGCCAAAACGGATACCGATATCATTGTACACATAAAGTGTACGAGGCCTCACCGGTGATTTCGGCCGCTCCGCTTTCATGATCAGGAACGCCCCCACGATGCTCGGGCCATTTTTTTTCGAAACGTGATCTGCGCCAGAGCGTCTTCTGCCCTCAGGCGTCCAACGGCGGCGGTACTATACGTCGCTGAATCGATCGCCCCGTCCGGACGGATTATGAAGTCTGCTGGATGAAGAAATGCGCCATCCGGATTGTCTTGGTAGAAGCTCCCAAGGGTTTGTGCGATTTGCTTCGCATCGAGCCCATAGGCGACAGGAAACGTAACGTGCTCGGCATCGATCATTTTGCGCGTCTCCGCAAGATCGTCGACCGATGCGGCGTAGACGTCGACGTCTTCGGCAATGAACGCCGCAAGTGCGGCTTCGAAATCACCTAACTGGTGATGACAGGCTGGTCACCACTCGCCGCGATAGATAACGAAAATCGTCCACCGGCCAGGTTTCGGTAACGTGAGGTTTGAGCCATCGGTCGTCGTCATCGACAGTGATGGGAACAAGTCGCCGGTGTCTAAGGGTCGGCTGCCTGAAGCGTATGCCACTCGGCTACACCGACGACGATCGGCACGAAACTCTCGGCCCTGCGCCGGCTGCGGAGGCCAAACGCTGTTCGTATGTGGCAAGAAACGGAGCGCGCGCCACGCACGTGCTCTTTACGGCGCACGACTGCGTCACGCGAGCTGCATGCGCTTGGAATAATCGCGGACGGCCCACACGATGTCTTCTGTTATCAGATCTGCATTCACGGCGACTCCCGCAAAGGAGCCCGCTCCCATTGACACCGGTACGTTTGCAACGGCGTCCGTGACGTTGCCGGCTGCCCATACGCCGGGAATCGACGTCTTGTAGGTTGGGTCGACGGTAACGAAACGGCCGAACGGACTTTCGGTTACGTCAGCTCCGAGTTGGCCGAGAACGCCGTCGAGTGGCACGGGGCGCGGCGTGATAAAGATAACATCGACGCCGATGTGCCGGCCGTCCGCCAATTCGAGTCCGGTAAGGCGGCCGCCCTCGTCGCTACAAATCTTTGTTACGATGCCGTTTTCTATGGCGATGCCACGCGCTTCTAGCGCACGACGTTCGTCCGCGTTGGGAGCTTCGAGCATGTGAACGAAATACGTCGTGTTCGGCGACCATTGACGCAACAGTTGCACCTGGTGAAGACTGAACGCACTGGTTCCGAGGATTCCGATGCGTTTATCGCGGTTTTCGTAGCCGTCACAATATGGGCACGACACGACTCCCTTACCCCATTGTTCGCGCAAGCCGTCGACCTCCGGCAGCTCGTCGCGCAGTCCCGTGGCGACGATCAAGCGCCGCGCGTTCATGATCTCGCGCCCATCGGTCGTGACGGCGAACGTGTCGCCGCTACGCACCGCACCGGTAACCGTTGCGTCGATGATGATGCCGCCGTAGCGCTCGACTTCGCGACGTCCGGCGGCGACGAGTTCTTGCGGTGGTTTGCCGTCGTGCCCGAGTACGCCGTGCATGTGCGCGGCGAAGCGATTGCGCGGTACTCCGGCGTCTACGATCGCAACGCGCCGCCGGGACCTGGCTAGCATCAGCCCAGCACTCAAACCGGCGGCGCTACCGCCAACGATGACGACATCCCAATTCGATTCCATGGCTCGCATTCTACGCGGCTCTGAAGCGATTTGCAAGTTCTTTGCCGGTATGGCAAACTGACGGAGATGACGAACGATTCGGTGCGGGTTATTGCGGAGGTGGGTCCCGGGC
>JALYVW010000058.1 GCA_030853005.1 Vulcanimicrobiota bacterium
CAAATATACCTTTGCAAAATACACCGGCCTCACGCTCGGCACGCTGTACTGGCATTTCGTCGACGTTATTTGGGTCGTGCTCTTTTCGATCTTTTACTTACTGTAGGCGGAACATATGCATGCAATCGCAATCGAACGTCTGATCGCCGTCGTGGGCGGCATCCTCGTCTTTTTTACCGCCGCCGTCGCTTTGAAAAACGATTGGAAAACGCCCGGCTTGGAAAATCAGATCTTCAAAATCATGCTGGCACTGCTCGCG
The DNA here is from genome assembly GCA_030853005.1 of Vulcanimicrobiota bacterium. Taxonomy (GTDB): domain Bacteria; phylum Vulcanimicrobiota; class Vulcanimicrobiia; order Vulcanimicrobiales; family Vulcanimicrobiaceae; genus JALYVW01. The sequence goes on from JALYVW010000058.1 coordinate 260, forward strand.
TTCGGCGCACTGCTCGGGCTTTTTGCCGGGCTAGGCGTCATCGGGAAAGGCGGGGCTGCGTAGATGTACGATCTCACCGACGACCGCGGCGTACCGCAAAGCCGCGGCATCCCCAAGGTCGTTACGATTGCGGCAGTTCTCGGCATTTTGGCGATCTTCGCCATTGGCGGCTTCGTGATCGAGCAGTCGTACTATGGCCATGGTTGGCCCGCCGATAAAACGTTGCGCCTACCCTTGAGCGGGTCGGGAGGGCGCTAGCGCGATCGCCCGCGGGCGATCCCAACGCCCAGCGCGGGCAGTTCTTCATCCGGAAGCAGACCCGTCGAGCGTCCATCGATTTTGTGAATGCCGCCCCACTCCGAAAACTCCACGATCGCGGGGATCTCCGCAGCGGGGAGTTTTTGATTTCCATACGCTTCCCACTCGCAGGCCATATGGCGATCCTCAAAGAGCACGGCGACGTAACCGCTCGCACCGTATTCGGATGCTCGGTCCGGCTCGCGATAGCGGACATACCCGTCGACGATGAAGATCGGCTTAAACGTTTGCGCGTACGCGAGAAACGGCGCGACGAGCACCGCGACCAGGTATGCAAGAAATCCGGCGGCCACGAAGCCGAAGACGGGCCAGAGAATCCAGAGATCGGTATGCGTGATGCGCGCGCGCCAAATGATGCCGAAGGTGAGAAATCCGAAGAAAGCGGAGCCGAGCAGAGGTTCGACGGCGATGGCAAAGCGTCCGGTCAGACCGCGCCACACGATGTTTCGTTCGCGGTCGGTCCAGGGCCGCTGCGCGAGATGACGGTCGGGTGCGACGGCGTGCTTGAGCTTCATGCCGCGACGATTTCTACCTCGCGCGCGCGCAGCGTGGCGGCGATGACGATGGCGATCAGCGCGAATCCGGCAAACGTCAAGTACGCGGTGCGGTAGCCCGCGGTTTCCGAGAACGATGCGCCCAAAATCCCGCCCGCGACCGAAGCGCCCAAGATTTGTCCCATAATGAGAAATTGACTGAGTAAGCCGACGGCCGTCGCCCGCTCGTGCGCGCCGGTCTCGTTGCTCACAATGTAGCGCGTCGGCGCCCCAAGGAGCGCCCCGAAACCGAATCCAGCGACTACGATTGCTAAGATCGCGGTCCACAAAGCGTCGAACCCCAGGGCAAAGAGCGCGAGCCCCACTTCCGTGCACAGCGTTCCCACCAAAAGCACGTCGCGGCTGCCGATTCGGTCCAGCGCGCGCCCCGCAAGCGGAATGACGGCGACGAAGACCACCGCTCCGATCGACGCGATCAGCCCGGCGGCCGCGTATGAGAGATGCTGCGCGCCCACGAGCACGGCGGGGACGAAAAATAACGCACCCTCCAAAATTCCGATGACCAATTCCAAGGCGTACGTTTTGGCGAGCTGCGGATTGGCAAAGAGCGCGGGCGGCACGATCGGAAAGGCAATGCGCCGCTCATAATACACGAACGTCGCAAGCAGTGCGGCCCCGGTAATCCCCGGAACCAGATGCGATCCGTTAATCCCGTACATCAAGCCGAGAAGACCGCCGCTGAGTAACGCCAAGCCCGCGACATCGAGCGGTCCGCGACGATGTGGCGCGATTGCCGGCAGGTGTTGCGCAGCCAGCCAAATGACGATTCCGGCGAGCGGAAAATTGAGAATGAAGATCCAGCGCCACGACACGAAGTGGGTGACGATGCCGCCGAACGCCGGGCCGGCGATTGCCGCAAGGCCCCACGTTGCGGCGACGAGGCCCAATGCGGCGCCGCGCCTGCTCGCGGGAATAGCATCGGCGATCGCGGCGGTCGCTACCGGAAAAATGCCGCCGGCACCGAGTGCCTGAATCGCGCGCGCGACCAGAAAGACGCCGTAGTTTGGAGCGAGAACGGCGAGCGCGCTGCCCGCTGCGAAGAGCGCGACGCAGGCGATGTAGATCGGTCGGCGGCCGTACCGGTCGGCGAGCGTCGACATCACCGCGATGCTGACGACGGTCACCAGCAAATACAGCGTAAAAATCCACGCCAAGTCGCCGGTCACAACGGCGAATTCCCGGCCGATCGCCGGGAGCGCGGGCGAAAGGACGCCCAAATCCAGCGCGCCTGCAAAAACGCCGAGACCTAAGGTGAGCAGCAACGGCAGGCTCGCGGCGTCGATGTCGTGCCCGGCGAGCGACTTCATACGGTCACGCAACGATACGGTCGATAACCATCATCACGCACATCAACGCGAGATAGACGAGCGAATAGCGGAAGAGGTGCCGCGCCCACGCATTGTTCGCGCTTTTGTCACGCCACGTGCGAACCGCGTCGAGAATAAAGATTCCTCCCAACACTGCGGCGGCCGCAAAGTAGAGCGGTCCCATCACGTGGAGTGGGTAGAGCAGCAACGACGCTAGTACCAGGATAATGGAATAATAAAAGATCTCGCGCTTCGTACGTTCCTCGCCGCTCACGTTGGGCAGCATCGGGATTTTGGCCTTCGCGTAATCTGTTTCGATGTAGAGCGCGAGCGACCAAAAATGCGGTGGGGTCCACAAAAAGATGAGCGCAAAAAGTCCGAGCGCCGGGCCTCCGATCGCGTGCGTTACTGCGGCCCAGCCAACCAGAGGCGGAACCGCTCCAGCCGCGCCCCCAATAACGATGTTCAGCGGCGTTAACCGCTTGAGCCACATCGTGTACACGACCACGTAAAACACGTTTCCCGAGAGCGAAAGCCACGCGGCCAAGGGATTGACGAGTGCGTAGAGGATGACGAATGCCGCGATGCCGCTCGTGCACGCGAAGATGGTTGCCGCGCGGATTGAGATCCGACCGCTTGGCAGCGGCCGCTGCGCCGTGCGCTTCATGAGCGCGTCTATGTCGGCATCGTAGATGCAGTTGAACGCGCCTGCCGAAGCGGCCGCGAGCGCGCCGCCCAGCATCGTCCAAAACACGAGCGCTAGCGGAGGAATGCCGCGCGATGCCATGAGCATTGCCGCGACGGTCGTGATCAGCAGCAGAACGATGATGCGGGGTTTGCCGAGTTCGAAAAAGTCTGCGATCATGGCGCGGGCGACCGCTCGACCGTGCGGACATCCAACGATGCGAAGGTTGCGGCGCCTACGAACGTGAGAAAGGTGAGCGCCGCATTGGCGGCATGGGCTTCGCGTAAATCAATGGGTAGCCGGAAGGCGACGTTCAACAGTCCCAGCAGCACCTGAACGAAGACCAGCGCGAGGCCGGCGCTCGCCGTCACGCGCACGCGCGCGTCGCAATTCCAGACCCACACGGCCGCGCATGCGCCGGCCGCGCATAGCAGCGTAGCCGCCGCGAGCAAACGATGCACCATCTGCACGATCTGTCCGGGCGTATACACGACCACCCCGCCGCTGCACCCGGGAATCGAAAGGCAAGCGAGACCCGCTCCGCTGGAACTGACGTACGCTCCAACGCACATGGTGACGAACGCGATACTTGCCGTCAACGCGAGAACGATAAAAGCCGTGGTATGCACTCCCTGCTCGTCGCCGTGCCGCACGCGCCCGCTCGCGTTGGCCTGCGCGAAAATGCCCAGCATCGCCAGGGATGCGATGAAGGCCATCGCCGTTCCCCAATGCCACACGACGGATGCAGGCGAGTTGGAGAGCCGGACGGTTGCGGCTCCGAGGGCGATCTGGAAAACAAATAACGCGCTCACGGCGGCCATGGCCGGACCAATCAATGGGGCCTTGCGGCGCCGCCAGGCGACGGCGATGATGCCGGCTACAAAAACGGAGAGCAGAAGTGCGGAGAGGCGGTGCGCCCATTCCCAAACCGTCCCGCCGGCGAGTGACGGAATCCAGCGCCCATTGCAATGGGGCCAATCGGGGCAGGTCATGCCGGCGCCTTGTATGCGCGTCCAGCTGCCCAACATGACCTCGCCGAACGCTGCGATTGCCGCGGCGATCGAGAGGCGCCATAGCGTCTTCACTAGGGTTTAGAGTCTACCCAAGGTTGCAGCCCGCGGCAACGACTGTGGTCGTGTGACGCGCGGGCGATACTAACAGCCGGCCGTGGCCGCTTCGATGTGGTTTGCCGCGGTGGCCTCGTCGTTGCTGATGTCGGGAATCCGCAGTTCGAAGTCGTCGGCAGCCGCACGTGCTTGCTCGGTGGTGGAGCCGCGCAGGTAAAACGGCGTCAGGAACGTTTCCGATGCGGCGTTGTTGAGGCTCGCGGCGAGCGGGCCGTCGGGAGGCTGGCCGCCGACACTCGCCAGCGTGATGGCTTTGGTCGGATCGTCGACGCCGAACACGGCGCGGTTACTCTGTTTTTGCGACTCATCCAGTTCCTTCATGTCGCGGAAATCCGCTGACGCGAGGAAACCGTTAAGGTCGCGCGCCACTTTTTGTTGGCGCCAGAGCGCTCCGCCCAGCTGGTCGGCAAACTCTTTGAGGTCTTTTTTCGCGTCCGGATTGGTCGACTTTTCGGCGAGTGCGCGAAGCCGTTTGACCTCGTCGTCGCCCGCGCGCGCCTGCTGCATCAGCGTCTTAGCGTAGGTGCCCAGCTGATCGAGGCCGTTGCGGCGGTGAATGCTGTTGCCGTCGTCGAGGTTGATCGTGCGCAAGCGCGCGATCGTTTGCGAAAGCATCGCATCGTTGTGCAAGGCGAGTGAAATCGCACCGTTTGCATGGGTGGCTATTTCGCCGCACGCGGCGCTCGAGCGCACGTGAACGATTTCTTTGAGGACAGGCCGCGGCGTCGCGGAGGCAACGGGGGTAACCGGGAGCACGGCGAGGGCGGCAAAAATGACGGCGAACGGGTCGAGCATACACGACTTCCTTACGGGTTTCGACTACCTTATAGAATGCACCCAAAGGGCACCCTGTGACAACACCTCGAAAAGCGGGGGTTCGTGAAACGGCTTTGGTTTCTTTTGGCGCTCGCGCTCTTGACGGGTTGCCGGGACGTCCGCGTCCAGACCCTTAAAACCGGAACTACCTCGGTGCTCGGAGGCAACGAGATTGCCGTCGTTCGCGACCCCGCCGCGCTCGAACGCTTCGGCGTCCGCGCGCCGGTCCGCTTCCGCAACGAATTCGGCGTCATCCTTTTGATGGGCCCGCACGAGCGGTCCGGCTACCGCCAGATCGTCGAGTCGATTCGGGCAGAAACCACTCGCGTTCGCGTCGTGGCCTTCGAGGCCGCCCCCCCGGACGGCGGCGAGCCCGTGGCGCGCTATCGCACGTACACCGTGTTCATCGTCCCCAATTCCGCCTACCGCAAGGGCGTGCGCGTCGAGGTCGTGACCCCCTCGGATGCCCCCGTCACTCAGACGACGCTGCCGTAATGCATCCGCTCCTCGGTGTAGATGCGCCGGCACTGGCCGCAAACGCGCTGGCCTGGAGGCGCCATGCGGGCGTCCCGATTCGCGCGGTCGTCAAAGGGGACGGCTATGGATGGGGGTATGCCGTTCTATGCGACGCGCTCGACGAGGTTGTCGACGCATACTGTGTTGGGGACCTCGAAGAACTTCTCGCGCTACGCCGTCATTCGCGCAAGCCTGCCATCGTGCTCTCGGGCGTTTCCGCGGACCGCGTGGCAGAGGTGCTGTCCAACAACGGCATCCCGACCGTTTCGACGCAGGATGAAATCGCGAGCGCGGTACGCTGGGCGAGGGATCGCGGGCAAAGGCCGCACTTCCGCATCGGCTTGCTTCCGTCGGCCGGATGGAGCGGACTCTCTGCGGTGCAGCTCGAGGCGATCGCGCCCGCGATCCGGTCGAGCGATGCCGACGTGGAGTTGTGGACGCACGTTACGGATCTGATGGCGGTGCAAGAACATCTCCGGTCGTTCGACGGCTTGGTCTCGCGAGCGCGCACGCTCGGGATTCGCGTGGCCGGGACGGATGTATCCAGTACGGCGCCGCTCGCGCATGTTGGTGCGCGCGGCACCAGCGTTCGTATCGGCGTCGGGCTCTTCGGCTCGGGGAAGTCGGCCCTTCCGGAGGTGACCTGCGCCCTGCGGATTTCCGCGCCCGTCCTTCGGGTAGAGCGGCATTCCGCCGGAAGCCGGGTAGGATATGGTGCGGCGACGCTCGAGCGCGATGAAGAACTTGCGGTGGCCCGTTGCGGGTATGCGGACGGACTTCCGCAAAGCCTGGCCGGCGTCGATGATATTCTCTCGGTCGGAATGCAGTACCTCACCGCCCGCATGTCGCGCTGCGATGCCCGACACGTGTCGGTCGTGCTGTTGGACGGCGCGAGCGATCTCGACGTCTTTGCGGCGCGAGCGGGTCGCACGCCGCACGAAGTGGTAACGGCATTCGGAAATGCATCGCGCGCTCGAGCGAATGAGGAACGTTAAGGGGAACCATGCAGGCACGCGCCCGCTTTAGTACGGATCCGCAGGTCGAACGGCTGGGTGTCGTACTCGAACCCAACGGCGACCCCTCCGAATCCGAGGGGACGCTCAATCCTGCGTGCGCGCGTTCGCGCGATGGGCGGTTGTTGCTGTACCCGCGCGACGTCGCGGCCGGCAACATTTCGCGCGTCGGCTTGGTTCGTGCAAGCGAAGACTTGCATCGATTCGAGCGGTCCGGTTTCGCGCTGGAGCCTCAGGCCGACTACGAAGTGCGGCCGCATCCCGGCTACGGGTGCGAAGATCCGCGCGTCACGTTCGTTCCGGCGCTCGACCGATACGTCATGGCGTATACCGCATTTGGCCCGCAGGGTCCGCGCATCGCCGTGGCGCTCTCCGAAGACGGCTGCGTATGGGTGCGCTTGGGCCTCATGCGCTTCGACAAACCGGGAATGCACATCGGCGACGACAAGGACGCGGCGTTTTTTCCGGAACCCGTACTTTCGCCCGCCGGCGTTCTGTCGTTCGCATTCTACCACCGTCCGATGTTGCATCTCTCGGCCGTCGACGGTCGCGCCGCGATCCCCATAATCGAACGCATGCCGTTCGTGGACCGCGAGTCCATACGTATCGCGTACGTCCCCGCCGAGCCCGCTTTGCACGATCGCGCGAACTTGCTGGACGTGCACGAAAGCGAATTGGTCATGTCGCCTGACGACTTGTGGGGCTCGTTGAAGCTCGGCGCGGGAACGCAGCCGGTGCGAATTGCCGAAGGTTGGATGTCGTTGTTTCATGCCGTGGACGTCGTCGACCAGGACGCCGTCAAACCAAAACTCCGCTACTCGGCCGGCGTCATGATTCACGATCTGCACGAGCCGCATCGCATTATCTACCGTTCGGAGAAACCGGTCTTGATGCCGGAAGCGGAAAGCGAACGCAAAGGCATCGTCGACAACGTCGTCTTTCCCACAGGCCTCGACCCGCGTCCGGATTTGGGGAAACGCGTCTTCGACTTCTACTACGGCATGGCCGACTGGGCCATCGGGGCGGCGCGCATGCATTTGCCGGAGCCTGCCCTGCAAAGCGAACCGGCAGAGAGCGCCGCGTAACCGCTGCTGCGCTATTACGCGGTCGCAAGCGCGATCGTCTTGCTTGTCGCCACCCTCGTGGGAGCCTACGTCGAGCGCGATCGCATCGCCGGCCGGATGCATCCGTCCAAACGAATCGACGCGCCGCCGGCGCAAGGCGGGCTCATCGCCGCCGCCCAGCATTTTGGGGCGGTCTATGGCGATGCGCCCTGGGCGCTCTCGGCGCTTCCAGAGTGCCTGGATCAGACGCGGATCGTGACCGGCAGACCGGCGTACGTGTTGCGCCACAAGAGCGAACGGTTCGTACGAGTCCCCCCCTCGACGCTGCACGTCGCCGACTGCACCCTGATCGTCAGGGCGGACAGTATTCTGGTGCAGCGTGGAAAGGATCGCCTGCGCATACCGCCGCCGGCGCAGCTGTTTCGCTTCGGCGGCGAGCTTGCATTGCTTCGTGCAAATGCCAAACACGCGGAGTTGCGTCTGTACGCCGCGTCGAAGCTGCCGTAAAGCATGAGCGATCTTTCGAGCGAGGTGCTGCGGCGCCGCACCTTCGCGATCATTTCCCACCCCGACGCCGGAAAGACCACGCTTACCGAAAAGCTGCTGCTCTACGGCGGAGCGATTCAAACCGCGGGCCAGGTTTCGGCCCGCCGGGCGCAGCGCGCGGCGACGAGCGACTGGATGGACATCGAAAAACAACGCGGTATTTCGATCACGTCGACGGTGTTGCAATTCCCTTATGGCGGACACGTCGTGAATCTGCTCGACACGCCGGGTCACCAAGACTTCGGTGAGGACACGTATCGCACGCTACTTGCCGCGGATGCTGCGGTAATGCTGATCGATGCAGCGAAAGGCGTCGAGCCACAGACCAAAAAGTTATTTGCGATCTGTCGGGCGCGCCGCATTCCGCTCTTTACCTTTATCAATAAAATGGATCGTCCAAGCCGCGATCCGCTCGAATTGCTCGATGAGTTGGAATCGGTTCTGGGCATCGGCGCCGTCGCGATGAACTGGCCGTTGGGAAGCGGGACGGGATTCAAAGGCGTGTACGACCGCCAGACGCGCGAAGTGCATCTCTTCGAACGTACCGTGCATGGCGCGAAAAAAGCCAAAGAGCAAATGACCGACGCAGACGATCCGCAGCTGCGCGAACTTTTGGACGAGCAAAGCTATCGCGAGTTTCGCGACGGTATCGCTCTGCTCGAGGGGGCGGGCGCCGCGTTCGATCCGGCGGCGCTTCTCAGCGGAGAAGTGACCCCGGTGTTTTTCGGTAGCGCCGTGACGAACTTCGGTGTGCAACTGTTTCTGGACAGTTTCGTCAAAATGGCGCCGGCGCCGACGCCCCGCGCCGGGGTCGACCCGCAATCCGACCGCTTTTCGGGCTTCGTATTTAAGATTCAAGCCAATATGGACCCGCGGCATCGCGACCGCGTGGCTTTCGTGCGCATTTGCTCGGGCAAGTTCGAACGCGATATGACGGTTCGTAACGCGCGGACCGGCAAGGACGTGCGCCTCTCGCGGGCAATGCGGCTCTTTGCGAGCGAACGGGAGTCGATAGATGCGGCTTTTGCGGGGGACGTCGTGGGCTTGGCCAATCCGGGCGTGTTTGCCATCGGCGACGCGCTCTCCGAGAACGGCCCGGTCGCATTCGAAGCGATTCCGGCGTTTGCTCCGGAACATTTTGCCTCCGTGCGCGGTATCGATACATCGAGTTACAAATCGTTCGGCAAGGGCATCGCCCAGCTGCGCGAAGAGGGAGCCATTCAGGTGATGTATCCGTTCGGATCGACGCGTACCGAGCCCGTGCTGGCCGCCGTCGGCGCCCTGCAGTTCGAAGTGGTGAAATATCGGCTCGAAGCGGAGTACAACGTAAAGGCCGCCTTCACATCGCTTCCCTACACCGTGGCGCGGCGCGTGGTGGGCGACGCGGCGGTCATCTCGCGCGCGCAGCTCCCGAGCAACGCCAAGATGGTAGAAGATTGGGAGGGCAATCCGGTCGTTCTTTTTGAAAGCGAATGGAGCGTGCGACTGGCCCAAGAATGGAATCCGACGCTACGCATCGTCGACTTTACTTCCACGCAAGGCGCGCAGGCGCGACTGGAGATCGTATGAGTTCGTTTCGTTTTGCATCCATCGCGATGCTCGCAGGTCTGGCATTAGCAGGGTGCTCGCTTAAGAATACTTACGAAAAGGAAGCGGACAAGATCACCCGCGCGGTGATCGCCGACGACACTCGCGCGGTTGCCGCTGAACTCTCGCCAGGGCTGGCTGCGCAAGTCACGGCCGTGAAGGTTGCCGTGCTCTCCGACGAGCTCAAAGCCGCCGGCGAGTATCGGGGAATCAAAGAGAACGATCAAAATTGCCCGCCGGCAAAACACTGCTTCGATGTACGATTCTCCAACCACCCGTATCGCGAAGTTCTCGCTATGGACGACCGGCAAAAAGTGTCTTCATGGTACGTGCATGAGGGCGCTCCGGGAACAGCCATCGGCCAGTGACCGCGCACGCGTTGGCAGTCGAATTTGCTGACGTGCAGGCTGCGGCCGAACGCCTGCGCGGGGTGGCGCACCGCACACCCGTCGTCACCTCTCGCACGATCGATGAGCGGACCGGCGCCGCGGTATTTTTAAAGGCCGAAAACTTGCAGCGCATGGGCGCGTTTAAATTTCGCGGCGCGTACAACCGCATCGTCCAACTGGATGCGGCGTCGCGCTCGCGCGGCGTCGTGGCATATTCGAGCGGGAATCATGCGCAAGGGGTGGCTCTCGCTGGAAAGATTCTCGGAACGCGTGCGACCATCGTCATGCCGAAAGACGCACCACGGTCTAAACTCGACGCCACTCGGGAGTACGGCGCAGAAATCGTCACCTACGTGCGTTCGGAAGACGATCGCGCAGCGATCGCGCGGGAGATTTGCGAGGAGCGCGGAGCGACCCTGGTTCCACCCTACGACGATCCGCACGTCATTGCCGGCCAAGGCACCGTCGCGTTGGAATTGATCGAAGATACGGGACCGCTCGACGTGCTTGTGGTCTGCGTTGGAGGCGGAGGACTCCTTGCGGGATGTTGTCTCGCGGCGGTGGCCTTGAACCCGGACATCGCCATCTACGGTGTGGAGCCCGAGGCCGGGAATGATTTTCAGCAGTCGCTTGAGGCCGGACGCCGGATCACCATCGACGTGCCCGACACGATCGCCGACGGCATGCAAACGCTGTCTCCCGGCGAGTTGACGTTTCCCATCGTAAGGCAGTACGCTCGCGCGATCGTGACCGTGAGCGATGCGGAGATTCGCTCGGCGATGCGGCTCGCGTTCGAGCGTCTCAAGTTGGTTATGGAGCCAAGCGGAGCCGCGGCCCTGGCGGCCGTACTCTTTGGAAAGATTGACGTGCGTGGAAAGCGCGTCGGCGTTACCATCAGCGGCGGCAATGTCGATTCCGCAACGTTCTCGGCTTTGTTATCGTAAGGAGTCCCGATGCATATCGTTCTCGCAATGCTCTTGCTCGCCGCAGCGCCAACAGCAACCACTTCCCCCCAGCCTGCGGAAACGGCGACGATCACCCCACCCGAAGGCTGGGATCAGTTCGATTTCCCGCAACAGATGGGTCCGATCACGACCACCGTGGCGTATTCGGCAACCGGATCGCTCGGCCCGCATTCCGCCATGATCGTGATCGGGTCGATGGCGTTGCCCATGCCCGGCATGAACGCCGCGACCTTCGGAC
>JALYVW010000133.1 GCA_030853005.1 Vulcanimicrobiota bacterium
ACAGATGGGTCCGATCACAACCACAGTGGCGTACTCAGCAACGGGATCGCTCAGCCAGCATTCGGACATGATCGTGCTCGGGTCGATGGCATTGCCGGCGCCCGGCATGGACGCCGCGACCTTTGGGCCGCAGGCCGCCAAGGCGCTTCATGCGGACTTTGGGGCCACGATAAAAGATTCGCACGCGCAAAAGATATGCAACCACACGCAAGCCGGTTGGTATATTTCCTCGCAACTCACTATTGATGGTTCGGATATGGATGTGGAGGAAACGTTCGCCATCGGCAAGACCCGCGCACAGATGGCCTCTTACGTTCGCGAAAAAGATACCGCAGAAATTACGAACGCTCGCAAATCTCTCGACACCCTTTGCCTCCAGTAGCGGCCAGCGAACGTTCCTTCTGTCTCAGATCCTAACAGCGAAATAGGCTACTTGTCGCGTCCCATCGCGTAAAACTCGACGTTGGGGCGCATGTCCATCATGCCGGCCATCCGGTTTGAAAAACCGAAGAATGCGGCGATCGCGGCAATATCCCAGATATCGTCGTTCGAAAAGCCGGACAGATGGAGCTCGTCGATCTCACGTTCGGATGCGGCGAATCCCGGCTCGTTGACGCGCGAAGCAAATGTCAGCATGCGCTTTAAACGAGGCGAAAGATCGGCGGTCCTCCAGTTGTTGGCGATCTGTTCGGCGAGGATCGGATCTTTGCCGAGAATGCGCAGCGCAGCGCCGTGCGCGACCATGCAGTACTGACACCGGTTTTCCGAGGATACGGCCACCACGATCGCTTCGCGCTCGGCGCGGCTCAAGGCGCCCGGCCCTTTCATCAGGATATCGTGATAGGCCATGAACGCGCGAAAGTGCTCCGGCCGTTTTGCATACGCACGGAACACGTTGGGGACGAAACCGACCTTCTCGCGATTCTTTGCATAGACATCGCGAATGTCGTCGGGGAGTTCCGCTTCGCCGGGTTCGCCGAATCTCGACACGTAGCTCGTGGTATCGTTCATGGTCTGCTCGCGATCTGCCATTCGAGCGTCGCTAGCGCGGCGCTTTGGGGAGCGGTAACCGGCATGTCCGCTCCGTCGATGGCTTCGAGCAGCTGCGCCAGCCGGCCGTTAAGGCCTGCGTAAAATCCGTACGTTTTTGCCTCGCCGCTATTTTTCGCGGTTTGGGCCAGTTCGTACGTGCGGTTCATGGCTCGAACCGCACGCGCGGCGAAAGCGAACTGGCGTTCCAGTTCGCTCGTCGACATACGAACGCGCGGATCCATCCGGACCTGCAGCGTTTGCGAATACGGTCGCCCCGCGGTTTCCAGACGGACGGTGTAGATACCGGGCAATGCGACCACGCCTTGCGGATTGCGCGGCGTGTCGTGCACGACGGCACCGATGGGATAATCATGCGAGACGGCTCCGGGCGCCGTGTAATGCAGGTCCCAAACAAAACGGTGCATGCCGGCCGATGCGCTCGGGATCGGAGTGGGCCGCAACCAATACGTCGGGACCGTAATGTCGGGTGCGGGCGGCACGGGTTTTACTTGGGACGAGAAACGCCGCACCAGGGTGCCGTGACTGTCGTAGATTCCGATCGTCACCGGCGCGGCGGAGCCGATGGTGTAGTCGATCACCGCTCCGTCCGGAGGGTTCTGCGCGGCCGGTTCTTCCGGAGGCAAGGGCGTGTCGGAATATGTATCGCGCCTCACGCGGTATGTCACTGCCGGTGCAAACAGGTGCGCGCCCGCCTCACGAACGTTCGGGCTCAGTTGGCGCAGCGGGGTAAGGTTGTCGAGAATCCAAAATGAGCGCCCATGGGTTCCGGCCAGCAAATCGTCGCCGTGCACGACGATGTCGCGCACGGAGGTGGGCGGAAGATTTAACTGTAGCGACTGCCAGTGTGCTGCGTCGTCGAACGAAACGTAAACGCTGCGCTCGGTCGCCGCATAGAGCAGGCCGCGCCGCTTAGGGTCTTCGCGCACCGCGTTGACCGGCTCCGCGGGCAGGCCGGCGTTCATGTTTGTCCACGTCGTCCCGCCATCGTGAGTGACGTAAACGTATGGGCGCATGTCGTCGAGCCGGATGTTACTGACCGCGACGTAGGCCGTGCGGGTATCGAAGTGTGAGGGATCGATCTGCGCGACGCGGTTCCACGGTTGCAGCGCCTTGGGCGTAACGTTTTTCCAAGACGTCCCGCCATCGCGCGTCTTCCACACGAGTCCGTCGTCGGTACCGGCCCAAATGAGGCTCTTATCGCTGTAGGACGGCGCGATGCTGTAGACGACGCCGCGATGTTTGCCGTAGATGGGATCGTCGCTTGCAAAACCGCGCAACGCCGCCGGCTCGCCGGGGTTGGGTCGCGTGAGATCCGGACTGATGATCTTCCAATTCTGTCCGCCGTCGCGCGTTGCGAAAATGACGCTCGAACCGAGATAGAGTGTGCGTTTGTCTACGCGGTTGAAGACGAGCGGCTCCGTACGATCGAAGCGGTATTTTTTGCGGTCGAACGTTGGGGAGATATCGTGCGTTTGCCCGGTTCGCTCGTCAAACACCATGGCTTTGCCGCCGTAAATCAGCCACGGATGGAGTGGGTCCGGCGCGACGTATCCGTACTCTTCCGTACCGACGGGATGAAATTCACGAAACGTGATCGCGCCGTCGTTTCCGCGGCTCCACACGCCCGCGCTGCCGCTCTCCTGTTGCGCGCCATAGACGCGGTAGGGAAACCGGTCGTCGGCGATCACGTGGTAAAACTGCGCCGTGGGCTGGTTGTACCACGAGCTCCACGTGCGCCCGTAATTGACCGATATGGTCGCCCCTTGGTCGCTGGCGAGAAGTATGACATTGCGATCCTGCGGAGCGATCCAAATGGTGTGATAGTCGTCGCCGCCGGGAGCGCCCTTGATCCCGGTCCAGGTTTTTGCGCCGTCCACCGAACGATACGTTTGGGTGTTTGCCGAATACACGACGTCGGGATCTTGAGAATCGGCGGTGATGCCGGCAAAATCTTCGGTGCGCCCGCAAACGCGTTCTTCGGTGTTTTGCTGCGCCCACGTCGCACCGGCGTCATCGGAACGATAGACCCCGCACCCATCGGGCTTTTCGACGATCGCGTACAACCGGCTCGGCCGACTGGGCGCGATCGTCAATCCAATGCGTCCGACGCCCGGCGGCAGTCCTCCATGCAATTGCGTCCACGTCGTGCCGCCGTCGGTAGACTTGTACAAGCCGCCCTCGGGATAGCGCTCGTAGACTTGGACGAGATTCCACGGTCCGTTGCGTGACGACCAGAGCGCGGCGTATACGGTGTCGGGATTTTTTGGATCGATGCGCACCTCGACCGCACCTTGATCGACGCCGCTGCCGAGCACTTTTTGCCACGACGTTCCCCCGTCGGTCGACCGATACAAGCCGCGTTCCGCATTGGGCCCGTACGGATGTCCGAGCGCTGCGACGAAGACACGTTGCGAATCTCGAGGGTCGACCGCGATGCCATTGATCTGTTGCGCGTCGCGCAATCCCAGATGCGTCCACGTCTTGCCGGCGTCGGCGGAACGGTACATTCCGTTA
>JALYVW010000134.1 GCA_030853005.1 Vulcanimicrobiota bacterium
CCGTCAGCGATAATCAGATCTCTCGACTCTCAGCGGTGATTACCGGCTGATGGCCAGCCTCACCGAGGGCCACGGCTCGTACACCACGCCCCGGGACGCGATCCGCGCTCTAAACTTTAAGTCCACGAAGAACGGGAAGATTAAGGTTTTGAGCGTCACTGACAGGCTACTGCAAGCCCTTAAAGAGCACCGAACCTTGCAAGCCAAGGACCGCAAATACTTTGGCAAGGCGTACAAGGACCAGGACCTGGTTTTCGCTTACATTGACGGCACGCCCATAATCCCCCGAGCGTTTGGGTCCGCCGTTAGGCGCCTAACGGAACGACTGAAACTGCCTACGAAGACACTGCACGACCTGCGAGACACCCATGGCAGCATTTTGCTCAAGAATGGAGTGGCCATCGAAGTCGTCAGCAAGCGGCTGGGACACTCAAGCATCCAAGTAACCATGGACCGTTATACTCACATTTACCCCGAACGGGATGCAGCCGCGGCAGAAGCATTCGAGAAAGCAATGAGGTGAGACGCTTCCCCGGTTTCTGTGATAAAAATGTGAGAAACCGGGGTCATCAGCCGTCTAAATAAAGCGCAAACCTTTGGTACATATGGGCTTTGAGATTGGGATGACCGGGACTTGAACCCGGACGCCCTTTCGAGCAGCAAATTTTAAGTCTGCTGTGTCTACCGATTCCACCATCATCCCAAGCGACCGGGAGTTTTTGCGGACCGCCCCGAGATTACTGCTGGTAGTGCTCCACAATTTTTGCAGGACGCATGCCCGTATCTTCCGGGCTCTGGCCTGCATCTCGGCGGGCACGGCGCTGGCGCAGCAAATCGTAGTAGCGATCGAGTTGCACGTTGACGTCGGCTAGCCGGCGATGTTCTTCGTCCTTAAGCGACCCGCTTTCGCCTTGCTCGAGCAGGCGGTGTTCTTCGGCAACGAGGGATTCGATATGCTGGTGAATATCGGCGTCTTGCATAGTACCTTTCATTCGGGAAGGCGCGGCGGTGAAATCTGGAGCATGCCGAGAATCTGCGAGAGTCGCTCGGCGTACGGAGCGTTCCCATCCTTACGTAAATCCTCACGAAGGTTTCGCAACTCCTCAATTGCGCGGCTCACATTGGGGCGGTTCATCTCGCGAAACATTTCGCGGGCGCGATCGAAGCGCGTGTCCGGATCGTCCTCGCCACGCACATTTCGGCGCTCGAACACCGGCGGAGCCTCCGAATGCCCCAGCACGATGTCGCCGATGACTTCGATGATAGCGTCTGAATGCGCCCGAGCATCGGTGGCCGCCAAATCGACATAATGGTCGTCGCGATCGCGCGCCGAGATGGCGATAAGATTCGCCTCAACGCACAGCTCGATCAACCCCGTCACCATCGGCACCGCATCGGAGGCTGCGTCGAGATAGGCCTCGTACACCGTATCTTCATCCTCGTCGCTGGCTTCCAAGTATTCTTGCCAAGCGCGGCGAGCATCAAGCACCGCGCGAAATACGTCACCTTCAGACATGCCGACCGTCTTTCGACCGAGCCCTTATCCCTCCCGCGACAACGCCTCGAAAACGATCGCAACGGTGAGACCATAGATCGCATGCGGGATGGCATCTGACAACCAACCAGACACGCCCCATGTCGAAAGATCGGTGGCACGCAATTTGGACGCCGGCATGTCCGTGGCGAGCATGGCGATGCCGCCAACCGCGAAAGCGCTGACCGCAAGCGGAACCGGGCGCACGAACGGGCGCGCGAGCCCGTACATCATGCCGATTCCCAGTCCTACGGCGTAACCGCTCAGGGCGCCGAGCGCGCTGCGCCGAGCTTTCGTACCGTCGCTGGATTGTTCGGGCGATCTGGCAAGCGCCGAGACGCCCGTGCGTTCGGCAATGCGGCGAACGACTTCGGCTGGCATGTCGCTTGCGGGCCGCCCTCGCGCCGCCATGTCCGTGTACGAAGCGACATCCAGGGCTATGGTTCCCGCGGCGCCGGCGATCGCGCCCACCAACAGATTGTTCATAAGACCCTCGTACCCCAATTTATGGCGACCCGTATGCGAGGAGATATCCGGCGAGCAAATCCGACGTGCTTACGGTAGCGGCGCCATGATCCAACAGCGCGCAAGCGACTAGCAATAAGGCTAATCCACCCGGCAAGATATCGGCGCGCTGCGGGTTGATTCCGGGGAGCCGGCGCCGCTGCTCGAGTGGCAGTCCGCAGACGCGCTCGAACATCGCGTCGATTTCCTCGGCGCGGACGTCGCTCCGCAGAAACGGTTCGCGGCTTTCCTCTCGCAAGGAAATCATGGTTGTCGCACTTCCGCCCACCAGCATCAACCGTTCGGCCGGGGGAGCCCCGCGCAACGGTTGGAAGCGATCGTGTGCGATAGCGCGTGCGCTCGCCCGATCGCGCTGCGAAACCGGTCCCAGCACCCCGTTTAAGGCGGGGACGGCTTCGGTTAAGCGTACCGCGCCGATTTCGATCGAGCGTTCCGACTCAATATGGCCAGACGTTCCAACCGCGTACTCCGTGCTTCCGCCGCCGACGTCCACCACGCCGTAGCGCGCCGGCGGCAATCCGGCGGTCGCACCGAGGAATGAGAATTCGGCTTCTTCTTTTCCGCTTAGGATGTGCAGGGGAAAGCCGACCGTCAATTCAACCGTCGCCGCGAAATCGCCCGCGTTGCTCGCGCGACGCGCCGCGCTGGTTGCAATGACCGACACCTCGCTCGTATACGCGCCCACCTCGGCGGCCAGCTTGCGCAAGGCAACCAGCGTACGCTGCATCGGCACATCGCCGATCGCACCTCGAGCGTCCAATCCTTCGCCGAGCCGAGTACCGGTCGACTGCGCGAACAGGACATGCATTCGGCCTCCATCGACCGTTGCCACCAGCGCGCGACTAGAATTCGTGCCGATCGAAAGTACGGCCCGAGGGGCGCTACCGCTCGTCGGAATGGTGCGATTCAAAGAGCGCGGAGCGCCGCTTCTTGCGCAAAAAATGCCGTTCGTGCGCCGGCGGCTCTTCGGGATTTTCCCATTCTTGCGTTTGCTTCAAGTAGCTCGTGATCTGCGCCTCAAAATCGTCGTCGCGAGCCAGCGGAACGAGCACGGCAATCGGGTGGCGCGGGGCGGGAACCACGATAAATTCCAACGGCTTCTTGGTAAACTGCGCGCGCACGTAGGCCGGACGATTGCGTTCGACGTCCTCGGGAGGCGCGCTCGCCAGGTCTCCGTTTTCAAGTCGCACGGCTGCGCCAAATGCGTGGACATTTAGGACTACGCCCCGAGCGGTTTCGCTCAACGATCCCAGGGATGCGGAGCGGGGCGAACGTAAATGAGCACTTCGTTCGGGCGCACGAGGTGCAAGCGATCGTGAATGTCGGGAATCGCGCCCGAGGGATCGCGCAGGCGTCGGATCTCGTCCTGATCTTGCCGTTTGCGGTCTTGCAGCGAACGAACGTCTTTGCGGACGGCGGAAAGCGAATGCGAGAGCGCAACATTTTCGTTTACGATACGGCCGTATTG
>JALYVW010000135.1 GCA_030853005.1 Vulcanimicrobiota bacterium
TTCATCATCATCGCCTGGCTGCCGATCAACCTCACGCTGACCTATTTTGACTCGACGGAACTCATCGCGCATCTGCCCATCTACGGAATTATGGCGCTTCTGCTCATTTGGATTCCCGGTACCGCAAATCGCTTGCAATGGACGCAGGGGCTAGGATTATTTCGCGAATCCGGCGCGATTTAAGCCTCTTTTTTTGCCGTAAACACGTGCGCGCTCAAGGGCGTTTCGAACGGCCCTTTCCCATATCGTTTCTCTATCGCCGCCGCCATGAGCTCGATGCAGTCGTTCATGACTCCTTCACCGCGCGCCTCGATCTCCACGCGGACCGGCGAGCCCTGGAAAAGGCCCGTTGCCGCGTCGCGCCCCGACTGCGATCGCCCTGATTTCGAAACGGTCTGGAACGCAACGTCTACAAAACCCGCTCGTCGCAGGTCTTGAACGATGCGCTCGGGGTCGGAATAGCCGAAGGGACCACGCTCGAGAAATGTTGGCTCGTCCGTCTGTAAAACCTGATGAGCGATTTGCGCTGCGTCGACGCACACGCCATTTTTCGCAATCTCGTCCCAGGAGTTAAAGAGAAACGATCCACCCGCCTTTAGCACGCGCCGCACTTCACGATACGCAGCAATTTTATCGGGAAAGAACATCACTCCAAACTGACACACGACGGCATCGAAGGTTACGTCACCGAAAGGCAAGTGCATCGCATCACTATGCTGGAATGTGACGTTCGCCTTGCGCACCTTTTCCGAAGCGACGGCGAGCATGCCCTCGTTGATATCCGTTGCGATGATGGAGGCCGTTTCCGGCTGACGTTCGGCTATGATTCGCGTCACCGCTCCGGTCCCGGCGGCAATTTCTAAGATCGCTCCCCCGTCCGGCGCCCGAAGGCGCTCGGCGAGATCGATTGCGTACGGCGTAAAAAGCAGAGGAACCAAGTGCCGTTCGTACAGCGTCGCGACCGACGCAGTAAAATTCGTATCGCTACCTCTCATCATAACCACCCTTCGCTGCCGGGCCCGCGGAGAGCGGGTCCGTCCCGACCGGCTTCTCTCGCGACTCTGATGCGTCGCGGCTTTAAGAAGTAAGCCTAAGCTCCCTTTTGCAGTCGCCGGACGGCTACCCTATTCGGTTATGGAGAGCGCCTTGGCCTTTGGCCGCACTCGGTCTGCGCATGGCGAGATTGCGCCGGCGACCATGAACAGACGCCAGGAAGATGCGCAAGCAGCCAGGCGCGAAGCAACGGGCATGAATCTCTTCTTCCGGATCTTAGCAGTCTGCTCGGGGCTGACACTCGCGTTGCAGCCCGCAATTAACGCGCGGCTGCGCACCGCGATCGGCAGCCCGTTTTGGGCGGCGATCACGAGTTTCGTCGTCGGAACGGTCGCGTTATTCGCCGTAGCTTTGGTCTTGCGGGCACCGCTGCCGCACTTTTCGGACGGTTTGCGCGCGCCGTGGTACGTGTGGACTGGAGGCGTTTTCGGAGCGATCTATGTCGCGACGACGATCGTCGTAATTCCGCGACTTGGTGCCGCCCAAATGCTTTCGCTCGCCGTGCTCGGCATGATGCTCGGCGCGCTGCTCATCGATCGTTTTGGTCTGTTTGGCTTAGAGCTCAGACCATTTTCCATCGCGCGCATCCTCGGCGCGGCCTTTGTGGTCGCTGGCGTTACGGTCATGACGCGCTACTAGGCACCTAATAGGGCGGCAGCTTCTCGCCGCCTAAAATTATTGGCGCGCGGGGTTTCTGCGAGAAATTGAAATCCTTACGCAGATCACCCAGTTGCGATGCGTTTTCCCGAACGTCGGGCCGCGGATCGGGCCGGCCATCGGTTTTCGGATCGATGCGCGAGCCGGCCAAAAAGTCGTCTTCGATGAACTTCACATACGCGTCTTGGCTAAGCGTCTGATGGTCGATGAAGCCCTTACGAGCGTATGGGCTAATCACAAGTGCCGGCACGCGCAAGCCGTAACCGTTTGCGTCCACGTGCGGCGGCACGACGTGGTCGTAGAAGCCTCCCCAATCATCCCAACTCAGGAAGATCGCGGTGCTACCCCAGTCGGGGCTGCGCATGATCGCATTTATAACGCCCGTAACGTATGCCTGGCCCGCGCTGACGAGGCCGGGCGGATGCTCGCTATACTTTCCGGCGGGTGCAAGCCAGACAACCGATGGAAGAGTTCCATTTTTCGCCGCATCGTAGAATTTCGTGATGTCCTGCACGTTTGCAACCTGGCCATCGGCTTTTACCGTGTCGAACGAAGGCAGTGGATTCCAAATTCCCGGCGTGCGAACGGATTGTTTGCGCGGAACGCAACCCATAGCGTCGTCGGCGCAATCCGGCTCGTTGCCACCCATTACATAGTAGCCCCAGCTCACGTTGTTTTTATGCAATAAGTATGTGAGGTCGGTCCACGCATAATCGGGCCGACTGGGATCGGTTTTGCGCAGTCGGCGGCGGCGATTTCTTCCAAAATCTTTCGGCGAGTCGGGATTCTGCAATTCGTTGATGCAGCTCACGGGATCGCCGACGGTTGCGCATTTCGCAGACCATTCCGAAACCATGAACAAATGCTGCGGCAAGCTCCACGATGCATTCGGTTCGAAAACGCGATCCTGTAAAACGAAATCGTGCGCGTACGTCCAATAATTCGGGATTTCCCGCTGGTCGTGGTATCCGACCGCGTCTCGCACCCGATTGGCTGCATTCGTGCAGGCTGGGTTTGTCAGATCCGCGCAGCCTCGGCGACCCTGATTGGCTTGCAGCACGAAGCCATCCATTCGCCCAGCATCAATGTCGGCGACCGCGTTCTTCGCGCTGTGTGGACCGCCGGCATTGAGATCCGCCGGGTCGTGAAACGGCCGGACACACGCGCCTTGCGACGAGGGGAGACAGACGCTGGGAATGCCGTTCTTCATTGGAATGCCGTCCGCGCCTGGATACGTCCCGAAGTACGTATCGAACGAGCGGTTTTCTTGCATGATGATGACGACGTGCTTGATTTTATGGATGCCGGTGGACGTATTAGTCGCCGCGCCGGCCGAGCATCCGCCTACTGCAAGGGCAGCGAGCAAAAGCATTCTGCGCATGATATCACTTTACCCGAATGCGGCGCGGGCCTCCTAAAAATTCGGTTAGAACACGCGTTGCCGGGTCCCCGTCATTGGAACGTTCATTGAAAACTTGTAAATGTCAAGCGGAGCTGACCGGAGTTATTTCTTTTCCATGTCTACAATGCTCGAGGAGACTTATGCCGGTGAATTGGCCAGACTCATTTGGGTTTCTAGGGTGACCGTATATCGGGTGCTGGAGGACCTTGAGCGGGACGGGTATGTGGCAAGTTTGCCTTTTGGAAGCCCCGGTAGATTGTTGCGACACGATCCCCTCACTCTTAAGGGTTCACGACATAATCGGTACAGTCACCGCGCTTGCGAGCATCTGTGATGACGCAATCGGTCGAGCGTCGCTGCTAGCGAGCGGAAGCAAGGGGGCGGTTCGATAC
>JALYVW010000059.1 GCA_030853005.1 Vulcanimicrobiota bacterium
ATCGACGACTTGCTTAAACGATTCCATTTCGGCGACCGCAATTTCGACGGCCTTCTCGATGCCGCGCTTGATCAGCAGCGGATTGGAACCGGCCGTAACGTTGCGCAATCCTTCGCGAATGATGGCCTGAGCCAGCACCGTCGCGGTGGTCGTACCGTCGCCGGCGACGTCGTTGGTCTTCGAAGCGACTTCTTTCAAGAGCTGTGCGCCCATGTTCTCGAACGTGTTCGGCAGTTCGATTTCTTTGGCAATGGTCACGCCGTCGTTGGTGATCGTCGGCGAACCGAATTTCTTGTCCAGGACGACGTTGCGTCCTTTGGGGCCGAGCGTCACTTTGACGGCGTCGGCGAGCATGTTCGCGCCGCGCTCGAGTGCCCGGCGGGCATTCTCATCAAATACGAGTTCTTTAGCAGCCATGATTATTTACACTAACTCCTTAAACGCCGGCCGGGACTTTGTCGACGACAGCGAGGACATCTTTTTCCGAGATGATCAACAGCTCTTTACCGTCGACCTTAACTTCCGATCCGGAATATTTCGAATAAATGATCCGGTCGCCGACCTTCACGCTCATCGGATGCGTGTTGCCGTTGTCGAGCGTGCGGCCTGTGCCGACCGCGCGAACGATGCCTTCCTGGGGCTTTTCCTTGGCGGTATCGGGTAGGAACACGCCGCCGGTGCTTTTTGCATCCTGCTCGACATGTTCGACGACTACGCGATCGCCCAAAGGCTTCAGATTCACGAACAACCTCCAAAAATTGATTGACCTGGCACTCACAGCTTGGGAGTGCCAGCCACGGAATCTTAGCAGACTCCGGCCCCGAGTGCAAGCCGGGCGCCCGGGGCCTGTAGGAGCAAAGCAGAAGTGTCCCCATCCCCGCAAAGCAGAAATGTCCCCTTGAGGGCTAAGGGCCTCCGTCATGGAGACTGTAACCTTGACCACCAAGGAAGTACGCCGGCTCGAAGTAGTCCAAGGCCTAGCCAGCGGCAGCCTGGCGCAGGCCGACGCGGCCCGTCTGCTCCACTTATCGATCCGCCAGATTAAGCGACTGTGGCGCCGGTATCGCCTCGGGGGAGCGTCGGCCTTAGCCTCGGCGCAGCGTGGCCGAAAGCCGAACAATCTGTTGGATCCCGTTCTCAAGGGCCGCGTGGTGCAGCTCTATCGGACGTATTATCAGGACTTCGGCCCAACTTTCGCCACCGAAAAACTGCGCGAACGCGACAGGATTACGATCAGTCGCGAAACGCTGCGCCATTGGTTGATGAGCGAACATCTCTGGCTTCCCCATCGCCGCATAATCCGCCCAAGACCACCACGCGAGCGTCGCCACTGTTTTGGAGAACTTGTGCCAATCGACGGCTCACCACACGACTGGTTCGAAAAGCGTGAGCCGCCACGAAACTGCCCAACTCTTGGGGGGCCGTTTCTAATTTGCGGTTAGGGGACACTATCGCTTTGCGCTAACACGTCATTCGGTACCGTCGGCGAGATCGGGCCGCCGCGCGCGAGTCCGGGCGCGGGACTGCTCCCTGCGCCACCGCGCGATTGCGGCATGGTCGCCGGAGAGCAGCACCTCCGGTACCGTTACCCCACGGAAGACGGGCGGCCGGGTATAGCTGGGGTGGTCGAGACCCTGTTGCTCGAACGATTCGTCGGCCGCCGAATCCGGATGAATGGCGCCCTCAAGCAGCCTCACGGTCGCGTCCATCAGGGCGAGGGCCGGAATCTCGCCCCCCGTCAGCACGAAGTCACCCAGGCTTACCTCCTCGAGCTCGTAGAGCGAGGACAAGCGCTCGTCGATGCCTTCGAAATGTCCGCAGATGAGAATGAGACGATTCAGGGAAGCGGCGTACCGCCGGGCGTCCGATTGGTGAAATGGGCTTCCGGAAGGGCTCATCACGGCGACGATCCGCCGCTCGCCTGCGGGCGCCTCCGCGAAGATTCGATCGAGTATGCGCGCGATGGGCTCGATGCGCAGTACCATCCCGGCTCCGCCACCGTAGGGCGACTCGTCGGCACGCTCCCGGCCTTCGAGGGCATCGAGGAGGTGATGATAGCGGACGGCGACGGTCCCGGCTTCCACGGCGCGGCCCACGATCGACAGGCCGACGAACGGTGCGAAAACTTCGGGAAAGAGCGTAACCACGTCAATCGTGAACATACTACTCCAGCATGTTTTCCAAACTGGGCGCACTTTTCCGGCGCCATCGGCAAGATCCGTACCGCGCCGCGCTGGCCGACCTCGCCCAGGGTCATCCGCAGCATGCGCTGGAGGCGCTCGAAGCGCTGCTGGACGATCCCGAGTCGGACCGCGCGCTCCTCCTCAACAAATGCGGCGTGGCGCTCGTCGATCTGGGTCGAAAAGATGAGGCTCGAAGCCGGTTTCTCGAGGCGCTCGCCGCGCGACCTCGCTTCGCACCTGCGTTGACGAACTTAGGAAACTTGCTCCTGGAAGAGGGCGACTCCGCCGCGGCGCTCGAGCAATACGAATCGGCTTTGCTAGCCGACGACGATTACGGACTGGCGCACGCCAATCGCGCGGTTGCTCTCAAACGGCTGGGGCGGCACGGCGAAGCGGTGCGGGCCTTGCGGCGCGCCGACCGGCTCGCGGGCTCGGTGTTCCCGAAGCGGCGTGCTTAGACCGGTTTGGTACCGCAGCTGACATCTGCCGCCGTAATCTCTTCGAGATACTCGAAAAGTTGCGGGAGCGTAATTTTTTCGAGCGCGGTTTTTCCGGTGTGGTTCTCCCCGTCTTCGCCTTCGTCGCGCAGATAACAGCGGGATTCAACGGAGCCGTCGGATTCGCTAATGAACGATACGGCAAATCCTTTACCCGGCATTTCGTCGTAAATGCGCATCGTAGCGGGATTTAAAATTTCGATCGAATGCGTTGGGTTCTGCGTATCGAAAATCGTGATGGTCAAATAATCGCGGTTGACCACCTCGATGGAGCCCACGACAAAAATGTTCTTTGCGGAAAAGAACTCATGTCCGCGTTTGTTGCGGCTCGAGACTTCGTAGAAGACGCGGTGGGCGACAAACCGGTTTAGGATTTTCCGTAGCGTCGCTAAAGAAGCGAGCGTTTCGGTGCGGTTGCCTCGCGCATAAATAATCTTCACGGGCGGCCGCAACCTTGCACGGGGCCGCAGGAGAGCCCTGCCGAAAGAAAGCCGTCGCATGTTTTCCATTCCCGATATGGGCATTCTCGCGGTCCTGGCGCTCCTGATCTTCGGGCCTGAAAAGCTTCCCGGCATCATGCGCAACGTGGGGCGCGTGACGCGCGAAGTTCAGGCTACCTCGCAAGGCTTTATTCGTGAGATGGAGCGCGCAGGCGATTTGGGCTACGAGCCTCCCTACGAGCATGCCCCTCCGCCTGAACCCGAACCCGACGTTGCTGCGGCGCCAGCCGAGGCGGATATCTCGACGCCGTTCGACGACATTCCATCCGACGATCCGCAAGAGTACGTTCCGACCCAACAATTGCCGCTCGTTCACGCCCCGGAAGCGAACGAAGAAAAAAGAGCCCCACGCGAGTGAGGCTCTTTTCAAATGCTGTCGGCAAAAACTAAATATTAAAGTTTTGCCGAATCTCGTTGATGCGCGATTGTAACTGGCTTTTCATCTGCGCCTGCAAGCGCTCTTTTTGTTCGTCCGGCAAACGCTGATACACGAGGTATCCGGCCGCCGTCGCGAGCCCGCCCAGCACGCCGATTAAAAGCGTTTTGCCCACTTCGTTGCCGCCGGCGGGACTGTCGTTTTCATAGCTCGTGGTTGCATTCTCCGCATACGAGCCCTTATAACCATTGCCACCGGACCACTGATCCTTCTCCGAGGGCGCCGAGCGGAATGTATCTGACATGCTGCCTCCTTATGGTGCTATAGACCCTCTTACCCGTTTGACGCCGACTTGTTACGATTCGCGCTCGTCGCGCACGAGAACGTGCGCCGGGTACTGTCCCGCGATTTGACGCACGGCCAGTTCTGCCGTGGCCCCAATCGCCGCTACGCCCGGATCGTCGCGTACGGACTCGGGCCAACGCAAGCGTAGATCGCCGGATTGCTGCGAAACTTCGAGGGGCACCTTCGCGTGCGCCTCGAGACCCAGGCGCGCCGCCTGCAGGATGCCCGAAACCGCGGCGCAGACGACGTCCTCGCCGCGATCGGCAAAATCCGTGTGGCCCCGGGCAAAAAGAGAAGACAGCCGATTCCGGCTGTCCCTGCAAAACGTTACTTCCAGCACGCGGCGCCGCGAGGGTTAGGGAAGGTCGATCTTGGTGATCTTTACTTCCGCAAAATTTTGACGGTGCCCGATCAGCTTGCGCACTCGCTTTTTGGGCTTGTATTTAAAGACGAGGATCTTTTTCGCTTTGCCATGGCGCACGACCGTGCCGGTCACCATCGCACCGCTCACGAGGGGGGCGCCAATCGACGTGCCCTTGTCGCCGCCCGTGCTGGCAAAAACCACTCGGTCAAATTTTACGTCGGCGCCGACTTCAGACTCCAAAAGGTCGCACGTAATAACGTCGCCCTCGGAGACTTTCAGCTGTTTCCCGCCGGTCTCGATGATCGCGTACATAACTTTGGAACATTACCATCCGCCGCCGCCCCTGTCAAACGGAGGTCCCGGGGTTGACATCGATCCCGATTAGGCCTATAGTTCAGAAAAGTTTGTTTTATAGACTACTCTGAAAGGATTAGCCATGGATGCCATCGAGGTCAAGGACCAACTTCAAATGATCGCCCGGATCATCGCCACGGCGGACCGGACCGTCCGCTTCCGCGGGGTCATTTTCATCGTCTGGGGTCTGCTCGGCGCCGGATTGAACCTCCTCAGTCAAAGCTTTGTCAACGGATCGCTCTCGCCCAACCCGTGGGCGTTCCTAGGCATTGCTGGGTGGCTCGGAGCCGTGGTGTATACCATCTTTTACGCGCGAGGCGCGAAGACGGCCGGCTGTCTAAACGTGACCGAGATGCAGTTTTTGCGCATCCTTTATATAGCGTTGGGATGCGCCATGGTCGTGAATATCGGTGCGTACAATCTGTTTACGGGTTGGGCTCAGGGCGCGATTTGGAGTCTTGCTTCGGCGATCCCCTTGATGTTTGTTGGCCTACAGGGGCCGCGCGTGGCGCTGTACGGCGGGCTCATTCTCTTGGGATCGATCGTCGCGGCAAATTTTGCCGGCCATAGTGCCGGTTACATGCTCGCTCTTGGCGATATCGTCGGCTACGCCGGGCTCGGCGTCGCTCTCGAGCTGAAACACCGTGGATGATTTGCTGCTCTCGAAGATCCGCTTGGGCGTGATCGCGGAGCTTCTGGGAGCCAAGTCGTTGCCGTTCGCGCAGTTACAACGTGCGACACAAACGACGAACGGAAATCTCGGCGCCCACTTGAGCAAGCTCGTCGAGTCCGGTTATCTCAACGAAGAGAAGACGTTTGTAGACCGCCGCCCGCAAACGCGCTACCAGCTCACCGATGCCGGCCGCTCCGCATTTATTTCGCACGTGGAAGAAATGCAATCGCTTCTTGAAAGAGGTCAATCGTGATCCCCATGCTCGCACTCGCCGCCGTCGCGGCACTGGCTTCACCCACTTCGTCACTGCCGAACGTCACGTGCGGCGCGGCGAGCGAGTACGTCGGCACGCGGTGCCTCCCTGCAGCGACCGGCCGCCACCCGGCGATCTTGCTGCTGGGTGGTTCCGAGGGCGGAGACACGATGGGTCGGACCGCCGCTCAATGGGCATCGCGCGGATATGTGGCCTCATCGGTCGTGTACTTTGGGGCACCGGGGTTACCCCAGTCGCTGCAAAATATTCCGGTCGAGACGATCGGCAAAGCGATCGCGTCGACGCTGCGGCGCGACGATGTCGATCCGGACCGCCTCGCGATCCTCGGCGTCTCCAAAGGCGGCGAACTCGCACTCCTGACGGCAGCGCTCTATCCGCAGATTCACGCGGTGGTGGCGGACGTGCCGAGCCCGTTTGCGTGGCAGGGTATCCCGAACGCCCCCAACGACGCTGCCGTTTCGTCGTGGACATTCGGCGGCAAACCGTTGCCCTATGTTCCGTACACCGCAGCTATGGGAAGCGCTATCGGCGATGCTTTTGGAAATCGCAAACCGCTCGATTTGCGTCCAGCCTACGATAACGCGATGCAAAATTCCGACGCTGTTAGCGCCGCGATGTTCCCCCTCGAGAAAATCGCGGGACCGGTATTGTTTCTCGCTGCGGATGACGACCGCGTCTGGGATTCGGTTGCGCAAAGCGATCTCGGGATTCGTTACTTAAGCGAACACAAACATCCATACGCCGACCGGTCCGTCCACTACCCACATGCCGGGCATCTGTTCTTGTTTTCTACCGCGGCGCGGCCCATGCTGCAGGCGCCCTTCGGCGGAGGCATCGAGATTTTGTTCGGCGGAACGGCGGTTGCAAACGTTGCCGCAAGGGCGGCCGCCTGGCCGACGATCGTGGCGTTCGTGGACGCCGCTTGGCAGGCGCGCGGCACGAAATAGACCGAATAGCTGCGCGGATGCGCGCGGGACGAGTGGGTTTGATCGTGTGGGGCGCCGTTACAATCGTAACGGCGCTTCGCGCATACGCAGCCGCGTCATTGCCAATGACCGGAGACGAAGCCTACTATTGGGAGTGGAGCCGCCATTTGGCGGGGGGCTACGTGGATCATCCGCCCGGCGTCGCGCTGACGATCGCGACATTTGCGTGGATGGGTCAGACGCCGCTAGCCGTGCGGCTCGGTTTCGTACTGTGCGGAATCGGTTCGACCTTGCTGGTGTTCGCCGCCGCAACGCGACTCGCGCGCGACGCTCGCGCCGGATACGCCGCGGCGCTTGCGGTGACTTTAACGCCGCTGTTCTTCGTGGCGTTCGGCACGGCCACTCCGGACGGCCCGTATCTCCTCGCGTGGAGCGCGTCGTGCTATTGCGCGGTACTGGCGCTGGAAATCGGGCGGCTGCGCTGGTTTGTTTTTCTTGGGCTCGCGCTTGGCGCCACCTTGATGTCACGCTTGTTCGGACTAGCGGTTCTGTTCGGCGTGATCGGCGCGGTGGTGGCGAGCGAGAGGCGCGCGGCGCTTTGGCCGAAGTTGCTTGTGTCGGTCGCGCTGGCACTCGTCTGCTGGGTGCCATATCTCGCCTGGAATGATACGCACGGTTGGGCGTCGTTCGTCTTTGCGATACAAACACGCCACGAAGCGCACGCAAGCTTGTTGCGCCCGCTCCAACTGGCGGCGTTGTGCGCGCTCGCGTTCTCTCCCGGACTGTTTGCGGGGGCACTGGCGGTTGCCGTGCGGCTGCGCGTCGCGCTTGTTGCGTGGACGTCTTTACCGCTTGCGGGCGCGCTTTTCGCCCTCGCGTTTCGCGAACAGGTCGAAGTCTATTGGTTTTACGGGCCCTATCTTTCGCTTTGTATCGGGCTCGGGGTCGCCTTCGCGATGCTACCGGCCCAGCGCGCGCGACGTTGGACGGCCGCCGCGACGATCCCCGCGATCGCCTTGTGCGCGCTGCTGTACGGCGCCGCCGTCGCGCCCTTGACGATGTATGCCGAGGTGCGAAAAGCCGGCGTTCAATTGCACGGAACGGGACCGTTTGAAGTCTTCACGTATCCGGCGCTCGCGCACGATCTTCGCGGCCTGACGACTGCCCCGGATGAAGTGACGATGACGGACGGCTATGGATTTTCGTCGGTACTGGATTTTTATGGCCATATCGAACCGGTGGTGATCGGGTATGACGTGCAAGGCCGGGAGTCGCAAAGGTGGTACCCGTCGACCGCACGACCGCACCGCGCGCTGTTCGTCGACAAAGCGGCGTTCGCGGCGCGGCCCGATTTTGTAAAACAATTTTCGCTTGCCTGCGCGCACGTTCGACCTGGCCCGCCATTCGTTTATGGCGAGCGCCGCTTCTTTACGACCTGGTGCGATGGAATGAAGGCTGACGGGATGCGCATCTTGCGATGGCAGGGCAGAAACCCCTAGCGCTCGATGAAGATATCCTCTCCCTCAACACGCACGGGATAGGTGCGGACGGGAAGGACCGCGGGGAGCGTTAGGGCCGCGCCGGTTCGAACGTCGAAACGAGCACCGTGGCGCGGACATTCGATTTCGCAGCCATCCAAAACGCCTTGATCCAATTCGCCACCATCGTGGGTGCAGACGTCTTCGATTGCATAGAATTGGCCCCCGGCGTTACAGATGAGAATGTCGCTTCCGGCAAGGCCGGCCCGTATGGCGGTCCCGTCTGGAACGTCGGCGGTTTTCGCGATTTTTACTGAAGACAAAGCGGCTAACCGACCGAGCCTTCCATTTCCATCTTGACCAACCGGTTTAACTCGACGGCGTATTCCATCGGAAGTTCCTTCACGAAGAAGTCGAAGAAACCGTTGACGATCATCGCCGTTGCATCGGCCTCATTGAGACCGCGGCTCATCGCGTAGAAGAGTTGCTCTTCACCGATTTTGCTGACGCTGGCTTCGTGTTCGACGGTCGAACGCTGCTCGTGGATCTTCATGGTGGGCTTCGTGTCGCTCGAAGAATGGTCGTCCATGATGAGGGCGTCGCACTTCACGCGCGTCTTCGAATCGAAAGCGTTGGGGTGAATCTCGACCAGGCCGCGATAGGTGGTTTTTCCGCCGTGCATGCTGACGCTTTTGTTGGTAACTACAGACGTGGTGTTGGGAGCGGCATGGATCACCTTCGCGCCTGCATCCTGATGCTGCCCTTCGCCGGCAAACGCCATGGAAAGAATCTCGCCGCGGGCGCCTTCGCCCATTAAATAAATCGCGGGATATTTCATCGTCAAGCGGGAGCCGATGTTGCCGTCGACCCACTCGACCGTGGCGTTCTTTTGTGCGATTGCGCGCTTCGTCACGAGATTGAAAATGTTGCGGTACCAGTTTTGAATGGTGGTGTAGCGGATCGATGCGCCTTCCATAGCGATCAATTCCACCACCGCACTGTGCAGCGAACTCGTCGAGAATTTGGGCGCGGTGCAGCCCTCGATGTAATGCACCTTCGAACCCTTGTCCGCGATGATGAGCGTGCGCTCGAACTGGCCCATGTTTTCCGCGTTGATACGGAAGTAAGCCTGAAGCGGCAGCTTGACTTCTACGCCCGGGGGGACGTAGACGAACGAGCCGCCGGACCACACGGACGAGTTGAGTGCTGCGAACTTGTTATCGGCAACCGGAATGACGGTCGCAAGATACTTCTGCACGATCTCGGGATGGGTTTTGACGGCCGTATCCATATCGCAGAACAGGACGCCGTCTTTCTCAAGTTCGGCGCTGACGTTATGGTAGACCACTTCCGATTCGTACTGAGCCGAAACGCCGGAAAGAAATTTCCGCTCGGCCTCGGGAATGCCGAGACGGTCGAAGGTGCGCTTGATGTCGTCGGGGACGTCGTCCCACGAACGCTCCGCGCGATCGGTCGACTTCACGAAATAGTGAATGTCGGCGAAGTCGATCTCGGAGAGTAGTTCCGTATCGCCCCACGCCGGCATCGGTTTGCTTTCGAACACCTCGAACGCTTTGAGCCGGAACTCGCGCATCCACGCGGGCTCGGCCTTCATCGCACTGATGTTCTCAACGATCTCCCGCGTCAGGCCCTTGCCCGATTTGAACACGTAGTTCTCAGGGTCGTGGAATCCGTGCCGGTATTCTTCGACCAGCGATTCGGGGGCGGAAGTCGTTTTCAATTCGGTTGCCATGGCCTTCTAAAGGTACGGGTGAGGACGGGAATCGTCAAGATAGTGAAGGGTGATCTTCACTATCTTAAGGACACCGGCCGGGCGGCCAGGGTTTCCAGTGGAATTGCCGCTTGCATGGGATATTCGCTGAAAACCTTTACAGGGGGGGGTCCAGGGCGTATTATGTTCGCCGGACCCTCTCGTTCGAGGTGGGTCCACGGTACAGGGAGGCGCGCCCTTACGCGCCATCGCGGCGAGACGCACGCGCGCCGAAAAGCGCCTGCAAGAGTTCGCCGATAGGTCGGGGACGTGACTGCACCGCAGACGCCAGCCGACGTAGTCCGGAGGTGGGATTTCCCCCAAGGTCGAGGAGAGTAGAAAAATTGAATGCACTCGGTACGCACATCGTGTGTGAGCTTTCGGGCTGTGATCCGAAAGAACTAACCGACGTTGACGCGGTCCATACGATGATGGTCGCCGCCGCCAAAGCAAGCAAGGCAACCATTATGGAAAGCGCCTTTCATCGGTTCGAGCCGCAGGGGGTGTCCGGTACGGTGATTTTAGCCGAGTCCCACCTGTCGATTCATACCTGGCCTGAAAAAGGCTATGCCGCTATGGATTTTTATACGTGCGGCGATCATACGGATCCGTGGCTCGCGTGCGAGCACGCGGCAAGGGTGCTGGGAGCAAAAAGTGTGCTCACCACCGAGTTTAAACGAGGCATTGAGGCCAAAAACGGCACGTACACCCACGTCGTTACGGCCACCGAGGCCGATGGACGTTCGCTAACGGCCTGACTCTCGTCTTCCTAGGAAGAACCAAAAAAGGCGCGGGCTTCCGCGCCTTTTTTGCATGCTGGATGCCGTCGGCGACGAATTGCACGCCGCTATGCCCAAAACAGAACACTGGCAATGGTACGTCGAGCAGTTCTCGCCGACCGAGCAGCATCATCACGCGGTTGACGAGGTGTTTTACGCCGGGCGCTCCGCATTTCAAAGCATCGGCGTCATT
This sequence comes from Vulcanimicrobiota bacterium, assembly GCA_030853005.1. Lineage (GTDB taxonomy): Bacteria > Vulcanimicrobiota > Vulcanimicrobiia > Vulcanimicrobiales > Vulcanimicrobiaceae > JALYVW01. The sequence goes on from JALYVW010000059.1 coordinate 10,714, forward strand.
CGCACGCCCACATTTGGGAAGATGCTGATCCTCGACGGGGACACGCAGAGCTCGCAGGCCGACGAGAAAATTTATCATGAATCGCTGGTGCACCCCGCTATGGCGGCGGCGCAAGATCGCAGCGACGTCTTGATCTTGGGCGGCGGCGAGGGTGCCACGCTACGGGAAGTGCTGCGCAATCCAGGTGTCCGCCGAGCCACGATGGTGGACATCGACGGCCAGGTGGTCGAACTGTCCAAACGCTTCTTGCCGGAGTGGTCTGACGGAGCGTTTGAGGATCCCAGGGCGCGAGTCATCGTCGGGGACGCGCTCGCCTTTCTCAAAAGTGATGGCGACCGATACGGCGTGGTTATTTCGGACTTAACCGAACCGTTGGAAGACTCTCCGAGCAACCCGCTGTTCCGCGACGATGTGTTTCG
>JALYVW010000136.1 GCA_030853005.1 Vulcanimicrobiota bacterium
ATCTTCGAGGCGAGTTGCATCGCTTGCTTTTGGGCAAAGGGCGCGGCTCCGGCAGATAGCGTCGGATCGAAGAAGAGGATGGCCTCGCCGAACATGAGGCCATTTTTCGTTCCCCCGAAGGTCAGCACGTCTACGCCGACATCCCTCGTGGATTCGCGCAAGCCGAGATCGAGTGACGCGCACGCGTTGGCTAGCCTCGCTCCGTCGACGTGCACGTACAGACCGCGCTCGTGAGCGAACGAGCACAGCTCGCGAAGCTCGGCGAGCTCGTAGAGCCCGCCAAATTCGGTTGCCTGGGATATCGAAACCACGCGTGGCTGCACGTGATGCGCGTCGCGATCCTTCCCAACGAACGGCTCGAGATCGGCGGGGGTAAGTTTTCCATCGGCGGTCGCTACGGGCAAGACCTTGCATCCCGTGAACCGTTCAAAAGCGCCGCATTCATCGGTTTGCAAATGGGCGGTTGCGGCACACAAGACGGCTTCGTACGGCTTGAGGAGGCAACTGATCGCCGCGACGTTTGCACCCGTCCCGTTAAAGGCGAAATACACTTCGACCTCGCGGCCAAAGGACGTGCGAAACGCTTCGGTGGCGCGGGCGGTCCAGGGGTCGCTGCCGTATCCAACGGCATCTCCCTCATTTGCACGGACGATGGCATCCAGGACTTCGGGAGCGATCGGGGCGTTATTGTCGCTTGCAAAAGATCGCAGCATGCCCGATGATACCGGCGCGAGCCGCGCCGTTCCTACTCGGCCGCTATGACCGCGGGCGCGCCCGATCGGCGGGAGGGCCGCATGAAAAAGACGAGCGGAACGGAGAGGAAAAAGACGATCGCGCAAAGCCGGAAGAGATAGTCGTAGCCGATCACCGAAGCGCTGACCGCTACCACGTGTTCTAGCTGCAAGACGCTGTAGCCGTGCGTATGCGTTACTCCACCGGCGAGAGCCGCCCATGCGACGGCCGTTTCACGGGCGAGGAGCGTCGTTAAAATGGCGATACCGAAACTTCCGCCCAGCTGCCGGACGAGCGCCGAGATTCCGGTCGCTCCGGCAAGTTCGTTTCGGGCTACGGCTCCGAGCGTTACGGTCGTCAACGGCACGAACAGAAAGCCCAAGCCGAAGCCCTGGATGAGCCGCGGATAGAATACATCCCAGTAGCCCGTATTCTGATCGAGCCCACCTAGCCACCAACAAGAAATTCCGAAAACGATCATGCCGAACGCCACCACGATTCGCGGATCGATCTTGGATGTGAATCTTCCGACGACCACCATGCTGATTGCCGTCGCAACAGCACCAGGCAATAACGCCATACCGGTATCGAAGGCCGTCATGCCCATCACCGTCTGCAAAAAAAGTGGCAGAATCAGCGACGTGCCGAAGAGTCCGAACCCCGATACTACGCCGATAATATTACCAATGGTAAACGTCCGATGCTTGAAGACGGACAGATCAACGAGCGGCGCACGGTCGCGGATCTCTCGAAAGATGAAGCCAAGGATGCCGGTAACCGCGACGATGGTAAGCGACCAGATGAGGGGCGATTGATACCAGTCGTCGTGCTGACCGCGTTCGAGCAAATATTGCAGCGACGCGAGGCCTGCCGACATCATCCCAAGCCCGATCCAGTCGATGCCGCCTTTCGGACGCTCCATGTGATCGGCATTCGGAATGAAGAGCATCGTCATGATAAAGGCGATGATGCCGATTGGAATGTTTATGTAAAAGATGATGGGCCACGTAGCGTTGTCGATGATATATCCGCCGAGCGTCGGTCCAACGGCCGGCCCGACCATGGCCCCAAGCCCGAAAATCGCCATGGCGGCTCCGCGTTTTTCCGTCGGGTAGGATTCGAAAAGAATCGCTTGCGCGGTTGGCTGGAGTGCTCCCCCGCCGAAGCCTTGTACGACGCGGTAGAAGACGAGCAGCCAAATGCTCCGGGCCGTTCCGCACAGCAAAGAGGCGATGGTAAAAATAGCCAAACAACCAGCGTAAAACATTTTCCGGCCAAAAAATGCGGTTAGCCATCCGTTGAGTGGCATCGTAATAACCGCGGCCAAAATGTATCCGGTCGACACCCAGGCGACATCGTCGAGCGAGGCTCCGAGACTGCCTGCAATGTTGTTCAGCGCTACGTTGACGATTGTGGCGTCGATGATCGCCATAATCAAGCCGAGCATCACGGTGATCGTGATGAGGCCGACCGGTGCGTTAGCGCGCGCTCGAAGCATCCTATCGGGTAACCTGCCCGGTCATTTTCCGGTTGCGACCCGGGGGCTCATTTTCGAAAAATATGATAGCGGCCGGGCGGACCCGTAGGCTCCGCCGGCCGCTGGGATGTGCTTTAGACCCGAGCGCCGCGACCGGTCAGCAGGTTGAACACCAGCAAGATGACCGCGATGACCAGGATGATATGGATGAGTCCGCCGCCGATGTGGGCGATCAGACCAATGAGCCATACCACGAACAGAATGACGATGATCGTCCAGAGTAGGTTGCCCATGTCAGATCCTTTCCTCGCACCGGTTAGTGCGATTTTTTGCGCCCGGAGCTCTTGCGGCTAGGAACCATTTCGCCCCTTTGCCGCGCTTCGGAGAGTCCGATTGCGATTGCTTGTTTGCGACTGGTTACCTTCTTCCCAGAACCGCCGGATTTCAGCGTGCCCCGCTTCATTTCGTGAAGTTCGGTCCCAACCTTATCCGAAGCGGCACGACTATATTTGCGCCCGGCGGTTTTTTTGCGCGTCGCCGTCTTCTTTCTGCGCGCGGCCGTTTTCTTCGGGCCGCTTGATTTCTTCCGGGTCGAAGTGGTCTTCTTGCGCGACGGCGTTTCCTTGCGCGCCGTCGCCTTTTTCCGTCTCGTTGTGGCTGCCATTGTCCCTCCAAATCGAGATGTCTCCGAGGCTCTTTCCCCGATTCTCCAGTTGTCTAGCACTAGGGCTTGCCGACCAACGCGGTTACGTCCGACTCTAACAGATCGAGTGTCAGCGACATGGCCGCTTGAGCGCCGCTGGCTGCCGCAAAAATTACTTGGTGTACGGGCGCTACGGCATCTCCGGCAGCATAGACACCCTTCACTGAAGTTTGGCTCGTCGAATCGACCCGGAGAGCCCCGTTTTCACCGACGTCGCACCCGAGCGCAATCGCCAGGCTCGATGCTTGACGAAGGGGTACCGCAAGAAAAAGCGCATCGCAATCGATCGTTTGGCCGCGATCAAGATGGATCGCCCGAACGTGTTCTCGCGTCCCCGAGATCCTGTCCAGCCGGCCTTCGTGCAGGCGAACACCGGCGGCTTTAAACCAGCGGCGATCGCGTTCCGTGACGTCGGAAGACGAGGCAACGCACACGTCGATGTGGGGAGTCCACCCGATCAACTCTTGCGCCAGGTCCACGCCACTGCGATCTTTCGAGTAGACCGCGATCGAGCGATCGCGAATCTCCCATCCGTCGCAAAACGGACACACCCAGAC
>JALYVW010000060.1:0-824 GCA_030853005.1 Vulcanimicrobiota bacterium
TTGTTGGATAATAGGTGTATCGGCGCACAAGGCCCAAAAGTAGAAAGCGAGCCTCTCATCATCCGTCCAGGTCGTATCGCCGCCGCCAGCCTGCTCATCGTAGCGTTGACCAGCGCGAAACCCGGAATGGCTTTGGACCAACGCTACGGGGTAAGCGGCCGCGACACGTATCGAATTGGGGCAACCGCCCTGGATTCGACCATCGTTTACGCCGGCGTGCAGCGGCTGACTATTGCGCGAAGCGGGCGCCAGCACCGGTTTTCCGCCTTCGTCCGATATGTGCGCCGCGACCAGAGCGGAAGCGTCCCGGGAGAAGCCTCGTTCGTGCAAGAGCTCTCGCCGGCCGGCAATTTGCACGATCGGACGGATCGCGATCCCGACTACCTCACCGTGCTCAACCAACCGTTTGCCATCGAATTGGACTCGGCCACCCTGAGCGATATTCTGCACCTGCGCGGACGGGTGCCGTTCAATTTCCCTTCGCCGATGACGGGTGGGTCGCTCCGTGGTTTTTTGCAGCGCGGCGCCATTTCCAGCGTCGACGGCCACCCGGCGGTCGGCATTTCTTTCGATTCCGTGGGCCCCATGGTCGGACCGCTTCCGGATCATTCCCGCATAGCAATCCACGGTACGATGCGCATGCAGGGGACGGCCTATTACGCGATCCACGGCGCGATCTTGCTCGCGCTCAATGAAACGCTGAAGATTACCGGTACCCTGGACGATAAGGGAAAGCGTACGCCGGTCTCCATTACGTACGCGCGTTCCATCAAAGCCGACGACTCGCTCCCGGCTTTTCTGCAAGCGCATAAATAAAGTCGGGG
>JALYVW010000060.1:834-10990 GCA_030853005.1 Vulcanimicrobiota bacterium
GGTTAGACCGCCCCGACGAGTTCCACCGAGAGAGGATGCGCGAACGGCGTCTCGTGCAGATGCACGAGGGGCGTAAAGGCCAAATGATTTTGGTGGTAATCGATGAGTATCTCGATTCCGCGCTTGGCACTGCCCCCACATTCCACGTACTTGTTTAACTTTTTCAAAAAGTATCCGTGCGGATCGCGCAGGACCTTGGCGTAATACGGATCGTCGGTCAATCCTTGCGGGTCGATGCCGGATTCGGGAACGAGCCAAACGATCCAGGGATCTTCGTTTTGCCGATACCCGATGAGCACCAGCGGGATCGCGCGCGACGAATCGAGGTTGGGCAAAAAACTGCACATCGTATACGCGTCGAAAGCGATCTCGCGCGGAACGGTATTTCCAATCATGCTTTGCACCACGCCTTCACCACAAAAAACCGCCCGGCGCAAAGCGCCGAACGGCTAGGAAATTGACGGCTCTTGCGAAACGGCAGTGGCGTCATGCCCGGTACTTCGTCCCGGCAACCCAGGCCCCTCGCAACCAAGCGCCTATAGAGGGTTTGTGTCGGCCCAGGTCTAGGTATAAGGCTTTGCAACCTTTGTAGTGAGAGGCGGTGTTGGGACGCGTGTAATGAGCGCGTTCGCACCCCTCCTGAGGGAGTTTACCGTGCCCACAGCGGCACCGAAGAAATCGTCGAAAATGCCTGCGATTGCTCCGAGTGCGGAGCGCTTCGATCGGATCGTGGACGAGTTCCAACGCCGGTTGTACGGCTTCGCCTTGCGCATGACCGGCAATCGCGAGGACGCGGAAGAGATCGTTCAGGACGCATTCGTGCGCGCGTACCGGGCACTCGGGAAGATGTCGCTCGAACAGCGGGCCGAGCTGCGCTTGCAACCGTGGCTTTATACGATCACCCTCAACGTCACGCGCAACCGCCTGCGCAGTAAGAAACCCACGAACGTCGCTCTCGATGCGCTCGCCGATCCCGACGCACTCCTGCGCGGAGCGAGCCACGAGGCGCCGTTGCAGCCCGAAACCATCGTCGAGCATAACGCCGATATGGTTCTCGTCGAACGCGCTCTGCTACAACTTCCCATGCATTTGCGCGCGGCAGCTACCCTGCGCTTCATCGAAGGCCGCAGCCATCCGGAAATCGCGGAAATTTTAGACCAACCGATTGGAACGGTAAAGTCCCACGTGCACCGTGCGGTGCGTATTTTGCGCCGGATCCTCGGCCCGCAGATCGGCCGGCTCGTGCCGGCGGGGGCAGCCAATGCGCTGCCGTGAAGTCGAGGCGCTCTGGGATGAGGTGCGCGGTGACGCGACCATTCCGATCCGCGAAGCCGTCCTAGCCCACCTGCGCGCGTGCCCTCCGTGCCAGGAGCTCTTTGAAGAGTACGAAGGCGTCGCGTTCCGGCTGTCCTCACTTCCTCTGCCCGAACCGTCGTGCGACCTCGCGAAGCGCGTCGTCGAGCACATTGCCGCCATCAATCGGCGCCTGCGCACGACGCCAATCGTCCTAACGGCGGTCGTGACGCCGATCGGCCGCCTGTACGTCGGCTATAAGGAAACCCGGATCGCTTTTATTGGAATCGACCGGGGCGAAAGTCTCGAGCGCGTGCGCGAGCAAATCGAGCGCCGTTTGCGCCGACCCGTGCTCATGGGCGACGCTCCTCTCTGGCTGGCCGGACTGTTCGAACGGTTTTTCCAAACGTGGCAGCTGGACGAGGGGTCCGTGGACTTGAGCGACCTAACGCCTTTCGAACAGGCGGCCCTTCGGGCCGCTCTCCAGATTCCTCGCGGCCAAACCCGCTCGTACGCCTGGGTCGCGCGCGAAATCGGAAAACCGCGCGCCGCGCGCGCCGTCGGGCAAGCCATGGCGCGCAATCCACTGCCGGTGATCGTGCCGTGCCATCGCGTCGTGGACTCGCACGGCGAGCTGCACAATTACGGATACGGCATCGAGATGAAAGCGCGGCTGCTTAAGCTGGAAGGCTACGAACGATAACGGGCGGAAAGCCTTTGGTACATGAAGTCCGCGGCCCCCTCAGACAAAGACCAAACGAGGGATAACAGTCGGACGGAGGAGGTGGTTATCGTTTCTGCTGATCATCGAAGTTTTTACTCAACGATAATTGCTGGAGGGTGCGGCGCGTAGCCGGACTCACCAGCCAAGTTCACGTTGTAAGGTCCGGCCGGTCGGTTACCCGACCGGCCTTTTTTTGCGGGAACGGTCCCACATTTCACTCTCGAACAGGTTCTCACGAAAACGAGACTAACGTAAGCGAAGGTGGCCAAATACGTCCTCCTGACGGGCTTCGAAGCCTTTGGCGGCGAGCGCATAAACCCAAGCGAGTTGGTCGTCCGCAACCTGGACGGCCGTACCGTAGCCGGACGCACGATCCGCGCGCGCGTTTTTCCGGTGCACGCGGGACACGTAGCGGCGCACCTCGACGACGCGATCACGGAGGCAGCTCCCGATCTCGTCGTATGCTTGGGGCAAGCCATCGGGCGTCCCGCCATCGCTCTCGAGCGCGCGGCGGTCAACAAACTCGACTTTTCCCAGCCCGACAACGCTGGATCGATCCCGAAGGACCTGCCGGTCCTGCCCGGTGGTGCGCACTCCCTCCCGTCCACGCTTCCGTTGGACGCCATCCTCTCGGCCTGGACCGCGCACGACGTTCCGGCGTATATTTCGGAGTCGGCCGGCACGTATGTGTGCAATCAGGTTTTCTACCAACTGCAGGCCCGTGATGCCGGAAGCGATTCGGCAATGGTTTCGGGATTCGTTCATCTGCCATGCCTGCCGGTACAAGCGATCTCCGCCGGCGCCGACCGCACCCCATCGATGCCGCTAGCAATGATGATCCGCGCGATCGAGATCCTCGTCGCTACGACCGTTCCTTGGATGGAACGCCGCCGGGCGATGGCGGTCTAACTACAGTAAAGGACAAAACCCTGAGCGATCCACGCCTTCCAGCCATCCCCGACATTCACGGCCACGCCAAAGGGGAACACAAGCCCTACGCGGAGGAACGGCCAATCGCCTATTCCGCGCGCATGCTCTTTCTGTGGTTTTACCACGCTTGCCAGCGCGGTTCGCCGCGCTTTATGATGGTCGCCGACCATATCAACTATCTGACCTTTGAAGATCCCGGTGCGGTCAATACCGTGCGGCGCGCATTAAAGCTCGCGCAGGCTGGCGATTTGCACGGCGCGGCGGAAACTGCCGACGTTGAAGTGGCGCACGCACGCGTGGTATCCGAAGGCCTGCGCAAGGGTATGCGCTTTTCGATCGGCGCCGAGATTGACAACGATCCGCGCACGCGTCCCGACGTACAAAACATCATCGAGGGGCTTCGCCCCGACGGCACGATCCGCGCCGTCCATTTTTTAACCGTCGACCACCCCGAAAAAGGCGCCGATTTTTCGTGGCCTTTCGACAACCCGGAGTTTAAGGATCTTTTCGAAGTCGTTGGAACGGAACGCGTTTGGGAACTTTACATGGCCAAACTGCTGGACGATATCGAGAAACTCCCCGGCCACATCGTCGCGCACTTCTACGCACCTGCCATTTTCGGACATTGGCCGTCGCGCGACGTCCTGGAAAAATACGAGGATCGCTTTGTCGAAGCGTGCGCCGCGCGAGGTATGGCGATCGAAATCAACACGCGCTTCTTCTATCGCGATAATCCCGAGCAATTAAAGACGAAGTATCGTCAAGCGTCGCTCCGGCTGCTGAAGAAAGCCAAGGCCAAACGCGTAGGAATTGCCATCGGCTCGGACGCGCACAGCCCGAAAGATCAAGGAAATGCCTTCGATATCGTTCTCGCTCTGCTCGATGAAGCGGGCGTAAACGAATTGGTCTTTCCGGTGAGCGGACGTCTCGCCCGCGTCGCGCTGCGCGCGACGAAGGAACACATGGAAAGCGCGAAGCCGCCGGAGCGCGTGCTTCCCGGCTCCTCGATCACCGGGTTTAGCCGCGCAGAGCTGGGCCTTCCAGAGCGAGACGAAGCCGCCGAACGCGCAGCGGCCGTCTTAGCCAAAAGTAAGCGCGACCGCGCTTCGAAAAAGCGTGCGAGTTCGCCCGCGCGTGTGAGCAAAAAACCGGTCAAAGCAGCGTCCGAGCACGCCGCTTCGGCCGAGGCGAAGGATGCGAAAGAAAAAAAGCCAGCAGCCAAACCGGAGAAAGCCGTCAAATCTCCCAAGGCAGCCCCGGCACCGAAGAAACTTACCGCCCTGAAAGCGAAACCGGTCCCCAAAAAGCCAATCGCAAAAAAGGCCGCGGCCATAAAAAAGGCCGTGGCCACAGCGAAGAAGGCTGCTCCAAAAAAGCCGGTACCGAAAAAAGCGCCCGTAAAGAAAGCGCCGGCAAAGGCCACCGGCAAAAAATCCGTGCCCGCACGCACGCCTGCGAAGCGCTCGGCGCCTGTGAAAAAAACTGCACCAGCAAAAAAAACGGCGCCGCCAAAAAAGGCCGCGCCGCCCAAAAAACCCGCCCCCGCGAAGAAAGTTGCCGCTAAGAAAGCACCCGTGCCAAAGCGCGCCGTTAAACTCAAAACGACGCCGGCTAAGAAAGCATCCAGCAAGAAGAAACCTGCGAAGAAACCGATTAAACGCCGCTAGGCGTGGGAGAACGGCATGACGGATATTTCGCGCGTTCGCAACATCGCGATCGTCGGCTCACATCATGCGGGTAAAACGTCGATCGTCGAATCGATCCTCACCCACTGCGCTGCGATCCCCCGGAAGGGGGCCGTATCGGACGGCACGGCTACGACCGATTACGAGGCCGAATGCATCGCGCACGCGCAATCTACGTGCGTGGGATTCGCCCACTGCCGTTGCAACGACATCGATCTCACCATCGTCGACTGCCCCGGATTCGTTGATTTTCTCCAGGAAACGAAGTTCGCGCTTTCGGGCGTGGATGCCGCGGTCATCGTCGTCGAAGCCGACCCCTCGCGCGTACCGCAAACCCAGCCGCTTCTGGAGTTCATCGCAGCCCGCAAGCTTCCGCACGTCTTTGTCATCAACAAGCTCGACCGTCCCGGTTCTGATTTTTACGGAACGCTTCTGGCGCTACGTGAAGCGTATGGACGCCACGTGGTGGCCGAACAATGGCCCATGTTTGCAGGCGAGCGCTTCGCCGGGGTGGTGGATCTCGCGACCATGCAGGTCAGTGCATTCGACGGCGGCTCGGCGCAGATTCCGCCGCCTTTAGCCGGCGCGATTGCGGCCGCACGCCTCGAGCTCTTGGAAACGATGGCCGATTTCGACGATCACTTATTGGAGGAGTTGCTCGAGGGTGTAGAACCGCCCGTTATCGAGGTCGAACGCGACTTGTGCGTGGAGTGTTCGCACGATCAAATCGTGCCGGTTTTGGGTGCCGCCGGATTGACCGGCGCGGGCATCGCGCAGCTGGTCGAGGCGATGGGAAAGTGGTTTCCTTCGCCTGCAGACGCACCTCCGGTCGACGCAGAGGGACGTCCGCTCTCCGCCGCTGCGGACGGTCCGGTCGTCGCACACGTCATCAAAACGTTCGTTCACCCGCAGTCCGGAAAGTTTTCCGTCGTTCGCGTCCTCACCGGGACGTTGCGTGCCGATTCGATCCTCACGAACATGTCGAAGGACGGCGAAAAAGTGCGTTCCGGCGGCCTCTTCCGGCTGCAGGGCAAAAAACAGGAAGCGATCCCGCTAGCGGGTCCCGGCTCGATCGTAGCCGTGGCTCGCTTGGAGTCGGTCGCGACCGGGGATACGCTCACGACCGACGGCTATAAAATCTTGCTGCCCTGCGTCGCAAAGTCGGAACCAGTCTTCGGGGTTGCCATCAAGCCCAGGGATCGCATGGACGAAGCCAAGCTCTTTGCGATGCTCGCGCGGATCGTAGACGAAGACCCCTCGTTGCGCCTCGCGAGAGCCGAGATCACAAACGAGCTGCAGATTCTCGGCAGCGGCGAGCAGCACGTTGCGATCGCCGTCGAACGGCTGAGCCGCAAGTACAAGGTGGACGTGCTCACCGCACCCCCGCAGATTCCTTATCAGGAAACCATTACGGCCGGAACCGAAATCCACTCGCGCTACAAACACCAAACCGGGGGCCACGGGCAGTTCGCCGACGTGCGGATGCGCGTGGAAGCGCGCGAACGCGGCCACGGCGTCACCTTCGAGGAACGCATCGTTGGCGGTGTGGTGCCGCGGCAGTTTATTCCGGCGGTCGAGCGCGGCGCGCGCGAAGCGCTCGCGCACGGACCGCTCGGCGGCTACCCCGTCACGGACCTCCATCTCATGCTTTTCGACGGCCAGTACCACGATGTGGACTCAAGCGAACAATCGTTCCGCATCGCAGGTTCGACCGCCGTACGCGAGGCGTTGGCCAAATGCAACCCGGTCGTTTTGGAACCGATCGTCCGCGTGCGGGTTACCGTACCGACGCAATATACGGCCAGCGTCATCGGTCAGCTCACATCGAAGCGCGGACAAATCCACGGGATGACCCCCGCCGAGCGCTCCGGGTTCGAGATCATCGAGGCCGACGTCCCTCAAGTGGAAATGGCCCGCTATATAACGGAGCTCCGCACCGCAACGCAGGGTCGCGGGACCTTTACTTGGGCGCACGAGCGTTTCGATATGGTCCCCGGCAAACCGACTGCCCCAAAGGCCGCGGTCTGATTATCGCGAATCCCGCCGCGTCCCGCCAATCTTTGCTGGAGGAATCTCATTTGAAACGCATGCTCGTGGTGGCGGCGCTCGCCGCCATTTTCTCCGGATGCACTCAACAAAGCAACACCACGTCGACCACCTCGAACGGCTCGTCCGCTCCGAACACCGGCACGAAGCCCGGGGTGTTACGCATTGCGATCCAGCAGGATGTAAAAAACCTCAACCCCCTGCTCGCTTCGAACACCACCGATGGAATGATCTCCCGTTTGATGTTCGAGCCGCTCGTCTCCGGCGACGATAAGGGCAATCCGGTGCCGATGCTCGCGACGGTCGTTCCCGATACAACAAACGGTGGGATCGGCAAAGATGGATTGACGGTGACCTATCACTTGCGCAAAGACGTCAAATGGAGCGACGGGGTCGGCTTCACGAGCAAGGACGTGAAGTTTTCGTGGCAAGCGGTCATGAATCCAAACAACAACATCATCTCCCGTCATGGTTACGACATGATCTCCGGAATCGATACGCCCGACGATTACACGGCCGTCATCCACCTCAAGCAAAAATTCGCGCCGTTCGTGAATACGTTCTTCGCCGAGAGCGATCAGCCGATGCCGGTGGTTCCCTCGCACATCCTCTCCAGCTATCCAAACCTCAATCAAATCCCGTTCAACACGGCCCCGACCGTCGGCGACGGGCCCTTCGTCTTCTCGAAGTGGGCCCATGGCGATCGCATCGAGCTGGCGGCGAACCCACACTTTTTCATGGGGAAGCCAAAGCTCGATAAGGTCATTTTGCGCGTTATTCCGGACGAGAACACATCCGTTAATCTCTTGCGCACGCACGACGTGGATTGGATGTTCCAAGCCTCCACAAATACCTATCCCCGTGTCAAAGATATCGCCGGCACGCACCTGTATTTCGTGAACGTCAATGGCTACGAGGACGTGCAATTAAACGTACAGCGGCCCTTGCTCCAAGACGTACGCGTGCGGCAAGCCGTGGCTTATGCGACCGACAAACAGCGCCTCATCGACACGCTGACCTTCGGGACCCAGAAAGCGGCGATCGAAGACCAGCCCAACGTTTTCGGCTGGTACGACCCGACCGTTAAAGACTATCCGCACGACCTCGTGAAGGCCAAGCAGTTGCTCGCGCAGGCTGGCTGGAGTCCCGGCCCGGACGGCATCATGCAGAAGGGCGGGAAGAAGCTCGCGTTGCAGCTCGTCAGTAATAACTCCAACGTCACGCGACGCCAGGGCACCGTGCAGTTTCAGGCGATGATGAAAAGCGCCGGAATCGAAGTCGACGTCAAGTACTACCCGGGCGATATCCTCTTCGCTCCGGTTGGCGAAGGCGGCATTTTGCAGGGCGGAAAGTTCGACCTGAGCTGGGCCGGTTGGTATGCGGGCGTCGATCCCGATGATTCGTCGCAGCTCACGTGCGTGAATGTCGCGCCGAAAGGCTACAACTACAGCCGCTACTGCGTCCCCAAAATGGAGTCAGCTCAGAAGGCAGCCCTCGAAACCTACGACGCCGGCGCGCGCAAAAAACCGTACTCCGACATCCAGCACTTGCTCCACGCGGACGTGCCAGAGATTTACTTTTGGTATATTCGCCAGATGCAGCCGATCAGCAACGACTTCAAAGGATTCGATCCCAATCCGGTCACAGAATCCTGGAATGCTTGGCAGTGGAGTATTTAGGATCGCCCGAATCGATTGGCCGCGTGCCCGACCTCACGTGGCTGCGGAAAATCATCGTCGAACGCGCGCTGACCCGAGGTGACTACGTCCTCTCCGGTGGCGCGCGGAGCGATTATTACATCGACAAATTCAGGCTTTTCTCGGATCCCCACATCTTGCGCAGAATCGCGCGCATGTTCGTTCCGATTATTGCCGAGGTCAACCCCAACTTGATCGGCGGGACGGAGCTGGGCGGCGTGGTTATCGCAACGGCGATTTCGCAACTCTCGAATCTTCCCATGATTGCGATCCGCAAAAAGCCCAAAGGTTACGGCGCCTTTCCCAACGAGTACGTCGAGGGCGCCTTCGAACCCGGCGACCGCGTTCTCCTGGTGGAAGACGTGGTCACGAGCGGAAACGAATTGCTCGCGGCGGCGGCGCGCCTGGAAGAACTGAACTTGCGCGTGACGCCCTGCGCCGTGATCTCTCGCGGCTTGGCACCCGTGCGCTCGCTGATCGCGTTTTCCTTACCGCGCGGCGACCGCGGCTCGTCGCACGACAATTAGCCTTCCGAAAGAGGCTGCGGCCAATCGAACGTACCGTGAAAAGAGCGGCGCGAAACGCGTTCGGTTTCGGACGGCGGTTTAAGGGCGGCCGTGCGTACGGTGCCCGACCCCAGCCACTCGTCATCGTCGTCGAAATCCAGCTCGATCGCGATTTCTTCCGAGACGATGCTGCGAATGTTCGACAGTGCGGCGTCGGCTTGCGCCAAGGAAAACGTCGTTTCCAGCAGCTCCCGGCCGACCTCGTCGTGGGCGACGATTGCGATCTCGACTTCATTTCGCTCCGGCTCGACAAATTCGTCGGCAACGTCGTAGGCTTGCACCCGCAAGACGAATCCCGCACGGCCTATCGCGGTAAGATCGAGCCGCGGCGCGGGGCTGCGAACCTGCGCCGTCGGTTTCCAGAGCGCGCCGAGGTCCTCCAATTCGTCCGCGAATGCGGCAAGTGCCGCGCTCAATAACCCCTACGGCAGACTTGCGTAGACATCGTCCGCGTGACCTCCGACGCTCACCTTCGGCCACACTTTGACGATCTTTCCCTGCGCGTCGATGAGAAACGTCGCGCGACCACCGATAATCGGAAGGCCCACACCGAACTCGCGATGCAGCTCGGAAGACGTGTCGGCAAGCAAAGGGAAATCGAGGTCATATTTGGCCTTAAATTTTTGATGGGATGCTACGGAATCACGACTGACGCCGACAACCCTCGCCTGTTTTTCGGCGAACTTGGACGATGCGTCGCGAAACTGCGACGCTTCGTTCGTTCAACCGGGGGTGTCGTCTTTGGGATAAAACCAAAGGACCAGCGACTTCCCCAGCAAATCGCGCATGCGCACGAGCTTTCCGGTATCGTCGGTCACCGTGAGGTCGGGCATCGTATCGCCAGCGTGTAACATGCGATCCTTTCAGCGGGCTTCGGACCGGAGCCGGGCTAGCGGCACGAGAAAGAGCAACCGGTCGTGAGGCTCCATTTCGGCAAAATCGTGAAGAGGGACGAGCTTCCCTGCACGCCAGCAGAAGAGCGGCGTCGCGTCCTCGATTGCAGGGGCGGCGGGAGCGCCGCCCTGCGGCCGCTCCTCTAGAACGAAGGGCGTTCCAAAGATGGAAACCCGGCCTCGCGCTCCCGGCACGCGCGCGAGGTCGGCAACCAATGGGGCCGCGAGTTCGCTTGGCGAAAAGGTGGCGGTCAGCGTGAAATTGCGGTCGATCGAGCCGGCAAAAACGGGGTCCAAAATGCGCATAATGGCGGGCAAGCTC
>JALYVW010000013.1 GCA_030853005.1 Vulcanimicrobiota bacterium
CCGTTACCGATTGAAAGATCCGGCCGGCGCAACCCCTCGCCGGATCCGGCATAAATCACGTCTGGATTACTTGGTGCGACCGCAAGGGCGCCGATCGAGCCGGTGTCCGCTGCGTCGAAAATCGGATCCCACGTGCGGCCGTAATCGTCGCTTTTCCAAATCCCGCCGTCGGTCGCGCCGATATAGAACGTGCCGGGCCTTTGCGCAACGCCTTGCGCGGCGACCGTGCGGCCCCCGCGGAACGGACCGATCATGCGCCAGCGCATGTCTCCATAGAGCGACGACGGATAGGACTGCGCCAATGCGCCGGCGCTGCTCGAAGCGAGCGCGGTTGCAATCGCGATGACGATCAAAACGTGACGAATCGCTGGTGCCTCCTCGGAAGGTGCGGCTTAACGGCGCCGCGACGGGCGAACCGCCGAGCGGTGAAGCGGTTTGAAAGGAGGGCCGACTTTCCACGCCACATCGCGCGGCAGCGTTTCATCGACATCTTCGCACCCAACCGGCGTAAACGCCCGGCAATCGTGTGGCCGTCCTTCGTAGATGCCGCAGTAAAACTTACCGGACCGGTTGCCCATGAGGAACACGCACTTGTCGTTGATGTCCTCGGTGATTTTGCGCAACCACCCGACGTTGAAACCGTCGGCCGATTTGCGCTCCACGACATACTCTTTCATCACCGCACCGTAGCTCATGCCGAGATGATCGGCGATACGTTGAACGTCGAGCTTGCTCACGAAGGGCTCGTAGCCGTGGCAGCATTGCGCGCACCCCGGCGGACACGCGACATTTTCAGGCAGGTCCTTGACGTGTTTGCGGGCGACGCCGATGACCTTGGCAATCGCCGCCACCATCTCGGGGTCGTCGTTATACTTATAGACCCACTCGCGCTCTTTGATTTCGTTCGCATTGTAATAATGCGTCGTCTCCTGGTTGTACGTGATGGTGATGTGCTCTTCGTCGATTTCGATCTCTTTGACTTGCTGCATTGGCGTCGTGTCGAGCAATTCGGGATGGGTCGGCTGGCCGGTTTCGCGCGTGAAATCGCGCAGGGCGATGAGGTCGATAGTCTGCATAACGAGTCGAAGGTTCTTGAGGCGGGTTCGCGGCACCCGCGATGCGAAGGCCTCGCGCATGCGTTATGCGATAGGTGTCGATCTCGGCGGTTCGCACGTCGGAGCGGCCGTGGTGTCGGAAGACGGCGTCATTGCGAGTCAGCACGAGCTGGATATTGAAGACCACAATTTCGACGCCGTGATCGCGGCCGTAGAAGCCGTCGTCAAGTCCGCGCTGGCCGATACGAAGAACGTGGTGGGCATCGGTCTCGGCTCGCCCGGGAATCTCGATCCGAAAACCGGCACCGTGTTATATTCGCCCAATTTTGGGTGGAAGGACGCGCCTTTAGGCGAGCGCCTGCGCTCGGCGGTGCAGGTGCCGGTCTTTATTGCAAATGACGCCCGCTGCGCCACCTTGGGTGAGTACACGTTCGGGACCGGCCTAGGAACCAAAAACTTTGCGCTCCTGACCCTCGGCACCGGCATTGGGGGCGGCATCGTGGGCGAAGGCCGGATCTTGCTCGGCAATCGCTTGGGAGCCGGCGAGATGGGGCACCATCAAATCCGGCCGTCCGACGGTTTTATATGCGGGTGCGGTAAGATCGGCTGTTTCGAAGCGCAGGCTTCGGGAACGGGGCTGATCCGGCACGCATTTGCGCTGCAGCCCTCGTTCCCGCGCAGCGACCTCGTACGCAAACGCGACAAGATTGGATCGAAGCCGATCCGCAAAGCGGCGCAAGCCGGCGACGGCCATGCGTTGGCGGCGTGGCAAAACTTTTGCGACGATCTCGCGATCGGACTCGCCAATATCATCGCGTTCGTGAATCCCGAAGTCATTGCGATCGGCGGCGGAGTCTCGAGCGCCGGCGACTTTATGTTGGACGCGCTTCGCCCGCGCGTGGATGCGCTCACGACGATGGTCCCTAAAGGGTCGACCACCTTCGCTATTGCCAAACTCGGGAACGATGCGGGGCAAGTGGGAGCGGCGACGATGGCCTTCCGTGGTGGCCTGACGACCGGAGACGCCCTTTAGGAAACGGCCACTTTAAGCGCCACGTATGAGTCGTCCGCAGGGATCGTGTGCGTACGCGTAATTTGGGCGATCAAGGCGGCGATCCGGCGCGAGCTGCGCATCGGCGCGATCAGCTCCTGATTGTAGCGCATGTGTTCGAGCAGTTGCGGATTGCGCGCGAGGCGGCGTACGGCCGCCACGACCTCGGAAGACCCGCCGATTGCCACTTCGCCGATGCCATTGCTGCGCACGAAATCCACGTTGCCACGCTCTTGCCCCGGCACGTAATCGTAGACGATGACGGGAAGTTGCGCCGCATTCGCTTCCGCGAGCGTTCCGGGGCCGGCTTTGGTGACGAGGAGATTGGAGGCGCGCATCAATTCGGGGATCTTATCGGAGAAGCCCAAAACGGTCAGGTTACCGGAGGGCGTTGCAAGGTCTTGTAACTTCTCGCGCAACGCGTCGTTGCGGCCACAGACGACAACGAAGTGGACCGGCAGCTCGGCCTTGAGCAGCGCGAGCGTTGTGGGAAGCAGTTTACCACCGCCCTCGCCGCCCGCCATCAACAGGACGATGAACCCATCTTTCGGCAAGCCGAGATGACCGCGGATCTCGGTTTTGCTGCCCTCCACGTCGTCGAACTTCGGATGAATCGGATGGCCGAGCAAACGCAGCCGCGAAGGGCGCACGCCCCGCGAGATGGCCCGATCGTACACTTCGCGCGCGGGGACGACGACCGCGTCGGCTTGCGGCGTGAGCCACGATTCGTGCACTTTCCCAAGGTCCGTAATGACGGTCACGATGGGAACTTGTAAGAGATGTGCATCTTCGCGCGCGCGCAATGCGGCGTGATTGAGCAACGGATGAACCGAAACGATGACGTCCGGCTTGTACGCTAGGAACAAATCGCGCAACCGTTCGCGGTAAAGCGGCTCGCAGAAACGGACCAGCGCCTTATAGCGCCGCCGCCCGTTCGTTGCGTAATACAGCGCGCCGTAAATCGGAGGCGCGTAGCGCAGGGCCGTGGAGTAGCCCCAGCCGAGTTGCGTAAGCGGAAACGAACAATGCGCGGCGACGTCGTCGACGCGATGCTCGAAAGGCGGGTTGCGAATTTCGTCCAGAGCCGTGACGATGGCGTTTGCCGCGCTTCGATGCCCGCCTCCGGTATCGGAGATCAGGAATAGCGCACGCTTGGCCATTAACGCTTCATCAAACGCGCACGGGTGACCGTTTGACGCGGCGGGACGCAGCGTTGCGCGACTTTCGGCTGGTCGGCGCGAGCCACGTTAGCAACGCGCGCGCGGGCGCGTCGTAAAAGCGGAAGATATCTCCAAATTCCACGTCGGGATTACGGTGGTGTCCGTCATGATCTTCAGGCAGCACTAAAAACAACCCCCGCCCGAGCGAACGCATCCATGCCGGGGTGCGCCATCCCAAATCCGTGGTATGCCGCCACCACACGTGCAGCTGTCCGAGCAACAGGCCGGCCACCGCTCCTTGCCACGAGACGTGCCAAACGCATGCGGCGATGGCGAGGTAGGGGAGCGCACCCAATACACCGTCGAGCAACACCGAGGGATCGCGAGAAAGGACCGCATGGTCCCAGAACGAGCGGCGGCGATCGTGATGCGTGCGCAGATGCAGCGTGAACCACAGGTGCTGCGGCACGTGATAGAAGAACGTTGACGCAAAATCGCCGGCGATGAGGACGATGAGCGCTGCTACCACTGCCATGTAATTCGCTTCCTTTGCGCCTTTTCTGCAGCTTGCTGGTAGTGACCATGTTGTGCGCTTGTACGCGCGCGCCCTCCGAGCCCGGAGGCACTACGACGGTGTATATTCCCGGAATTGCCGCCGCTACGCTCGCCTGGCGAGCGTGGCCTTCGGACCGTGCGTACGAAGCCACGCTCTTCGGGGCGCGCTTGCTGCGCGACGGTCCGCCTACTGCCCATAGCGACCTTGCAATTGCCCGAAGCGTCGCCCGGGTCAACCCGCAGCTCAGCGTTAACGCGGCCATGGCGCTTTCGGCGGCTGCGGTGGCATCGGCGCGCCGGACGGGGCTGCCCCCCGAATTTCTTGCTGCCACCCTCCTTCAGGAGTCCGCTTTCGATCCGCGTGCCCTCTCGGCAGCGGGCGCTATCGGCATCGGACAGTTTATGCCCGAGACGGCGGCCATGCGCGGCGTCGATCCGTTCGACCCGTTCGCGGCCATCGCGGGCGCAGCCGACCTCCTAGCGGCCTACGTCGATGCGTACCGCGGTAAATACGCGGATCCATACGCGGCGGCGCTTGGAGCATACAACGCCGGCCCGGGGGCGGTGGCCGCCTACCGCGGCGTTCCCCCGTATGCGGAAACGCGCACGTACATCGACGACATCTACGAGCGGTGGGCACGGATTCTCGAAGCAAAAGCCGAATGAGCGCCCCATGAATGTGCGCAGTTTTTTAGCCGCGGCAATCGCATGCGCCGCATGTTTAACGGGGTGTGGAAGCCCGGCATCCGGCGTCGATTTCAAGGCACCCGCCGGGTGGAAGCCCGGCGTTTCGATGTTCGGCGTGATGCAAATGTGGACGCGCGAAAACCGACCCGGATCGGTCATGATGTTAATGCGCGTGCCGGGCCACGGGAACAGCGATCAGCTGGACCAGACCTTGAAGACCCAGTTCCAAACGAAGAAGCCGGTGGAAAACAAAGCGATAAAAATCTGCGGAGGGCAACCTGCCCAATTCACGCTCTTCATGGGGCATAGCAAGAGGCATGCCGGCGAAGATCGCGTTGAAATGATTCGCACCAGCATTGGCGATGCGACGTACATGTCGATCTATGCGCGCGGCGCAGGCGAATCCAGCGACCCGGCTGCGGAATCGGCTATTAAGTCGCTGTGCCCTAAAAAGGCGTAACGCTTTTTCGTGACGCTCTTCCGGCGCCTGTTCGCGCGTGCGCCGTTGTCGTGGACCGGCGCGGAACCCGGCGCACCGCGCCTGCGGCGCGCGCTGCGCTGGCCGGCCTTAACGGCGATCGGCTTGGGCACGATGTTGGGCGGCATCTTCCCAACGATCGGTGCCGGCGCGCACGCTGCGGGGCCGGCCGTTATCCTCGCATTTTTACTCTCGGGGCTCGTGTGCGCGTGCGTAGCGGTGTGTTATGCGGAGTTCGCATCGATGGTGCCGGTTGCGGGAAGTGCCTACACGTATGCGTACGCGACGTTGGGCGAAGCCGTCGCGTGGATCATCGGCTGGGATTTGATTCTGGAATACGGCATCAGCGCCGCGCCGGTGGCTTCTTCGTGGTCGCAGTACGCCCAGAGCCTGCTGGCAAGCGCGGGCGTGCACCTTCCCTATTGGGCGCAAACCGCCAACGTTCGCGCGACGCATTGGCAGATCGACGTGCTAGCGGCGCTGGTGGTGCTGGCGATATCGGCCCTGCTCGCGATCGGCATTCGTGAATCCAGTCGCGTCAACGGCGCGTTGGTAGTGGTTCAGATCGTTGCTATGGTTGTTTTCGTGAGCGCAATCGCGCGTTTCGTGCATCCGGCAAACTTGCACCCCTTCGCGCCTCACGGCTGGCACGGCGTCCTCACCAGCACGGCCCTCGTGTTCTTCGCGTACATCGGATTTGACACGGTGACGGTCGCTTCGGAGGAGGCGCACGATCCGGCGCGCGACGTACCCATCGCCATTCTCGTGTCCCTCGCGATCGGTGGCGTACTCTACGTTGCTATGACTTGGGTGACGGTTGGATCCACCCCGTGGCGGCAACTCTCCGACGGGGCCGCCCTGCTGGATGCCGTGAAGGCCAATGGAAATGATGGATGGCTCGCCGCAATCGTGGGCGTCGGCGGAATTGCCGGCAACACGACGGTGATGTTAACGTCGCTCTTAGGCCAAGTCCGCATCTTTTACGTGATGGCGCGCGACCGGTTGCTGCCGCCTTCGGTCGCGAGCGTGCATCCCCGCTTCCGCACGCCTGCACGCATGACGATGATCACCGGGGTGCTGGTCTCCGTACTGGCGGCGATGGTGCCGCTCGACGCTTTGCTTTCCCTCGTGAACATCGGCACGCTTTCGGCGTTCGCAATCGTGTGCGCGGGCGTGCTCGTGCTGCGCATTATTGCGCCTGCCGCGCCGCGCCCGTTTCGCGCGCCGCTCGCCCCGCTCTTTACCGTTCTCGGAACGCTTTCGTGTCTCTTTTTGATTTCCGGGTTGAGCGTCACGACGTGGGTTCGGTTCGCGATTTGGTTTGTCGCCGGAGCGATTGTGTACGCGGTTTACGGTTACCGCCACAGTCGCCTGCACGCCTCTACGCGCTAAAGATGCGGCGTAAAAATGCTTGGACTTGATTCCAGGCGTCGGCCGATGCCTCGCCAAGCGCTTGATCCGAAGACGCGTGGCCGCTCGCGGAAGATGCACTGGAACGAAAGAATGCGTGTCCCACGTTGGAGTAGACTTGCACGTGCGCTTCCTTGCCGGCGGCCTCGAGCGTTTGCTTAACGCGAGCAACTTGTTCGGGTGGCGTCGAAGCATCGTCCCCACCGAAAACGATCAGCAACGGACAGGCGACCTTGCCCGCATCCGCAAGCCCTTCGACTTCGCCGCTTGGAAACGCGCGCACGATCTGTGAGCCATAAAAAACGATCGCACCCGACAGACCGGGGAGCGAAGCAGATACGAACGCCATGGCTCCGCCGAGGCAAAAGCCCCACGTCGCAATTTTTCCGGCGCGCACGTAGGGTTGCGCGGAAAGCCAGTCCATCGACGCGGCGACGTCGGCCCGAATGGATTCGCGCGTTATCGTGGCCGCGGCGGCGAGCCCCTTTTGACTGCCTTCCGGCGTGTAGGCCGCTTGAAAATCTGGGTCGTGCCGATGATAGACGTTGATCACCAAACCCACATAGCCGATGCTCGCAACCAGATCGGCGATGCGCTGCATCTCGCTATTGATCCCGTAAATTTCTTGCAGGACGATCACGGCGGGATGCGGACCCGAGCCTTCGGGAGGGTGCGCGACGTAGGCAGGCATCGTCGTGCCGCCAACGGGGATGTTTACGTTTTTTCCGGTCATGAACCACGTGGTTCTCGGCCGGCGTCCCTGCCTCCTAATCGATCCGGCGTTTCCTCGGTTGCTTTTTGGGTAAAGGTGGGGCACCATGCAGGCCATCTCTACGGCGCTTTCCGATCGCTTGGAAATTATTGCCGTCGAGCCGACCCGGTCCGCCTCGTTCGCCGATGACGTACGTGCCGGCTTGTGCGCCTCAAAAAAGCATCTGCCTTCAAAATATTTTTACGACGAGCTCGGCTCCGCGATTTTCGAATCCATTACCGTTCTTCCAGAATATTACTTAACGCGCGCGGAAACAGAAATTCTGCGCGATTCGGGCTGGGAAATCGTGCGCGCGATTGGCCACCCGGTAGAATTCCTCGAACTGGGTAGCGGCAGCGCGGTAAAAACGCGGCTGCTTATCGACGAAGCAATTCGGGCGCAGGGGCGACTGCATTATTCGGCGATCGAGATTTCTCCCGAAGCGCTACGGCGTTCTGCACTCGCTTTGGTCGATGCGTATCCGACCGTCACCGTCACCGGCTACGCCGCCGACTATTTTGCGGTGCTCGGTGCTCCAGAGTTGAAGTTTAAGGAGCGCGTGCTGGCAATGTTCATGGGTTCGAACATCGGCAACTACGAACCCGCGCGCGCCGCCGCGTTGCTCGAGCGGGTCGGAGCATCGCTCCGTGCAGGCGACGCGCTGCTCATCGGAGCGGACCTCAAAAAAGACCCGAAAACCCTCGAGCTCGCGTACAACGACCCCGCCGGCGTCACCGCTTCGTTCAACAAGAACGTCCT
This sequence comes from Vulcanimicrobiota bacterium, assembly GCA_030853005.1. GTDB lineage: Bacteria > Vulcanimicrobiota > Vulcanimicrobiia > Vulcanimicrobiales > Vulcanimicrobiaceae > JALYVW01. The sequence continues at coordinate 7,907 of JALYVW010000013.1, forward strand.
CGGGCGAATCAATCGTGAGCTCGGCGGGACCTTCGATCTTGTTGCGTTCGATCATATTGCGGCCTACGACGCATCCCGCGGGGTCGTGGAGTCCTTTCTCGAGTCTCGGTCGGCGCAGTGCGTGCAGATCGCCGCGCTCGGATCTTCGATCGATTTCGCCGCCGGCGAACGGATTCACACGGAATCGTCCTATAAGTTTTCGGTGGAAGACATCGCGCGCATCGGCGCCCACGCCGGTTTCGGGCTGCAGCGTTCGTGGTTCGACAGCGAGCGCCGCTTCAGCGTCAATTTGCTCACGAAGCAGTAAGCGCGCTCCTTAGCGGGCGTAGCGCGTAGCGTACCGTTCGATTCCGCGCAAAAAAAGATCGGCCCCGATGGCCAGAACGGTCGCCGGAATACTGCCCGCGAGCGTTTCCGCGGGATATTGCCGCTCGAGCCCGTCGAAGATCAAGACCCCAAGGCCGCCGGCCGCCGCATACGACGCCAGCGTTGCGATCGCAATCATGGACACCGTTGCGATACGCACGCCCCCCAGCATGATCGGAAGCGCGAGCGGAACCTGCACGCGCCAAAACTGTTGTCCTGGCGTCATCCCGATTCCGCGCGCCGCGTCGCGTTGCGCGCGCGGTACGCCGCGCAACCCAGAAGCGACGTTGCGGACCAACACGAATTGCGCGTACGCGACGAGCGTGATGACGGCGGTCCAAAATCCTAAGCCGACGTAGCGGACCAGGAGCGCGAGTAGCGCCAGCGACGGGATGGTATAGATGATGGCAAGCGTTCCGAAGAGCGGTCGCGACATGCGCACGTGCGAAGCGGCGTAAGCGCCGATTGGAAACGCGACGATCACCGCGATAGCAAGGGCCGTCAACACTAAGGCCACGTGCTCGAGCACGTGCGCCCAGACGGCCCCGGAGTGCGTCCATAAATAGGTCACGCGCGCAGCGCGGCGCGGACCGCGTCGAAGGTCAGGCTTCCGACGGCCGTACCGTTTTCGGTAACGGCAAGCGCCGAGGCCCCGTCGAGGAAGGCGCCCAGCGCATCGCGGAGCGTCGCCTCGACATCGATCGACGCAGCAGCGTCCTTCCCCGGCGCAGCCATTGCGGCTCGCACGGAAAGCAAACCCAATTTTCGCACCGCATCCTGGGCATCGACGAGTTTCGCGACGTACGGCGTGGCGGGGTTTCGCAGGAGCGCAAGCGGCGTGTCGTACTGCTCGACCCGTCCTTCGCGCATCACCACGATCCGGTCGGCTAGCCGCAGCGCCTCGTCGACATCGTGCGTGACGAACAGAATGGTCGTTTCCAAGCGTCGCGCGATCTCGCGAATTTCGGCCTGTAAGGAGGCACGCACGATGGCGTCTACGGCACCGAACGGTTCGTCCATGAGCAGCACGCCGGGCTCCGCCGCGATGGCTCGCGCCACGCCGACGCGCTGCTGTTCCCCGCCGGAAAGCTCGCGAGGATAGCGTGTGCGATACCGTCCCGAGTCCAAGCTGACGAGCAGTAAGAGCTCGTCGACGCGCGAGCTGATTTTTTCGCGACTCCAGCCCAACAAATCCGGCACGACCGCCACATTTTGGCCCACCGTCAGATGCGGAAAAAGTCCGACAGCTTGGATGACGTATCCAATCCCCCGCCGCAGCTGGGTTTCGTCTTGGGTTGCGACGTCGCGATCGCCGATCAGCACGCGACCCGAGTCGGGATGCACGAGGCGGTTCGCGGTGCGTAAGAGCGTGCTCTTCCCGCACCCCGACGGTCCGAGCAGTACCGCGAAACTCCCGGCCGGAACCTCCAGCGAAACTCCGTCCACCGCGTCCCTGTCTGCGCCGGGATAGCGAACGCGAACGGAGTCGAAGCGAACGCTTTCGCTCAAGTGGCGTGGCGCGAGAGGAAGTCGGCCGCGACGGCAGCCGGATCCTTTTTGTCGTGGTCGACCGAGAAGTTCATTTGCCGTGCCTCCTCGTCGGTGATGAACGCGGAAACGGCATCGAGCAATCCGGCGATCTGTGGATGCGCGCGCAACACTTGATTGCGTACCACCGGCGCCACGTTATATGCGGGCCAAAAACCGCGATCATCCTTGAGAAGAATCAGATTATCGGCGCCGATTTGCCCGTCGGTGGTAAAGGCCGTTGCTACGTCTGCATTTCCTTGTAACAATGCCGCGTATTTCAGTCCGGTATCGTACACTTTGGTGTTCTTAAATTGGAACCCGCCGTAAAATTTCTGCAATCCCGGCAGGCCGTCGGCGCGGCCTAGAAACTCCGCAATCGTCGCCAGCCGCAATTGCGGCGCAGCCTTAGCGAGCTGCGAAAGGGTGCGAACGTTGTATTTCTGCGCGACGGCCTGGGTGGTCGCGAGTCCTTGCGAATCATTCATGGGGGATGGGGTCAGCCACGTCGCATCATACTTGGTCTTATAGGCGCGTTTCACGGCGGCGTAAATAGCGTTAGGATCGCGCATGGGCTGCATTTTTAGCACGTCGATGAGTCCGGTTCCGGTATATTCGGGATAGAGGTCGATGTCGCCGTGCGTTAACGCCGAGGTCGCGATCTGCACGCTTCCCAAGTTCAATTTCCGCTCGACGGTAAACCCGTGCTTCTCAAGCGTTTGCGCGTAGATCTCGGCGACAACGTACGCTTCGGTGAAATTTTTTGATCCGACACGAATGAGGTTACCGTTGGACTTCCGGGCCGCGCACTGCGGCAGTACGGCGGCGGCTCCCAGTAATGCGAGCGCACGTCCGCGAGTGAGGGTCATACGGTTTCTCCTTCGGTGTGTCGGAATCGGCGTTCCGGAATTCCCAGAGCGAGTTCGAAGAGCATCGCTAATGCGGCGACGCCTACTGTGCCCGCCAGCAGATAGTTTTGTTGATTGGCGGTGATGCCTTGCACGATGTAGTCGCCCAGGCCGCCTCCGCCAATGAACGTTGCCAGGGTAGCACTCGCGACCACCTCAATCGAGGCCGTGCGCAGTCCGGTCAGAAACACGGGAATGGCCAGCGGCCACTCGATGCGCAGCAATCGTTGGGAAGCGGACATACCCATGCCGCGCGCGGCATCGACGGCGGCGAATGGCACGCCGCGAAAACCCAGATCGACGTTGATGAGGATCGGTGGAATCGCGAGCAACGCTAACGCGACGAGCGAAGGCAGGAATCCCACGCCCAGCGCGGGGAGCACGAACGTCAGGACGGCCAAACTTGGGACCGCGCGACCGATGTTGGCGAAAGCCAAGATTGGCGACCGTGCCGGGCCCACGTGTGAGGCGACGGCCCCTAAGGGGAGTCCGACGGCCACCCCGGCGGCCAGCGCCGCCAGCGCGAGGACGAGCTGCGTCCCGGCGTGGGCCAAAAAGTCGCTGAGCGTCATAATCGCTAGAGTTTACCCCCTCGGTGGAGAAACCCACGCCTCTATGCTATCCCAACGCGAGCTCGTGACCGCCGAGCCGGCAGCTCGCACCCTCGACGATTCGTCGCTGTATTTCAGTCGCGAGCTCTCTTGGCTTCAATTTAACGACCGCGTGCTCGAGGAGGCCCTCGACGACGGGAACCCGCTGCTCGAACGGCTCAAGTTCGTCGCGATTTACGGCACGAACCTCGACGAATTTTTCATGATTCGGGTTGCCGCGATCAAGCAGCAAATCGAGGCGCAAGTGCACCGGCGCTCGGATGACGGCCGCCTGCCACCCGAACACCTGGCGGCAATTTCACAAAGCTTGCGCATCTCGCTATCGCGCCAGATGCGCCTGTTAAACGAAGAGCTGTGGCCGGCGCTCGAGGCGGAGAGCATCCGCATCCGCGCTGTTTCCGACTTGGACGAGGAGACGCAGCTTGCTCTAGAGCGAACGTTTGACGACCGGGTATTTCCGGTGCTGACGCCGCTTGCCGTGGATAGCGGGCATCCCTTTCCTTATATCTCCAACCTGTCGTTGTCGCTGGCCGTCGAGTTGGAAGAAGTGACCGCCGACGGCGTGGAGTTGCATTTCGCACGCGTAAAAATTCCACCGACCCTGAGCCGCATGATTCCGGTCGACGGGTTGCCGGAGGGAGACCGGCAGTTCGTGCTGCTGGAAGATTTGGTCGCCCATCATCTCGACGCGCTTTTTCCGGGCATGGAAGTGCGCGCGTCGTATCTCTTCCGCGTCACCCGCGACGCGGACTTGGATTTGCAAGAGGACGAAGCGGACGATTTGCTGCGCGCCATCGAATCCGAGCTACAGCGCCGCCGTTTCGGCGAGCCGGTGCGGTTGGAGATCGAACGCGGCATGCCCGATTACATGCGCGACTTGTTGCTCGAAGCGCTCGATCTCTCGGCGGTCGATTGTTACGAGATCGACGGTCTCATGGGCTTGACCGATCTTTTCACCATCGTCAACCTGCCCGGATATCCGGCGCTGCGCGAGCGACCCTTCACGCCGTCGATCCCGCGGCGGCTCATCGGCGCCGCTGACATGTTCTCCGTCATTCGCGACGGCGACGTGCTGCTGCACCATCCTTACGAATCGTTCGATCCGGTCGTGCAATTCATTGCGCAGGCGGCCGAAGACGAGCGCGTTCTTGCCATCAAATCAACCCTGTACCGAACCTCGGGCAAGAGTTCGCCGATCGTCCGCGCGCTGCTGCAGGCTGCCGAGAACGAAAAACAAGTCGCGGTCATGATCGAACTCAAAGCGCGCTTTGACGAAGAAAACAATATCGATTGGGCCCGCCGTTTGGAGCGCGCCGGCGCACATGTGGTGTATGGGTTCGCGGGGTTAAAGACCCACGCCAAGGTGACGCTGGTCGTCCGACAAGAGGACGACGGCATCCGCCGCTACATGCATTTCGGCACCGGGAACTATAATGAGAAGAGTGCGCGGCTCTACACGGATTTGAGCCTGTTTACGTGCAGGGGCGAGCTCGGCTCCGACACATCGCAGCTATTCAACGCGCTCACCGGATTTTCGAAGGTCACCGATTACGAAGATCTGCTGGTCGCGCCCGTCAATCTACGGCGCGAGACGCTCGCACTCATCGAGCGTGAAACCGAGCACGCCCGCGCCGGCCGCCGTTGCGGCATCCGTGCGAAACTCAACGCCATTACCGATGCCGAGATTTCGCGCGCGCTGTACCGGGCCACGCAGGCGGGCGTTCCGGTGGATCTGCTCGTGCGCGGGATGTGCGTTCTACGTCCCGGCATTCCGGGGGTGAGCGAATCCATGCGCGTGCGCAGCATCGTTGGGCGTTTCTTGGAGCATTCGCGCGTGTATGCGTTCGAAAACGACGGCGACCGGGAGATCTTCATCGGCTCGGCCGACTGGATGGGCCGCAACCTGGACCGTCGGGTCGAAACCGTCGTTCCCGTTTTGGACCCGTTGCTCGCCGAAACGATCCATGGCGAAATCTTGGCGGTCCTTTTCGCCGACAACCGCAAGACCCGCGAGCTGACCTCCGACGGAACATACCGGCGCCTGCATCCCGAGGGGACCATGCCGATTTATGCACAGCGCATTTTCCTCACCCAATCCCAGGCGATTTAGACCCAGGCGCTCGCCGAGTAGATCGGCCAAGCAAAGGACCCTTTCTCGCAGGTCATTTCATCATACGAGGCATAAGGCTACTTTAGCTTTGGGCAGGTACACTGCAGCTAGGTGCTTCGGCTTTGTGCCGCGGCGAGTTTATCTATAGGAGGTTCTGTGTCCAGATTTTTAAGAGTCCTGTGCGTTTTTGCATTGGTGTTTTCGACCGTCGGTCCCGTAAGCGCGGCGACGATCGGATCGCCGTCGCTCCTCGCGCAGAATGCCCCCGCCGCAACAGGAACCGTCAGTGGCAACGTCCGCGACGGGAGCGGTGCGCCCATTGCAAACGCGATCGTCACCCTGCAAGGGCCGGCGAAGCTCTCCAGTCAGACGGATGCCAACGGCGGCTTCGCCTTCAATAACGTACCGCCCGGCGTGTACGGCTTTCTCTCCCGTAAAACGGGCTATAATACGGCGACGGAATCATCGATCGTCGTTTTGAGTGGACAATCTCAGACCTTGACAGTCGTGATGAACGCCGCTACGCTCAGCTCGCTGCGAACGATTGCAACGGTCCGATCTTCCGGCCGCGGTACGTTCAATACGAGCCCCGCATCGGTGAGCGTGATCACCTCGCAGACGATCGCGGACCAAGGCCAAGTCCAGATTATGAAAGTGCTCAACGAGACGCCGGGCATCGTCGCGAGTTTGCCGCAATCGAGCGCCAACGCTGCTTCTCCCGGCGCCATCACCTTCCCTAACATTCGCGGGGCGCTCTCGTTTGAAACCGCCTCGCTGATCGACGGCCACCCCATCTCGGTCGGCACCTTCGGCGACTACGTCACGACGTTTCTCAATCCGTTCGTCTTGCAAAATGTCGAAATCGTCAAAGGCCCCGGAGCGGATGCTCCGGAGGTGAATTACGCTTTGGGCGGCACGGTGAACTTTCGCTCGAAAGACCCCACATACTCGCCGACCGGCTTGCTGCAAATTGGCGGCGATAGCCGCGGAAGCGCCATCGGCAATCTCGGAATTTCCGATACGGTGGGCCGCGTCGGCTACGTTATCGCGTTGGGGTATAACGACCTCGAAACGGCGCTCGCGGGGTCACACACGTTTATTTCTGCGCAGAGCCCGCAGCAAGGTATCCTCAACTATAACGGTTCGACTGGAACCGCGGTCGGATTTAACGACGCTTTTCCGACGCCGATCGTGCCCGGTACGGTTTCGGGTGTCGAAAACTCCTACAACCTCGTCGCGTGCTGTCAGACCTTGAACAGCCTGTATCAAAATCAGAGCGAGCTCCTGAAGCTTCGGTACAAGCTCTCCAACGTTACGAGCGCGACCTTCACCTACTTGGGTTCGCAAACGACCACCAATCAAGCGGCGAACACCAGCGACATCACCCCCTCGACCTTTTCGATGACGCCTTCGCAGGCCGCGGGATACAACGGCTCCATTCCTAACGGAACCGGTCTCGATATCGGGTTCATTCGGACGCCTGAAATCGAGCACAACAACGAACCGATCCTCGAGGGCGAAATTCGCTCGAGCGTCGGGAATAACACCGTGCTCGCGCGGTACTACGGAGCCGGCATCCACCGGTTAGTCGATCAAGGAAGCGGTCCGACGGTGCCGACGGTGCTTCCGTTTCAACTCTACGGCTACGATACGGCCACGAAGAAGAACTATAACGGCCAGACCGTCCCGCTCGCGTTTTACGACTACTTTCATCAGGCGGAAAATGACGCTCTGCGCGGCTACTCGTTCGAATTCGACCACCCGTTCGGGCAAGATAACGTCCTAAGCCTTGCCTACGACAGCACCCATTCGGCGACGACGAGCTACTCGATTTTCGATATTGGAACGCCGTCGGCCGGGCAGAAACTCAACGCTGCGAATATTAAAACGGCGCAGAGCATCTCGCTACCCACCGGATCGACGCAAGATTTTGGAACGTTGCTGGCCCGCGCTTTCTTTCAATTGGGGCCGAAGACAAATCTTACGTTTAGCAACTACCTCAATACCTATCGCAGCACGTATCCTGTATCGTGCAAGAGCGGTTGCTCGTTCGATGGTACCGGATACACTTTTGGGACGACGACGCGGACTCACTACGATCCGCGCCTTTCCGTCGAGTTTCGACCAACCCAGCAGCTCGCACTACGGTTCGCCGCTGGTTCGGGCATCGCGCCTCCCTATCTCGCACTGCTAGCTTCGAGCACGCAACCCATTTCCTATAATGCCAAAACCGGAATCGCGAGCGAGCGCGTCAACTCCGGCACCCTCTCTCCGGAAACCGCGTTCGGGTACAATTTCGGTGGGGACTACCGTTTCGCGGATGGTGCGACCGTATTGTCCGGCGACGTGTATCTCGAGAATATCTTCAACCACTTCGTGAACACGACGTACACCAGCGGCCAAAATTGCCCGGCAGTCGACCCGGTTACCGGCGGAGCCACGGGCTGCCCCGCAAATACCCCGCTGCTCTACACGAGCAACATCAACGTCTCGAATACGCGCCTACAGGGGATCGAACTCGCGCTGCGCCGCGCGCCCGCGATCGGCTTTGGTTATACCATTCAGGGCGCGCTGCAAAAGGGCTATCCGTATAACTTACCTCAGTACTTTTATTGTAGCACTCCAGGGCCGGGCTGCACCCAGAATACGAACCTCGCCGTCGTTCCGAATCAGAACTTTTACGGCGGCGGTATCGGCAACGGCGTGAACGGATTGAGCAACCAAAATCTTCCGTACGCGCAAGGCTACGGAGAACTCAACTTCAGAACGCTGCGGGGCATGTATGGCAACGTTGGCCTGACCTATTTCGGCAAGAACAACTCGCTCAATCGCCCTCCGTTTACCGTATTGAGCGCAACGTTGCGCGTGCCGATTAACCATGGTCTGGCCCTCCAAATTTCGGGAGACAATCTTACCAACGCGTACTCGGCGATTTTCCCGAACTTTGGTGGCGGCGTCCCGATCCAACTCGTGAACGGAAAGCTTGCTGCCACGCAAGCCAACGTTCTCGGGCCGAGCGTCGTCCGATTTACACTGACGAAGACCTTCGGCCCCTAGTCGTCCGCGCAAAGAAAAAGCCCGCCGTATGGCGGGTTTTTTTTCTTGTGCTTGGCGTTACGCGCTGCGATGGCTCAACTCGAGAACGATCTGCCATTCGTGGGGCATGACGGGCTGAACGGAGAGGCGCGAACCTTTTTTAAGCAGTTGCATGCCGACGAGTCGCGGCTCGGCACGCATGCGCGCGAGCGTTACCGCATGTTCGAATGCCTCGACGAACGCGACGTCCACCATTTTCCAGAGCGGTTTGTCGGGCTTGCTGCGCGGATCGTAATAGTCGCCGCCTTTGATAAACGCGGTGTCGTCCGGGTAGGCCTCGCGCACGACCTTGCAGACTCCGACGGCCGCCGGTTGCGCGCAGCTCGAGTGATAGAAAAACCCCAAATCTCCCGCACGCATTTCCAGCATGTTGTTGCGCGCTTGAAAGTTGCGCACGCCACTCCACGGCGTCACGCCGTCTGCACGCAGCTGCTCGAGTCCGAATGAATCGGGTTCGCTTTTAAAAAGCCAGTAACGTGGCACGGCGGTCCCTCGCGCAAAGGTTCGTCGCCAATGCCCAGAAGCGGTGGAGATGCGACGAATTGCCGCGCTGTTTACGGTTTGCTCTTGTCTCATCCTGGCGCGGGCAAACGTTTCAGCCCAGCCGTGGCTTGCCGCAAGCGATATTCACCTCAATCCATTCTCAAGTCGCGCTACGGCCGTGGGATCGGGCTACGATACCAATCCCATCCTCTTGGGGGAAGCCATTAGGGCGATGCGCCGGGCCGACCCCGATCCGCTCGTCGTGATCCTCGCGGGAGATTTTCTCGCCCACCATTTCCGCGGCAAGTTCGCGGTTGCGACGATGCGCGAGCTGGCCAGGCAATTCGACTCGGCTTTCCCGCGGGCGCAGTTCGTGCTCGTGCTTGGAAACGACGATGCGGAATGCGGGGACTATCGCATCGAACCCGGCGGGACTTTTCTGCGCGAGGTGGCGCGGGCTTGGGCTCCGCTTGTGAACCGGCACGGCATGGCCCCGGGCTTTGCGCGCGATTTTCCGGCGCTGGGCGCATACGTCGCGAGACTCCCCGGCGTGCGAGCACGCGCCGTCGTCATCGACGATACGTTCTGGTCTGTGAAGTACGCGAATGCTTGCGGCGGCGGAGCGCCGGGAGATGCGACCCTGTCGTGGCTGGGACGCGAACTTACGGCGACGCCGCCAAGTCAAACGAATTGGTTGTTTTTGCACGAGCCGCCGGGCATCGACGCGTTTAGCACCCGAGTTACGCACGATCTGTTCACATTCGCGTTTTTGGAGCCGCGGTATACGAGCGCGCTTAGCTCGCTCGTTTGGGATCCGCGCAACCGGGTCGCGCTCGCGATGGGCGGACATACGCATAGCTTTTCGTTCCGTTTGATCGGCAACGGCGGGCGCGATATCCCGATGCTCGTGATTCCGGCAATATCTCCGGTGTACGGAAATTCGCCGTCGTTTCTTACCGTAGACGTCGGACCTACGGGCATCCGCGATGCGCGTGAGCACGCGCGCGTTGCGGGACACTGGAAACTGGTTGGCGGCTTAGCATCGTCTTTCGGGCTGCCGGATGTCGGTGCGAGGTCGCTGCATCGCCTCGAGGGAAAATTGCAATCTGACGCGCGCGCTCGCGCGATCTTCGGTGCGCTCTACGGTGGCGGCGCATCGCCGCCCGAATTTAACGAGACGACCTGGCCGGAATACACGTGCGCGAGCATAGCCCTATCTCAAGAGGGCTGGCGCGCGTGCCGAGACCGCTACCGGCCGCGATCGGCCCGAACTTCCTGGCTGTTCCTCGTGCTCGGTTTCATCGTTGGGGCGGCGGCGATAGTCGCGACGTTTCGTCTACGCCGGCGAGCGCGTTAGGCCTTGGTCGTCACGGGGCGGGACGGGTCGGTAATCCATTCGCTCCACGAACCGGCGTAAAGGCGCGAGGCGACGAGGCCGGCACGTTCCATCGCCAAGAAATTCACGGCGGCGGAAATGCCGGATCCGCATTGATGGACGATCCGTTCGGGCGGGACGCCCATCGATTCGAATTCCTTGCGCAAGACCGCGGAAGGTTTGAATTTGCCGTGTTCGTCGAAGTTGTCTTTGAAGAAGCGATTACGCGCTCCGGGGATGTGCCCGGCGATCGGGTCCATCGTTTCGTTTTGTCCCGCAAAGCGATCGGCGCTACGCGCGTCGAGCAGTTGAATGTCCGCGGCGGGCAACGAGACCAGCACCTCTTCGGCCGACACGACGAGATCGCGACGGAGATGCGGCTTGACCGTACCTTCGGCGCGGGCTTCCGGAAGCGAATCGCCCACCGGATATCCGGCCGCGACCCATGCGCCGAAACCGCCATCGAGCACGCTCACCGCCTTATGTCCGATCCACTTGCACAAGAACCAGCAGCGCGAAGCGAACATGTCGGCACCGGCGTCGTAGGCGATGACTTGCGTGGTTTCACGAACGCCCAACCCGCGCAGGTATGCCGCAAAAGTGTCGGCCTTCGGAAGCGGATGCCGCCCCGTCGTAGCGTTTTTTGCCCCGGACAGATCGGCTTCGCCGTCGGCGAAAAATGCACCGGGAATATGCCCTTGGCCGTACAATTTGCGCCCGAGCGTTTTGTCGGTTACCGAGTTGCGGCAGTCGATGACGACAACATCGTGATCGTCCAGCGATTGCGCGAGCTCTTCGGAAGAAATGAGCGTCTCGAACACGTCAGTGCAGGCTGATGGTCTGCTTGGGCTGCGCCTCGTAGCCGAACGCATCTTTCAATGCGGTCTGCAGCTCGCCGTTTTGGGCCATTGGCCCGAGGATGTCGGTGTCGCCGTAGAACTTGCCCTTGATGAATACCTTGGGCAGCGTCGGCCAGTCGGTCATCTCCGCGAGCGCTTCGCGTTTCGGCATGTTTTCCAGCACGTCGACAACTTCGAACGGATAGCCGAATCCGGAGAAAAATTGTACGGTTTCGAGGGTGAAGCCACAGCGCGGCTGCTCCTTGGTTCCCTTACCGTAGACGACGATGGTATTCTCGCCGATTTCTTTTTCAATTTCGGCGCGCAATTGGTCGGGCATGTTTAGTTCTCCGGAATGAGTGTTTTGAGTTCGACGGCGTGGACGCGGCCGTCTTTGAGCGCGGCGCGCAGCGCAGCGTACACCACCTGGTGTTGCTCGATAAGGGTCTTGCCCGCAAAGCCGCTCGAGCGCACCGTTACGTTGAAATGGTCGCGCGTGCCCGTGCGGTCGACGATCTCGACTTGTGCATCGGGTAAGTGCGTGCGGATCAAGTCGGTAAGCGAGGTATTATCGATCATTACGTTTCTATGCGGGAAGTTGCGGAGCGTCATCGCGACGCAGCGCTTGTGCTAACCCACGCGCTTCGCGCAGGGTTTCGGGAAGACGGTCCGCGCTATGCGCGAGCGCGCGAGTGACCCCTGCGGCCAGCACGACGCCGCCCACGGCGACGAGCACTGCGGGGATACCTTCGGCGCGGAATCCGGCGATTTCGAGTTTGAACGTCCGCGTGACGCGCGCGAGCCCCTTAAAGTAGCCTTTGAAGTTCACGCCCGACTACTACGACGCGGACCCGCCTTCCCCGCTTGGAATGCGCGCGAGGGGCGAAACCGCCGTCGGACCGAACCCCCGCCACGCATGGATGCGATACGACTGCACGAAACCGGCGGCCCCAGGAGCCTGCGGATCGAATCGGTGGGCCGGCCCGAACCGGCAGCGGGCGAAGTGCTGGTACGCGTGCGCGCGGCCGCGCTGAACCGCCGCGATGTTTTTATCACCCAAGGCAAATATCCGAACATCACCTTGCCTCATACGCTCGGCTCCGACGCGTCCGGCGTCTTGGAAGAAACGGGAGAAGAGGTCATCCTCAATCCCAGCCTCGATTGGGGTGACGATCCGCGCGTCTGGGGCCCCGCGGCCGGAATCCTCGGCATGCCGCACGATGGGACCTTCGCACAATACGTTGCTATCGCGCGAACCAACGTTCACCCGAAGCCGCCGCATCTTTCGTTCGAACAAGCCGCGGCATTGCCGCTAGCCGGATTGACGGCGTACCGCGCGGTGTTTACGCGCGCGGACATACGGCGGGGCGAGACCGTCCTCGTCACAGGCATCGGCGGTGGCGTGCAAACCTTTGCGCTGCTTTTCGCCAAGGCCGCCGGGGCGCGCGTCGCCGTGACGTCGTCGAGCGATGCAAAGCTGCAGCGCGCGCGCGATCTCGGCGCCGACATTGCCGTGAACTACCGCACCGATGCCAACTGGCACAAAACCGTGCGCAAGGAGGCCGAGAGCATCGACGCCGTCATCGACAGCGCCGGGGGTGAATCGTTCGCACGTTCACTCACCATCGTGAAACCGGGCGGGCGGGTTGTGACGTACGGCGGGACCAACGTCGAATCCACCATTCGTCTGTTTCCGCTCTTTTGGAATCACCTTACCATCATGGGGACGTCGATGGGAAGTCCGCACGATTTCAAAGCCATGCTCGAATTGGTATCGGCCGAAAAAATAGTCTCGGCCGTCGACCGGGTGTACGCGATGAACGATGTGTGCGCCGCGATGGAGCGACTCGAAGAAGGCGCGCAGTTCGGCAAGATCGTGCTGGCGATCGCTTAGGCTAACGAGTAGACGCGCGCCGCTCCCAACGTCATCGACGCGCCGAGTTCGGCTTCGATCACGCGCGCATCGTTTGCGCCCGCCAGTGTCGACCAATCGGGGTCGAGCATAGCCGCGTCCTCTTGCGTCGGAGGCGCGCCGGCTTCGCGCGACCGCACGCGTCCCTCATGTTCTAGGGCCTGAAGGTACGCGAGGACCTGGCGCGCCGCCGCGGGCCACAGCAGCGCGTCTACCCGGGCGTACACGTGGCGCACGATTTGCGGAATGGTGCAGTCGTGCGTTTCGAGCTGCGCGACGATTTCCGCTTCGCGCACGCGCCGGTGTTCGACGTATTCGTCGAGCTTCGCGCGAGGATCGCCGACCGGCGGACCGTGGCCGCCGTAAAGCGTCCGCGCATCGCCGAAGCGCGCGCGCAGTCGAGCGAGCGTGGCTTGATAGGCACGCATGTCGCCGCCCGGCGGCGCGATCACCACGGTTCCCGTGCCGAGTACGACATCGCCCGTAAAAAGCGCGCGTTCTTTGGTTTCGTAAAAGACGAGCGAATCGGCCGTATGTCCCGGCGCCTCGTACGCCATTACGCTGGTCCCCCGCACCGCCGCGGTTTCACCGTCGCGCATTCCGGACGCGTAGGCGTGCACGTCCGCGCCGGTCGCTAACGCAAGTGGGCGCGCCGCGGGCGCGTGATCCGGATGCCCATGCGTGACGCAAATTGCTGCGATGCGCGCGTTGCCGGCTGCGGCTTCGCGCACGAGTCGATCCACATGCGCGGCGATCGGCGGACCCGGGTCGATGCAGATTGCCTCGCCGTCCCCGAAGATCAGGTAGGAATTGGTCCCATCGAGCGTCATGGCCGAAGGATTGGGGGCGCGTACGCAAACGATGCGGCTCACCACGCATTTTCCAGTTCTGGCGGAAGGGCGAAGACCGTTCCTGAGGCGACCAACGGCATGATCGTGACGATCGATTTGTCTTGCGCGTAGGCAAAGAGTGCATCGATGTCGTTGAATGCCGCCAAACGTTCCAAATGTTTTATGGTCGGATACACCAGATGCAGACCACCCTCGCCTGCGCGTACGAGCGCCTGCGCCGGAGCGATCCAGATTCCATCGTGCGTCTCTTGAGCGTCCGCAGCGGCGTCCTGATCATCCGGGGCGCGCGCGAGAAAAAAATACGCATCGTACCGGCGCGTAGCGAGTTCCGATTCCGGCGTAACCCAATGGGAAAACAGGGTGAGCGCCGCAGCGTCGGCACGTACCGACGCGCGTTGCAAAACGCCGGCAAACGTGAGCGAACCCTCGCGCAGCGCCGCTCGCGCCGATGCGAGTGCGGAATGCGTTCCGTTCGAAAATAAAATGCCGGCTTCTTCAAATAGTTCGCGCAACGCCGCGACGAAGAGTGCGGCGCGCTCGTTCGCCGAAGGCCGTTCGACGTTTGCGGGAAGCGCCTGGGAGTTTGTCGCGCGAAACTGGGCTTCCATGCGTTCGACGGAGAGGCCGTCAACCAAAGCAAGCGTACCCTCGGCAGCGTCGTCGGGGTCGACGGCCCCGCCCGGGAAGACGAACGCGTTGGGAACGAAAGCACTGGCTGCGGTGCGCCTTAACAGGAAGATCTCGAGGCCGGCCCCGTCGCCGGGACGCACTAAAATAACCGACGCGGCACGGCGCAAATGGGAACTCATATTCCGCGGCTTTTCGTTGTTCTGGATATGAAGACGCGTTTTGTCGCCGCTGTCGCGGCCGTCCTGTTCCCGCTGGTGGCGGTAAGCGCAGCCTTCGCGGGTGGCAGTTCCGAGCCACAGGCCACCCCGACGCCTGCGCCGACGGCATCGCCGCGACCCAGCAATATCCCCACGTTACCGCCGAATACCGGCGGACTGATTCGCGATGCGATCGATGCGCTCGCCGGCGCGGTGCGCGCTCCGCTGGGCTTCTCGGATAACGAAGTCGTGGGTAAGGTAACGTTTTTCAAGCGCTACGAATTGCAAGTGCGCTCGTCGCTTGGAAAGTACCGCTCGGTGCATCTGCATCGCGGCACCGTGATTAATCCGCGCGGCGGGACGATCCAAGAAGGGCAGACCGTCGATGTGCGCGGCCGCGCGAACTCCGACGGCTCGCTGGAAGCCGACTACATTACGCTGCACTAAGTTTTTTCGAAATAAAAATAGAGAGGCCACGCACTCGCGCGGTCTCTCTATTTTTATTCACGCCGGGTCGGCAGGCTCAGCTACCTCGAACGGCTCGTCCAGTACGAGTCTCCTCTTTTAGGACAAGCGCAATTATACCCAGACGGATTGCGCAAACACAAGGGTTTCGGGGGTATTTTTTCAGCGTAGGCCTAGGGGGACGAGGAATGCGAGCGACCAGTTGATCGCATGCGAGGTCCAGCAGAAAAAGCAGGAGAGACGCTTTCGGCGCAAGCTCCGCGCGAGGTAAAGCGAGGTGGTGGCCGCCGCTGCAGCGGCCACCACGAGGACCCACCACGTCCGCCCCGATGTAGCCCAGACGCCGGCTACCATAAGTGCGTAAAACGCCAGTCCGACGGCCGCGTTGGAAACACCGCCAAAAAGCCGCGCTTGCGGTTCCGAGACGACGCTATATTCGCGCAACTCCCCGCGGGTGGCGCGGATGCTTTTCCGGAGCATGAAAACGGAAGCATATGCGCCCACGGCGCATAGAGCCGATATGAGGATCCGCAGGGCCATCGGCGAGGGCGTCCTTTCTTGGAAAGTCGCGAACGATTGAAGCGAGCGCTTAGGCAGACCGCGGGGGTCACCATTTTGCTTGTTTCTTTTGCGTTCGCCTTTGCCGTCATTCGATACCACGGACACGTCGAGCATGCCATGCGCGTGATCGGCCCGTGGTCGCGGCCCTTAGCGATCGTCATTTTCGCGGTCGTCGCCTCCGCCCCGTTCTCCGTCACGGACGCGTTGGCCGTGATGAACGGCTCGATTTTTGGGCCCGTCTGGGGTTCGATCATCAACGCGATCGGCATCGTGTTCGCCGCGCTCCTGGGCTATTGGGTCAACCGTCGCGCTCAACACTTACTCGATCTCGAACAGACCCTCGCGCATTTGCCCGCGTGGGTGAAGCGCTTTCCGATCGGATCGCCGATGTTTTTGCTCGCGGTTCGCGTGATTCCCGGGCTCGGAGGAACGGTTGCAACAGCGACCGCGGCCGCCTTTCGCGTGCCCGTGTGGGTACACGTCTGGACGATGTCCATCATCGCCATCCCCATTTGCGTCTTACTTGCCATCTTTGGAGACCGCCTCACCGTCATGCTGCATTCTGCCGAACACCGCGCGAGCGCGTACTACCAACACCATCACTTTCATTTCCGGCGGACGCATCGCCCACGATGATCGAACGCGCTTCCATCGCGATGGTTTCCACTCCCGCGCAGCTGCAGGATCTCTGTAAACGCATCGCCGGTTCGGCGCGCGTGGGACTCGATACCGAATTTCATAACGAGCGCAGTTATGCGGCACGCCTTATGGTCGTGCAACTCGCATTTGAGGACGGCGCCGCGATCGTCGATCCGTTAGCAATCGACGATTTACGACCGTTAGCCGAAGCCCTTGCGGGATCGCAAGTTGTCGGACACGCGCTCACGAGCGACCTCAAAATTTTTTCCGACCGGTTTGCAATCGTTCCGGAAGATGTGTTCGATTGCCAAGTGGCTGCATCGTTTTTGGGATACGGCATGTCCATTTCGCTGGCCGATCTCGTCCGAGACATCTGCAACGTTCGTCTAAAAAAATCGCACACGGTCAGCGACTGGTCGACCCGGCCCTTTAGCCCGGGACAAATCGAATATCTGATCGACGACGTCGTTCATCTGTTGGAAATGCAAGACGTCCTGAGCCGGCGGCTGCGAGAGAAAGGCCGGTACGAGTGGGCGATGGACGAATCCCGGCTGCTGGGCGGCGTCGACCGGTATCGTCCCGACCGGCGGCGCATGTACTTGCGCATTCCCGGCTCCAATCGCATGAGCCGGCGCGAGCTGGGTGTGCTCTCGGAGCTGGTTGCGATGCGCGATCGAATCGCACGCGAGCGCGACGTGCCCTTAAAGTACATTCTCGCGGATGACGTTGTCGCTGGAATTGCGGCGTTGCGGCCGCGTAGCGTGGAAGAACTCGCGCAATTGCGCCGGCTCGATGGGGGCGCGCGCAAATCGCTTGGGACGACGATCGTCGAGGCCGTTCGTCGAGGGGAAGCGATCCCCGAAGGCGATCTGCCGTCGAAACCAAGCCGCCCGCTCGGCATGGCCCGCGAAACGTTGGTCGCTCTCATGAATGTTGCCGTCGGCGAAATCGCCCGGACGAACGAAATGCCACCTGGGCTCGTGGTGCCAAGAGCATCGCTCGACCGCGTCGCGCGTGAAGTGCCGGCAACATTTTCGGAGTTCGCGGCCGCCTTAGACGTATCGGCGTGGCGCACGGAATTGATCGCCGAACCCTTGTGGCGACTTTTGTCGGGAGATAATGCTTTACGGGTACAAGGCTACTCCGCCGGCGACCCGCGAATTACCATTCAATCATGAACTCGCACGTCAATACATTTAACGCCGCCGGCACGCTGAGCGTCGGCGAACGCAACTACCGATACTTCCAGCTGAGCGCGCTCGCCGACTTTGACCTCGAGCGTCTTCCTTTTTCCATAAAGATCCTGCTCGAGAATTTGTTGCGATTCGAAGACGGCCGTTCGGTAACGAAAGAGGACGTCGAGGCGTTGGCGGGCTGGAAACCGTCCGGACGGGCCGACCGCGAGATCGCGTACCGTCCCGCGCGCGTGCTGCTGCAAGATTTTACGGGAGTTCCATGCGTCGTCGACCTGGCCGCGATGCGCGATGCGATGTCGGACATGGGGGGCGACCCTCGAGCCATCAACCCTTTGCAGCCCGTCGAGCTGGTCATCGACCATTCCGTGCAAGTGGATCATTTCGGCACGCCGGAATCGCTCAAACAAAACTCGGACATCGAGTTTGCGCGTAATCGCGAGCGCTATGCCTTTCTCAAATGGGGTCAGAGCGCGCTCGATAACTTCCGCGCCGTACCCCCCGACACCGGAATCGTCCATCAGGTCAATATCGAGTTCTTGGCTCGGGTCGTCTTCGGTGCGGGTGGCGCCGGCGTCGCATTCGATAACGAACGCGCGGTGGCGTATCCCGACACCGTCGTCGGCACCGACTCGCATACGACGATGGTCAACGGGTTGGGCGTCTTGGCCTGGGGTGTCGGCGGAATCGAAGCGGAAGCCGCGATGTTGGGGCAACCGGTAACCATGCTCATCCCCGACGTTGTCGGATTCCGCTTTGAGGGACGCTTGCGCGAAGGCGTGACGGCAACGGACTTGGTGCTGACCGTGACGGAGTTGCTGCGCAAGAAAGGCGTCGTTGGAAAGTTTGTCGAGTTCTTCGGCCGCGGTTTAAGCAATCTGGCCGTGTCGGATCGCGTGACCCTCGGAAACATGTCGCCGGAATACGGCTCGACGTGTGCGATTTTTCCGATCGACGAACAAACGCTGGACTACTTGCGCCTGACGGGTCGAGGTCCGGAGCACATCGCTTTGGTGGAAGCATACGCGAAAGCGCAGGGTATGTTCCGTACTGATGCGACACCCGATCCGCAATACTCCGATACCCTGGAACTGGACCTCGCCACCGTCGAACCGAATTTAGCAGGTCCGCGGCGTCCGCAAGATCGCGTCGCGCTCACGGATGCGAAGCGGGCTTTCGAAGAAGCGCTGATCGAGTGGACGGGGGCTCGCGATGCGAAGCCCGCGAGCAGCGTCGCGCGCTTCGAGGATGAAGGCGGCGGTGGTACGGCCGTCACGACGCAAACCGACGTGGACTCCGAAGTGGGCGACGGCGCGGTGGTCATTGCTGCGATTACGAGCTGCACGAACACCAGCAATCCCTCGGTACTGATCGGCGCCGGTTTGTTGGCGAAAGCCGCGGTCGAACGCGGATTGCAAAGCAAGCCTTGGGTGAAGACGTCGCTAGCGCCCGGCTCCAAAGTGGTAACGGATTATTTGTTGAAGGCGGGCTTAACGCCGTATCTCGACCAACTCGGATTCAATCTGGTGGGCTACGGATGCACCACTTGCATTGGCAATAGCGGTCCCCTCCCCCAGCCCGTTGCCGACGCGATTACCGATGGCGATCTCGTCGTTGCGGCCGTCCTTTCCGGCAATCGCAACTTTGAGGGAAGAATTCATCCACAAGTTCGCGCCAACTATCTCGCGTCGCCGCCGCTCGTGGTGGCGTATGCGTTAGCGGGACGTATGGACATCGATCTCACGACGGAACCTCTCGGGATGGGTTCCGACGGCGAGCCGGTGTTCCTCAAAGATCTGTGGCCGGCCAATGCCGAAATCGACCGGGTCATTGCGGAATCGATTAACGACGCCATGTTTAAGTCGCGCTATGCCGACGTGTTTGCGGGCGACGGCAATTGGGCGGCACTCGCCGTGCCGCAGGGTGAGCGTTACGCATGGGACGCGCAGTCCGAGTA
>JALYVW010000137.1 GCA_030853005.1 Vulcanimicrobiota bacterium
CTCTTTATCGGGACGGACAACGGGCATATCGGCGTCACCCGCGACGGGGGCACCACGTGGACCGATGTCGCGTCGCGCGTTCCGCAGTTGCCGCCCGGCGCGTGGGTCAATTCCATCTCGGCTTCGTCCAGCGCGCCGGGCGTAGCTTATGCGGCGTTCGACCGGCATCAAGTCGACGACTATCGCGCATACGGGTACGTAACGCGAGACTACGGTAGAAGTTGGCAGCCGATCCAAGCGGGGCTCGATTCCTACGTCCATGTTATTCGGGATGATCCCCGCAATCCCAGCGTTCTCTACGCGGGAACGCAGACGGGGACGTATGTGTCGTTGGATGGCGGTGCCCGCTGGCAAAATATGCAGCTCGGAATACCGCCGGTCCCGGTGTTTGATCTGCAAGTACATCCGCGGGACAACGATCTCATTGTGGGTACGCACGGCCGTGGCTTCTACGTGCTGGACGATTTAGCGGCCATTCAAGGATTACAAAACGCGAGAACGATGGCGGTCGATCTGTTCCCGCCCCCGCCGGCGACACGAACCCTCAATGGTCTCTATACCGAGCACGGGCGTGGCGAGTTTGTGGCTGAGAACAAGCCGCTGGGAGCGTCTCTGACGTTTTTTCTGGCGCGGGTTCCGAAGGCCGCGCCGAAGTCCAAACCTGTGGCGCATATCGATGTCGATGACGCTCGCGGTGGTCTCGTCGCCTCGTTCGATGTTCCCGTGCATGCTGGGATAAATCGCACGCAGTGGGATCTGCGCGAAACGCTTTCGCCCAAGCCGGTGCAGGACGCGCGCGCGACCTATATTTTTTACCCGCTCACGATCTCCGGGCCCCGCGTCGAACCCGGAACCTATCGCGTGCGATTACGTTCGGGTGACGCTCAATCAACGCAGAACCTCGAGGTGCGTCGCGACCCCCGAGGCGTTGCGGACCCGACGGGCTCGATGGCGGCCGCCGCGTTCGTGCGGCGAAATGACGACGCGCAAGCGGTAGCCGAAAGCATAGCGGCTGCAATGACGTCGCTGCGCAAACAGGCGGCGCAGCGACGTAGCAAACCCGCGGAGGCGGCTGCTCGGGATCTGGACATCGTCGATCGTTTCGCTGCGCACATGCTCGACACGCTGCGCAATCCGGAACCAAGCGGGTATCGCGAGGCGGCGAGGACGATCGAGCAGCTTGCGTATCTGCGCTACTCTGTCCAACAGTTCGACGGAGCTCCGACTCGGGCACAGATGGCGGCCGAAAGCGTTTATGAATCGCAGGCAGACGCGGCGGTCGCGCGTTCCTTGGACTTTTTTCAGTCCCTACCGGCAACGAACGCTCGCCTAAGCGCCGCCGGCGTGGCGCCACTGCTTATTCCAAAGATTTCGGTTCGGATGTCTCAGCGCACGTAACTTCCGCCATTGATGTCGATGGTTGCACCGTTCAGGTAGTTGCCACCGAAGGCCAGAAACACAATTGCCTCCGCCACGTCTTCGGGCGTTCCGACGCGCTGCATCGGAATTTCCGCCTCGATGTCGCGCCGGCGCCGAGTCAATTCTTCCGAAGCCATCTGCGTTTCGATAAATCCAGGAGCGATGGCGACCGAGGTAATTCCCTCGCGGGCGCACGCTCGAGCGATCGACTTCGTGAGATTAACGATGGCCGCTTTACTGGCACCGTAATCGGCGAAGGTGAGCTCCCCGCGATGAGCGGCGCGCGAGGCGACGTTCACGATTTTTCCCTGTTTACGATCGCGCATGTGCTGAAGGACCAAGTACGTGAGGTTGGCCGTTCCAAACACATTAACGGCGAACGTGGCGTTCCAACCGCGCACCCAGTCGGCATAGCTGGTGCCGAAGAACGGGTTCGTTTCAAATAGACCGGCGTTATTCACTAAAACGTCGATACATCCGAAACGCGCCAGGCACAGTTCGACGACTTTCGGTAACGTGTCGGTTGCCGTCAGGTCGCACGGCGCGAAGGCGCACCGGTCTTTTCCAAGTTCGGTAACCAGAGCCCGTGCCGCCCTTTCATCCGAACGGTAGGTGAAGAAGACGCGGGCCCCGCGAGCATGGAGCGCGCGGACCGATGCGGCACCGATGCCATTCGACCCGCCGGTGACGAAAACCGTAGGCTCGTTCATTCGCGCATCTTCGCGCGAGAGTGATAGGCCGCCTAGCGCTTGACGAGCCTGGGAAAGGTTTTGTGGAGCGCGGCGATCTTCGGAAGATCGTTTTGCACGATGTAAGGATTCGAAGGATTGCGATCCAGGAAGTGCTGGTGATACACCTCTGCGGCATAGAATCCGCGAAGTGGCAGGACCGTCGTAGCTATCGGCTTCGTGAAGGCGTGCGTGCGCTCGAGCATGGCTATTTCGCTTCGCGCGACGGAACGCTGCGCGCCGTTTGCGTAAAAAATCTCCGAGCGATAGCTCGGGCCGCTATCGGGAAATTGTCCGTCGACTTGCGTGGGGTCGTGAGCCACGCGAAAGTAAACGTCGAGAAGGCGCTGCAGCGAGATCACTTTTGGATCGAACGTCACCTCGACCGCTTCGGCATGTCCCGTGGTTTCCGTACCGACCAGCTCGTAATGCGCCGTCGACGCGCTGCCACCGGAATATCCGGCTACGACGTCGCTGACGCCTTTCACGCGTTCAAACACGCCTTCCATTCCCCAGAAACAACCGCCGGCGAGTACGATACGGTCCAGGCCTTTCGGGGTAGCGGCAGGGGCAGGTGTGGCTCCCATGCCGATCGTCAGCGCGAGAGCGGCGGACCCGACGAGCACGGCAGCGGCGGCGAGTGAAAGGAGACAGCGGAAGAAACGAGCGTTCATATACTCTTTAGAACGCCGCGGGAAGCCGCGCGGATGCAAAGAAGCCGGACACATGCGATCCGTGCTATTGACCCTCTGCCTAGCCTTGCTTCCCACGCTCGCCTGTGCCGGCGCCGAACCTGCGAAAACGGCAACCGGAATCCCGTTGGACGCGCCATGGAAAGTGCAGCTCTATACGTTTGCTCGTTCGCACTTCGTGCATCCGGCCTGGGGTTGGCAACATAGCGAGCGCAAGTATCAGGTCGGACTTCGGCTTGCCCAGGGCGACAACGTGCATATCGACGCCGACGTGCTGTTCGCGGCGTCGTTCCTGCACGACATGGCGGCGTTCCAACCGTGCGCGGACCGAAAAATGGAACATGGCGACTGCGCGGCTCAACAGAGCGGTGCGTTGCTCTCGCGGATGGGTTTTCCGATGGCGAAACTGCCTGGCGTCCTCGCAGCCGAACGCGCCCATATGTACAATCGTACGCCCAAGTCACGATACCCGGAGTCCGTGGTTTTGCACGATGCGGATTCCCTGGATTTTTTGGGAGGTATCGGCGCCGCACGCTTGCTGTCGTTAACGGGCGAAAAGGGCGCATCGTTCGCG
>JALYVW010000061.1 GCA_030853005.1 Vulcanimicrobiota bacterium
AGCTGCGATAACGCCCGCATCCACCGATGCGCTCATCGTCGTGGATCCCCAAAACGATTTTCTGCCCGGGGGCACCCTGGCGGTTGCGGAAGGCGAACGAATATTCGCGCCGGTCAATGCCGTCATGCCGTCGTTCGAGCACGTTTACGCAACGCGAGACTGGCACCCCGAAAACCATCGGTATTTTTCGAAATTCGGCGGACCGTGGCCTTTGCATTGCCTGCAAAACACGCGCGGCGCGGAGTTTTCGCAGCACCTTCAAACGCAACTCATCGACGAAGTCGTCAGCAAAGGCGTGGACCCGGAAACCGACGGATACAGCGGATTCGCCGGAACCGATCTCGCGGCGCGATTGCGAGAGCAGGGCGTCCGGCGCGTTTTTGTTTGCGGCTTGGCCACGGACTACTGCGTGAAAGCTACCGCGATCGAGGCGATCAAAAACGGCTTCGAAGCCCTGGTGTTGACCGACGCAATTGCGGCGGTGAACGTTAAGCCGGAGGACGAAGCGGCGGCACTGGACGCAATGCGAGCGAGCGGCGTCGAACTCATTACGACGAGTCAAATTCGCCGCACTCGATAAAGCGGCGAATCTGCATGCGGCCGAGAAAGGCCCGATGATGCTCCTCGTCGATCACGTTGCCAAAGAATTCGGTGCGGTCCGCGCCGTTCGCGACGTCTCATTTTCGATCCCTGCGGGGACCACATTTGGATTGCTCGGTCCCAACGGCGCGGGCAAGACGACAACCATGCGCATGATCCTGGGAATTTACGCACCCGATGCCGGGCGCGTCACGTGGAACGGCGCGGCCGTCGGTCCGCACACCCGGCGCATCTTCGGATACTTGCCCGAAGAGCGGGGCCTTTACGGAAAAATGAAGGCGCGCGCGCAAATCGCCTATTTCGGCCGACTGCACGGAATGACCGAACCCGCCGTGTCGCAGAAGACAGACCGTTGGATCGAACGTTTGGACTTGGGAGCGTATGCCAACCGACCGTGTTCGGAACTCTCCAAAGGCAATCAGCAAAAAGTTCAGGTCGCATGCGCTGCGGTGCACGATCCGCAGCTCTTGGTTTTGGACGAACCGTTCTCCGGACTCGATCCGGTAAACGCCGACGTCCTGCTCGCCACGCTGCGCGAATTACAGTCAAACGGCACGACCCTCGTGCTCTCGAGTCATCAAATGTGGCAGCTCGAGACGTTGTGCGATTCGTTCTGCATTATCACCGCAGGCGAGAACCGCGCTGGAGGAACCCTTGCCGACCTTCGTTCGCATTGGCCAACGCGCGTTTTGCGCGTGCAGCCTCCCACAGAAAATGTGCGTGCGATTTTGGAGCGGGTTACCGGAGCGCGCAGCGTGCTGGGCGAGAACGGTGCGCTCGACGTTGAAATCCCGGCCGATGCGGCCCTTCCTCAACTGTTGCGCGAGCTCGTCGCGGCGGAGCCGATCACGCGCTTTGAATCCATCGAGCCCTCGCTCCACGATATGTACTTAAAAATCATTCAGACTGGTGCCGCATGAGCGAATTTATCACCGTATACTCGGCCGAGATCGCTCGCCGCCTCACGTCACGACCGTTCCTCATCGGCCTTTTAATCGGCGCGATCGGCCTTTTCGCGTTGATTCGCGCGCCGCAATTGATCGGTTCCGCCTATACCTCTCAGGCGCGCGCGCTCATCCTTTCCGGCGATCCTCGGTTGACTAAACGCGCGAAGCAACTGCTTTCCAAGGATTTCACAATCGTCGCCACCGCGCCGGCGGGTACCGTTCCGACGCCTGCTTACCTCAAAGCGCATCACAACGCGAAGGGTTTGTTAGAGTTGCGGCGCGCGCACGACGGTTTGCGCGCGATCATCTATTCGAAGGATCCGGGCGATTTTAATGCTCGCGACATTCAATCCGACCTCTTGCCTCTGCGACTGCAAACGACACTGCACGTTTCGGCAGCGCGCGTGACGCGATACTGGAAAGCGCCCGTCGTCATCCAATCCATCTCGTCAAAATTTGGAAATGCGGAGCAATCCAACAGCGCTCGCGTCATCGCGTACCTGATGCTGTTTATCCTCTACATCTTGATCGTGTTGAATAGTCAGCTCATTATGAGCTCGATCGCCGAGGAGAAGACCAGTCGCATCGCCGAGTTGCTGGTTGCGTCCGTCAATCCAAACGCGCTGCTGTGGGGGAAAATAGCCGCCTCGGCCACGCTAGCGCTCATTCAACTCGCGATGTGGGCCATCGTCGGGGCGCTTGCCGGCAACAACCCGGCCGCTGCCGCCGCCGCGGCTTCGAGTTCGCATAGCGGCGGATTGGAGTTTTCGATCGGCGACGTCCGGCCCGCGGAACTGTTGGGCTTCATCGTCTTTTTCATCCTCGCGTATTTGGAAATGGCCACGCTGTTTGCCGCGGTCGGCTCGCTCATCAATCGCACCGAAGATCTCGGGAGCATCAGTGGCCCGCTGTTCATTCCCGTGATTGGGGGATTCATGATCGGCATTCTCGGTCTCGCCGTGCCGGATTCGCCGGTGGTGGTCGCAGCGAGCTTCGTCCCCCTGGTCTCGCCCTTCGTGATGTTCACTCGAATCGTCGTCAGTACCGTGCCCGCGTGGCAGCTCGCGCTTTCTATCGTGCTCAACATTCTTGCGGTGCTTGCGATAGCATGGATCGGCGCACGGCTCTACCGCGTCGGCATGCTGCTTTACGGGCGCACGCCGAAATTTTCGCAGATATTGAAGGTCTTGCAGACCTAACGCGCGTCGCGTGGCGCGGCGGGTCCATCTTTCTTGCGATCGTCGCCGGACTCGTGACGCTTGCGGTCGGGCGAACGCTTCCGTCCCTTTACGCCCTAGCCGGCGACGCGCACATTGGCGCCGGATTTTTTGCACGCACCTTGCGGAGCGCTCATGCAGGCTGGGCAGTGAGCGCAACGTGTGCGATCGCCACCGCCGGAACGATCCTGACGGTTCAGTATGCCGTCTTTCTTCGCGGGTCCAATTCGCGAACCGCCTTTTTTGCCGGCGCGCTGGCCCTCTTGTGCATGTCGACGCGGTTGGGCATAAGCTTCGAACCGATCGACTGGCTTGCTTTTGCGTGGGTCGTCGTGCTGCTCGAACGGCGCGCGAGAGAAATCTATGCGGTCCCTGTGATCGCTCTTGCCTCGGGCCTCTTGACCGGAGGCGCGACATTTATTGCACTGTTGTGTATCTGCACGTTTGCGGGCGTGTGGGTACACGAGCGACGTTTTTCACGAGTCGTGCGGACCTTGGGATTCACCGCGGCTGCATCGACGGTCGCCGCGTTCCTGCAGTTCGGTTGGCCCTGGAACCTGTACGGTGCGAGAACGCTCTACCTCGATACGCTTTTAGTGGGCAACGAGCGAGTGCCGATTTTTCAGCTCAACCTCAACGCGGCAGTCGTCGCTTTTGCAGCGATCCTCGTGCTCGCGGGCTGGTTCGGCATCCAAAGGAAACGTTTTGGTTCCGACGCCACTGCGTTCTTCGCGTTTGCCCTGCTCGCGATGATCGATGCGCGTGCCTTGCCCTTTTTCGCAATCGCGGCCATCCCGATGCTCGCTCAATCCGTAAACCCCGTTAGCGCTGCTGCATTTTCGAAGAGCACGGGCCGATGGTTTGCGGGAGCGGCCGTGCTGCTCGTCGCTATCTCCTGGACCTTTCCATGGCGCGCCGGTTTGCCGCCATCGCCCGATTCTCCGCTCGCGTTGGAACGGCAGGCGCTCGCCGACGAAGGCTACGCGCTGATCTTGTGCACGCGGTCATCTTGGTGCGATGCGGCGACGCAATTCGGCTTAGAGCCTTTGGTCGACGATCGCTCGGGCTTTACTCACGTTGGAAAGCGCGAGCTGCTGCGCCGGGTCGACAATGCGGATGGAGACTGGCAAGGTTCTCTACTGCGCGCGAACGTTGCCGCCATCATCGCGCCTGCCGATGCGCCGATCGCATCGCTCCTGTGGCGACGGTATTGGCGCCAAGCCGCCGCAGACGATAGCGGGCGTGTGCTCTTCGAACGGAGACACGCGCCGTGAGGATCGCCTGGTTCGCCATCGTGCTCTTCACCATGCGCTTCGCGGTGATTGGCTGGTACTATCCGTTGCACGACGGCGATATTGCGTGGCAAGCTTTTCTCGGGAAATGGATCCTCGCCCATCACGCATTACCGCATACCTTGGGCTCCGAGACATTCACCGCCGCGGGAGCGCGCTGGATCCCGCAAGAGTGGATTCTCGGCCTTGCCGTTGCGGAAACGCTTCCGTACGGGCGATTCGTCATTCTCACCTTAGTAGTGGCGCTGCTCGGCGGGCTTGCGCTTTTCCTCACCGCCGTGCGCGCGCGTATGCGCGGCGCAACGAGCAGTGTAACCGGACTCGCCGTCTTGTTGGCTGGGATCAGCATCGCCGAGATGTTTGGCGTTCGGGCACAAATCGCAGCATGGCCGTTACTCGCCGCATTGCTGCTGCTTCTGGAACTCGATTCGCCGTGGAGTTTTGCCGCCGTTCCAACCGTCGCACTCTGGGCAAACATCCACGCGAGTGCGCCGATCGCCGTGGTCTTCGTAGCGGTCCGAACGATCGGCCTCGCGCTGGACGACCGGGCATGGAGCGTGCGGTTTCGCCGAAGCCTCGCGATCGTTGTGGGCACCTTCGCCGCCCTGTTCTTCACGCCGTTAACGTGGCGGCTGCCGTCCCTCGCAATCGCTCTTTTACACAGTCCGATCCGCGCGACCATCCAGGAGTGGCAGCCGCCCGACATTTATACGCCATCATGGATGCTCGGCGTCGTTCCACTGTTGGCACTCGCGATCGTGTTCGGTGTAAAGACTGGATGGAAAGATCGCTTGCTCGTGGCCGCGGGGGTCGCGCTGAGCGTGCAGGCGATTCGGTATTTGCCGCTAGCGGCGATCGTGATCGCCCCCATCGTCGTCGCAGCGCTGCCAGCCGCACTCACGCAACGGGCACGTCGCGTCGATATACTTATGGAGGGTCGCCTCGGCGCAGTGTTGCTGACGATTTGGCTGATCGCCATGACGGCTGGAGCGGGATGGCAAATTCTTGCAATACCAGCCGCGCAAAAAGTGACCTTGCCCGTACGCGCGATTGCGACCGTAGCAAAAAAATCGGGAACCCGTCGTCTATTCTGTGAAAACTTCAACTGGTGCAGCCTGGCCTTGTCTTACGCAAACGTTCGCGTTTTCGTGGACGGCCGGACGGACACATTTCCGCGAAATGTGTGGCGCGACTATATCGCCATCTCGCGCGTTAAACCCGAATGGAACACCCTGGCACGCCGTTACCGCATCGACGACATCGTCGTGAGCACCAGCCAGCCCTTGTACCAGGCATTGCAAAACCGCAGCGACTGGAAGCGAACCTACGCCGACGCGCGCTACGCCGTCTATACGCGGTTTTCCGCGCAGAAACGGCCGCAATAGCTTCCCTTTATACCCGAGCGAAAATGATCTCGCAGACCGAACCCAGGAGTATGGCCGCGGCGACGCCGGGCCCAACGGAAGAGCTACGCCGAATCGCTTGCCCGCTAGGATTGCGCCGAGTGCAAAGAGCGCGCACGCGAGCGCGAACGATTCCAGCGCGACCATCGGACGGAGCGCAGAGCCGATGGTCGCCGTGGGCACAACGTCGCCGAACCCGGATTCTTTGCGGAAAATTTGGCCGGCGGTAGCACATCCAGCGTGAGCGTATCGGTCCTCGCGCCCGACGGCGCGGGAGCGGCCGAAGCGGCAAAGCCGCCAGCGGTGGGTGCTCCGGTTATGACGCTTTCGAAAGGTTCCATTCGCTCGGGGTATGCGTTTGCGGTTCGCGTAAGCGGATCGTACGAATCGCGCTTACCGACGCCGCTGGCAAAACGGTGGCTCAAAGCAGTTCGCCCTCCGACGGCGTTATCACATTAGCCCCGCCGCACGTACGCGCGGCCACGACCTATTACGTGATCGCGACGATCGCTCGCGGCGGTTCGGAAATGAGCTTGGTCCGTAGAATTTCGGTTACGCCCATCTCCACGGGACGCTAACCCAGCGCCTGCGCGGAGGCGCGACCGAAACGCCGCGGAATTGCTCGGCATGCCGCTCGTGTTCGTTCCTACACCGCTTGGCAATCTCCGCGACATGACGTTCCGCGCGACGGACGCGCTTTCGGAATGTTCGCTCGTGGTGGCCGAAGACTCACGAGTCGCGCGAAAATTGCTTTCAGCGCTGCATCTACCCGGCAAGGAAATCTGGACGTACCACGAGCACAACGCGCGTTCGGTCACGCCGGGCATCTTGGAGCGAGCGCGTGCGGACCTCGTCGCTGTGGTCACCGATGCGGGCATGCCGGGAATCTCGGATCCCGGAAACGCCTTGTGCGCGGCCGCTCGCGCCGCGGGAATTCCCATCGACGTCCTGCCGGGCCCGAGTGCGCTCATCGGAGCCGCGGTGCTCTCGGGCTTCGACCTACGCCGCTTCTGGTTTGCCGGGTTTCCGCCGCGAACGTCCGCAGCTCGCCGCACCGAGTTTTCGCGGTCCGTTCGGGCTGGGGAAACCAGCGTCTGGTACGAATCGCCGCGGCGCATTCTCGCGACCCTTGCCGACCTGAACGAGGCCGCACCGCAAACGCGGGTTTTTCTCGTGCGCGAATACACGAAGAAGTTCGAGCAGCAGATTCTTGGCACGGCTGCCGAGGTTTGCGCCGCACTTGAAAATCCGGTCCGCGGTGAGATTGCTTTCGTGATCGAGGGCGGTGAAGCGCTGCCGGACGTCTCGGAACCCGCACTCCGGGACAAGCGCATCGACGAACTCCTGGACGGGTCCCACAGCGTTGCCGCAATTGCCAAAACGCTCGCCGACGAGGGCTTCGGAGACAGGAAAACGATCTATACGCTCGCTTCGGAGCAAAAGCGCCTTCGGAGGGAGACGGGCAAGCCGTAGCGATAAGGCTTATCGATGGGACGGCCCTTTTACGTCACAACGCCCATCTATTACATTAGTGGGAACCCGCACATCGGACACGCATACACGACGATCGTCGCCGATGTCCTGGCGCGCGCCGCACGCACACGTGGGCCTGCCTTTTTTTTAACGGGCACCGACGAACACGGTCAAAAAGTTGCCAACGCAGCGGCGGAGCACGGGAAGTCTCCGCAGCAGTGGTGTGACGACCTCCTGCCACGCTGGCAATCTCTATTTGCAGCGTTCCACGTGCGCTACGACGATTTTATTCGAACGACCGAGCCGCGTCACGAGCGCGCAGTGCTCGCCGTGTTCGAACGCCTACGCCAAAGTGGCGATATCTATCGCGGGAAATACGAGGGCTGGTATTGCGTCGCGGACGAAACCTTTTGGCTCGAGTCCAAGCTCGTCGATGGAAAATGCCCGACGTGCGGCCGCGAAGTGGGCTGGCTTGAAGAAGAGAACTGGTTTTTTAAACTTTCCAGCTACAACGCGCGTTTGCTCGCGCATTTCAAGGCTCACCCGGAGTGGGTTCGCCCGCGCGCGGTGTACAACGAGATGGTCGCGTTGCTCGAAGACGGTCTGGAAGATTTCAGCATTTCGCGTGCCGCCTTCGATTGGGGAATCCCCATACCGGACGGCGGCGTCATCTACGTATGGTTCGATGCGCTGCTCAACTACATTACAGCGCTCGGGTGGCCGGACGGCGAAAAGTTCGACACCTACTGGCCCGCTTCGGTGCAGTTGGTGGGCAAAGAAATTGCACGTTTCCACACCCTCATATGGCCTTCCATCCTTTGGGCTTTGAATGAGCCCGCACCCCAGATGGTATTCGCGCACGGATGGATTACGATCGACGGTCAAAAAATCGGCAAGAGCCTGGGAAACGCCGCGGACCCGTTCGCACTGGTGGAACGGTTCGGGGCGGACGCGATACGCTATTTCTTGCTGCGCGAGGCACCTTTCGGAAGCGACTTTTCGTATTCGGAAATGAAGATCGCGCAACGATATAACAGCGATCTCGGCAACGACTTAGGAAACCTGCTGCGCCGCTCGCTCGTTATGTTGCAAAAATATCGCTCGGGAATCGTTCCAGATTCCGGCAGTCTTCGCGGCCCGCAAGGTGACACGTTTTGGGAGCCGTTCGCCGATCTAGGCGACCGCGTCATGGAGCGCGTTTTGGCGTTGCAGTTTCGCGATGCGCTCGAAGAGATTTGGACGCTCGTCACGGCACTCAACCGCTCGATCGACGAACGCAAGCCTTGGACGCTGCACAAAGAGGGGCGCGATCGCGAATTGGATGCGGTCATGTACGATCTGTGCGAGGGCCTGCGTTGGGTCGCCATCCTGCTGCATCCATTTATGCCCGAACGAACGAGAGCGATGTGGACGCAACTCGGGCTGGAAGACGGACTCGAAGCCGATTGGGCGCAAGCGTTGCGGTGGGGAGGCCTCGCACACGGCACGCAAACCGAACCCAGCGACGCGCTTTTCCCGCGCATGGAGACCAATTTGTGAGCCCAGGGTACGGCGCGGCTGCTGCGGCCGAGCGCCTGCGCAAGGCGATTGAAGCAATGGGCTTTCTGCACGCGCACGGTGCGCCCGTAACGGCGTGGTTCGGATTAGCGGTCGCGAGCATATCCGATTCGGTCGACTCGCTTTTAGTACGCGCGGATCGCGCCCTGTATGAGGCCAAGGGTCGCGGCCGAAACCGCGTCGTCGAACGTAGCGCGTGATCGACACCCACGCCCACCTTCACGCCGAGGCGTTCGCGCAAGACCGGGATGCCGTCGTCGAACGGCTTCGTTCCGCGGGCGTCCGCAACGTCATCAACGTGGGATGCGATGTGGCCGACAGCGCGGCGGCTATCGAGATCGCCAAGCGGTATGGAATGTTTGCTTCCGTCGGCATTCATCCGCACGAAGCTACGGGGGCGCCCGACGACCTTGTCAGCGCATTTTCCCCGCTGCTCGCGAACGCCGAAGCGATCGCCATCGGAGAAACCGGCCTCGACTATTATTACAATCATTCGCCGAGGGAACGGCAGCAGAACGTCCTTCGCGAGCACATCCGGCTTGCTCGAACGCGCAAGTTGCCGGTCATCTTCCATCATCGCGATGCGTTTGACGATTTCACAACGATCTTGCGCGAAGAATGGGATGCCGACATGTGCGGCGTCGTTCACTGCTTTACCGGCAACGTCCACCAAGCCCGAACGTTCGTCGAAGGCTTTGGACTCTATCTGGGGATCGGCGGCGTCCTCACGTTTAAAACGGCGCAGCCCCTGCGCGATGCTGTCGCTGCAGTCGGGCTTGGGCCGCTCGTCTTGGAAACTGACTGTCCCTATCTCGCCCCCGTACCGCATCGCGGAAAGCGCAACGAACCAGCCTTCGTGGCGCAAACGGCTGCGGCACTTGCAGAAGTTCTGAAACTGACGACGGAAGAAATCGTGACAGCGAGCTCGATTGCCGCGCAGACGGTGTTCGGACCGCGCGTTCTCAACCCGTAATCGGCGGGTTTTTCGCCACAGCCCAATACGTAGAAAAACGCGCGCGCACCGTCACGGCGATCGATGAAGCTCGCGTCGTGCCGGCCCACTCTCGTTGCGTGGCATTGCAGTAGGTTGAGGTCGCGTTTGCCGAACCAATCCAGACGTGCCCAGCGTCAGCCACGCAAAATTTTTCATCGACGCGCACCTCGACGCCGCAGCTCTGCAGCGAGGCGATCGCACGCCGTTCGCGTGGATTGAGCTCGACCCGGTTGACCGCGACGCGACATCGTACGCCACAAGCTGCGAGCGCGCGTAATGTCAGGTAGACCGGATTGTCGCTTCCGAAACTTTCGCTGCACACATCGACGGAGCGGCGCGCGCTGCCAAGGACGGCCGCTTCCCGAGCTAGGGCCGAGTGCTTGTCGGTTGCGAGACGGCGCGTGGAGTGCGTCCCGCGCGATTCGATTGAGTCGCGAAGCGCGCGCACGTCGGCATGGCTGTCGTCACGTAGGATGGTCCCGGCGCCGGCAGCCGCCCAGTTTCGATCGTTCAAAAACACGACGCCGTCGACGATAGCCGCCTTCACATGGAGCGGCGGTTCGGGCGAAGCCACGGAGTCGAGCAGATCCACATTGGCCCTGCTGCGAGAAGGCGGCCTGCGGCTGCGCGTTTCCGGCAGCGCGCTTTCCGCTCGCATCCGCATAGGGTCGGTTCCCGGACGTCTCGAGAGGGCGCTCGAACAGGCGGCTTAAACGCGGATGCATGGTTCGCGTGCGCTTGGAATCGCAAAATATAGGAAGCCAATTCAACATGGTGCGCCCGGGGTATCGACTCGAGCACCTGACCGGGAGAAGAAAGCGAGATCACCGCAATCCCTACCGACAAAGGTCGGCTCGCGCCAGTGCCGATTTAGAAATCGGAGGAAGCCCGCTGGAGCCTCGGAAAGCAGCGGGCACGCCGATGAACTCTCTGGAAACCGTCCGACCACCCCACACGGAAAAAGGTGCCTTCGTGCGCGACATGTTCGCGCGCATCGCCCCGCGCTACGATCTGACCAATCGCATTATGACGGCGGGGATGGACGAGCGTTGGCGCAAGCGCGCGATCGCACTCCTCGAGCCGGCTCCTGGTTCGCGGATCTTGGATCTCTGCTGCGGCACGGGTGATGTCACATTTCATCTCCTGCGCACGGATCCGACGCTCGAGGTTACCGGTCTGGATTTCTGCGTGCCGATGCTCAACGGCGCTCGCGCGCGCGCGCAGCGAGACGCTCGCGGCCGGGCGACGTTCGTCGAGGGAGACGTCATGGCGCTCCCATTCCCGGATGTGGCTTTCGAGGGCGCGACGATGGGG
>JALYVW010000014.1 GCA_030853005.1 Vulcanimicrobiota bacterium
GATGGATACCATATCGGCCGGCGACGTTCGCAGCGTGTTTCGAATGTTCCAACCGGACGTGTGGATGGAATCGTAAAGATGGGTGCTCGGCGCGCCCAGCTGCGCCATCGTCGCGTTAATGTCGTGGCGGCCGACGAGGCGGATCAACATGTTTGCGGCCGTGTTATCGCTGACGTCGATCATCGACGAGAGCAACTGCGAGACCGGATACGTCGTCCCGACGGGCGAATCGCAGATCGTACCCGACCCGTAGTCCTTGTCTTGCGGGAGCAGTGCCACGCGCCGGTTGAAATCGAAATTCGCGAGCTGCATTTGGCGGAAAACTTCGACCATGATCGGGATTTTAATGGTGGAAGCCGCCGGCATCGTGTGCGTGGCATTGATACCCGATGAGTAACCGGTCGTGAGGTCCTTGACCTCGAGCGCGATGTGACCCGGAGCCGTCGCCGCCGCCGCGCGCAACGACGAGCCGAACGCAGCAAAAGGAACGAGCGGGTCGCTTTGAGCGCGCGCCGATAGGGGCACCGCTACAAGCAGCGATGCGATGACGACAAACGGTACGATTCGTCGCATAAGACTATTGTCGGCACTACGACGCGGAAAGTGAATGGCCTTTGCTTAGTATGGAATACCGTCCGAGGCAGGCGCGCGCACGCGGCCGACGAGCCCGGCAAGGGCGAAGAGCGCGGCGACGTATGGCAGCGCTTGCATCGCGTCGCTTGGGAGCCAACCAACGCGTCCCTGCAATACGTATTGCAGCGCCTCAAAAAATCCGAAGAACAGTGCCGCTCCCGTCGCGCCGAGCGGCGACCAGCGGCCGAAGATCACCGCAGCAAGAGCGATGAACCCGCGACCGGCGCTCATTCCATCCGAGTACAGGTTTACTTCACCGATGGAGAGGAACGCGCCGCCGAGGCCGGCTAGCGCGCCGCTGCCGATGACCGCATAAAGCCGAAGTTTGAGCGGATCCAGACCCGCATCTTTCACCGCGCGCGGATTTTCGCCGCACGCGCGCAGGCGCAGACCCCAGGGAGTGCGATAGAGAAATCCGTGCAACCCGACGGCACTCATCGCCGCAAGCCCTACGAGCCACCACACGTTTGAGCCGAACGCTTGAACCTGAGGGCTCGTTCCTGGTTGCGCGAAAATGACGACGAGGCCGTACGCGGCGCCGCCTGCGGCGATCAGATTGATGCCCGTGCCGGCGACGATTTGATCGACCCGGAACTTCGTCGCGGCAACGCCGAGAATCAAACCGAGGAAACCACCGGCGAGGATGCCGCCCAGCAGTCCGACCACGGGGTTTCCGGTAACGTTGGAAACGACGACTGCAAAAAACGCGCCGGCGGTCATCATCCCTTCGAGCCCGATGTTGATCACGCCGGATCGTTCGCTCAAGACGCCGCCGAGCGCTGCATAGGCAATCGGCGTGGCTTTAATGATGGTCAGTGCAAGCAAGGTGACGACGACGGAATCGTGCAGGTTCATATCGTGCCCGATTCCGAGCGCGTCGTGATGTAGCGGCGCGCTGCGAGCACGAGCACGATGAGACCCTCGATGACCCGGATCGCGTCTTTTGGAACACCTGCCGACGCCTGCATCGCCAGTCCGCCCGCCTCGAGAACGCCGAAACCGAACGCGGCGACGCAAATCCACAGCGGGTTGAGATCGCCGACCAGCGCCACGGCAATTGCGGTGTACCCGTACCCGGGGGAAAGCTCCGTGTTAAAGCGATGCAACACGCCGCCGACGATGGCCGCTCCTCCGGCCCCCGCAATCGCACCCGAAAGCGTCATCGCCAACAACGTCATACGAGCGACGTTGACGCCGCTCCGGCGTGCGGCTTCGGGCGCTTGGCCGAGCGCGCGCACTTCGTAGCCGAAGACCATGCGGTTGAGCGCAAACCAGAGCAGCGCAGCGACGCCAAGTGCGATCGGAAAAGCGATGGATAATCGCGTTTGCGGAACGAGCAGCGGCCACCATTCTCGAACGGCCATGACACCGGTCTCCGCGCCGGCAGCGACCGAAGGACGGAGCGGGCCGGAAACCAGATAGTTCGCGAGCGCGGCGATTACGAAATTGAGCATCAGGGTCGAAATAACTTCGTTTGCGTGAAATCGCGCGCGCATCCAGCCGGCTATGGCGCCCCAAAAACCGCCGCCGAGCAGCCCCGCCGCAAGCAAGACGATGACCGCAAGCGGCGTGGCCACGTGCAAGTGTGCCCCGATCGCTCCGGCCACCAACGCACCGGCGACCAGCTGGCCCTCGGCACCGATGTTAAAGAGGCCGGCGCGAAAAGCGAGCGCGATTCCGAGCGCGGGGAAGAGCAGCGCCGTCGTTTGTACGAGCGTTTCGGCGATCTGCGTCTTTCCGCCGAGCGCGCCGCCGACGAGCGCGCCGAATCCGGCGAGCGGACTGACGCCTGCTGCGAGCATCGCGAGTGCCGCGAGCACCATGGCTATGGTTACGGCGCCGGCGGGCCCGGTGAGCCAGAACATGCGCCGTTTCACGTCCCACCCGCCATTAACGCGCCGATGGCGTCGCGCTGGGCGCGAGCGCGATCGAACGAACCGGCGATTGCGCCGCGGTAGAACACGAGCACTCGATCCGCGAGCGCGAGAATTTCATCGAGGTCAAACGAGATCAGCAGTATGGCCGCGCCCCCGTTTCGCGCCTCCATCAGCCGCGACTGCACGAGCGCCGCAGCGCCGACGTCGATGCCGCGCGTGGGCTGATAGGCTAAGACAAACTGCGGATCGTGGAGCAGTGCCCGCCCGACGACGAGTTTCTGCTGGTTTCCACCGGAAAGTGTTTTTACGGCCACGTCGAGTGAAGCGCAACGCACGTCGAAGCGCTCGACGATGCTCGCCGCGTCGTCGCGTGCGGCGGCCCGGTCGATCAGCCATCCCTTGCGCGCGCGAGCGCTTCGTTGCGTGCCGAGAATCGCGTTGTCGGCAATCGACCAATCCATGACGAGCGCTTCAGCATTGCGGTCTTGCGGAATCGTCGTCCGCCGTCCATCTACGGTGATGGTTCCGCCATAGGGGATCATCCCGGCAACCGCGTCGGCCAACGCGGTTTGGCCGTTCCCTTCAACGCCCGCTATGCCCACGATTTCGCACGCGCGCACGTCGAACGTTACGTCGCGAATCGCGGCCGCCCCGGTTCCGGCGCTGACGTGAAGTGCGGAGAAGCGCGGAGCGTTCCCGCCGGACTCGCGGGCGGCAATCGCCGGCGTCTCCCCCCCAACCATCGCTCGCGCAATCGCGCCCGCGTCGGTCTCCGCGGTGCGAAAGCGTGCGACGATCTTTCCATGACGCATAACGGTGACGCGGCTGCTGTACTGGATGACTTCCTGGAGTTTGTGAGTGACGACGAGGATGGCGGTGCCGCGCGCA
This sequence comes from Vulcanimicrobiota bacterium, assembly GCA_030853005.1. Classification (GTDB taxonomy): domain Bacteria; phylum Vulcanimicrobiota; class Vulcanimicrobiia; order Vulcanimicrobiales; family Vulcanimicrobiaceae; genus JALYVW01. The sequence continues at coordinate 3,399 of JALYVW010000014.1, forward strand.
GCCAACTCCAAAATGGTTTGGAAAAACGCTGCAATTTCAGCAGGAGCCAGTGCGGCGGTCGGTTCGTCGAGGAGAAGTACTGCTGGTTCGCGTTGCAATTCGCGCAAGAGCTCGACCCTTTGTCGAATCCCGACGGCGAGATCGTCGACGAATGCATCGGGGTCGATCGCCAACCCGTTTCTTTCCGCCAGCGCTCGCACGCGCTCGCGCGCCGTGCGCGCGTCGATCTGGAATCCGCGCCGCGGTTCGCGGCCTAGCAAAATGTTTTCCCACACGCGCAGGCGTCCGACGAGCTCGAAATGCTGGTGAACGAGCCCTACGGCCCCACGCGCGCGAACCGTTCCCGAGTCCGCTTGCACGGCGCCGAACGCGATATTCGCAAGGGTCGATTTTCCGGCCCCATTTTCTCCAACGAGTGCGTGCACTTCCCCGGGTAGCACGTCCAGGTCGACGCCGTCCACGGCGGTGACGCCTGGATAACGCTTGCAAATCCCCTGGAGAGCGAGCGCGCTCTCCAGGTTAAATTTTCACAGGCGTAAACGCCGCCAGCGCCTGACGCGTTGAAGGAGGCACGATTTTTCCGCTAACGATCGCGTTGCGCAGTACGGCAATTCGCGCTAGCGTTTTGTCCCCAATCGTTTTCTTCGTATAGGCGAAGTCCGTCAAGCCGACGGCGTGCTCTTTGAGACCGAGCACGAGATGCCCGCTCGGCGTCTTGCCGTTCTTCACACCGCGCGCGATATCGAGGACGGCTACGTCTACGTGTTTGACCATGGAAGTTAAAATTTTTCCAGGGGCCAGTCCGTCTTGATCCGAGTCGACGCCGATGACGTACGCTCCCGAACGCGCCTTGGCCGCATTGATGGCGCCGAGGCCGGCCTTTCCGGCGGCCGCAAAGATCACGTCCGCGCCACCACTGTAGAGAACGTTCGCAAGCTCTTGGCCCGCGGCGACGTCCACGAACGAGTCAACGTATTTTACGTCCACGCGCGTGTTTGGATCGACCTCGCGCGCGCCGGCGAAGAAGCCCGCCTCAAACTTGCGTAGGAGCGGGATATCTTGGCCTCCCAGAAACGCGATATGGTGCGTTTTGCTCACGAGCGCCGCCAGCGCGCCGGCCAGAAACGAGCCGTCCTCTTCCTTAAACGTTGCCGACACGACGTTCGGCTCGTCTACGACGGCGTCGACGATGGCGTAGCGCTGTTTGGGATTTTGTTTGGCGATCTGATCGAGGTCGGCGTTCATCAGGAAGCCGATCGCATAAATCATCGAAGGATGTCGATTGGTCAGCGCGGCGAGATTGGGCTCATAGTCCGCCGCGGAACGCGATTGTAAGACTTGAACGAACGCGCCCAGATCGGTTTTGGCTTGCAGCAAGCCGCGATATGCCGAATCGTTGAACGATTTGTCCCCAAGCCCGCCCACATCGGTCACCATCGCGAGGCTCAACTGTCCGGCGCTCGGTCCGAGAGCCCGGTGGCTGCTGCAAGCCGGCAGCATCAAAAACGCGGCCGCCAAAACGGTTAACGACGCAAAGTGCTTCATCGGGCAAGTGTACGCACTGTCGCGTTCTTAGGCCTTCGAACCGGAGGTCCGCCCCGGGCCTCGAAGCGGTATTCGTGGAATGAGAGCATTATGAACGAGGAAAAGCCGCCCAAAGCTTACGCCTGGCTGACCGAGAACCGTTTAAACTTCGCGTTGAAGGTGCTGCTTGCGGCGGTCTTGGGACTCTACCTCTTCGGGTATCTCTGGCAATTTCTCGCCCGACTGGGCTCCATTACGTTCATCCTCGTCGGCGCGATCTTCTTCGCCTACATCATCTATCCGGTCGTTCGCTGGCTAAACCGGAAGTTGCCGCTCGTCGTGGCCATCCTGATCGTGTATGCGGTCATTATTGCGCTCGTCGTACTTGGCGTCTATTTTCTCATCCCGGCGCTCGTCAACGACGCGATGCAAGTCGGTCATATCCTGCCGCTCATCGATCAGCGCGTTCGCGACTTCGTACAAGATCCGAATAACCCGCTCGTGCGCCGCGCCCCTTTGTGGCTAAAGAACGAAGCAATACACTTCCCCGATCAAATGGTTTCGTATGTGCGAATGCACGGAACGCAAACCGCTTCGAAGACGCTTTCTTTTCTGGTCGGAACCTTCGCGCTTTTTGCGACCTTCATCGTCGTGCCGGTGCTGGCCGCCTATCTGCTGCTCGATTCAGAGCATCTCAAACGCGTCTTTATCGCGACCATTCCCGAGCCGCGGCGCAACGCCACCCTCGATATTTTGAGCGAACTCGAGCAAGTGATCGGCGGATTCATTCGCGGGCAAATGCTTGTCGGCGCTACCGTGGGCATCATGATAACCGCCGTGCTGCTCATTTTTCACGTCCCGTACGCTTTGCTCATCGGGCTCATCGCAGCCGTCGGCGATCTCATTCCTTACGTTGGCGCGTTTCTTGCGTGGCTTCCGGCCTTGGCTTTGGCAGCCATCAATAACGGGATGTACTCGGCGCTGTTGGTCACCGTCGGATTCGTCGTCATCTTTCAAATCGAAGGCCACTTCATCGCGCCCAACATCGTAAGCCGCTCATTGTCATTGAGCCCGCTGGCGGTATTGCTGGCGATCCTCATCGGTGGCGAGCTCGGTGGCATCTTAGGAATGTTCGTTTCCGTGCCGATCGCCGGTATGCTACGCGTAATGATGATCCACATCTTTCCGCCGAAGGTGAGCATCGAAGAAGCCAAACCCGCGTTGACGGAGGCGCCCCACGACGAGGTCATGGCGGCGCAGGCCGGCGAAGCGGCTTCCCCGTGAGTACCGTACCCGCGCACGATCGCGTCTCGCGTGCCGATATCATCGGCGTACCAATGGACTTGGGCGCCAGCCGCCGCGGCGTCGACATGGGTCCCTACGCCGTCCGCTACGCGAGGTTGGGCGACCGGCTAAAAGCGCTGGGCATCGACCACATCCACGATCATGGAAACGTACACGTTCCCATACGCGAGTCGCTGGAGATGCAAAACGCGGGCGCCAAGTATTTCGACGTTATCGATTCGGTCTGCGAACATCTTGCCGGTATCGTTGAGAATTCCGTGCGCGAGGGCGGATTCCCGATCGTCCTTGGGGGCGATCACTCGATTGCCATCGGCACGCTGCGCGGATTAGCCAAAGCGCGCGGGCGCGCCGCGGGACTGGTTTGGATCGATGCGCACAGTGACTTCAACGATCCCGAGAGTTCGCCATCCGGTAACGTACACGGTATGCCGCTCTGGTTTGCGATTCAACGCGGCGACGCGGATCCGGCTCGCACCGTGCAGATCGGGCTGCGCGATGTCGATGCGATTGAGAAGCAACACCTGCGTGATTCCGGCGTGCGCGCGTTTACAATGAGCGATGTGGACCGCATGGGCATGACGGGCGTTATGGAGCAAGCCGTTCGGATCGCCGGAGCGGGCGAGGGGAGCATTCACGTGTCGTTTGATATGGACGGCATCGATCCGAGCGAGGCTCCCGGGACCGGCACTCCGGTCAAAGGCGGCTTGAGTTATCGCGAAGCGCACCTGGCGATGGAGATGCTCGCCGAGTCCGGGCAACTCGGCTCGATCGAGATGGTTGAGATCAATCCGATTCTCGACAACCGTAATCAAACCGCCGCACTCGCGGTCGGCCTCATATGCTCGGGCCTCGGGAAATCGATTCTGTAACCGTCGCCTACGTTCGGGCCCACCGTTTAGCACGCGCGGGCGCCATGCGGTCGCTAGCCGCGTTTTTTGCCGCGGCAGGTGCGGACGTTTTTGCGGTATGCGAAATCGAGGCGGGCGATGCCCTGGCCCTTGCGACGCGCTTCGCTGCCGAGTGGGCGTACCGTGGGCGACAAGCCATTTTTTGGAACGCGAGGTTTCTCGCGCGCGAGATCGCCGACGTCTACCTCCCCGTGAGCGTTGCGCGCCCGTTGGATCGCCGGGGCTTTTTGCGCGTTGACGGCTCGCTCGACGCGGCGCTTTGCGCCCTCTACACGATGCAGCTCGCTGCGGATCGCCACGAGATCGCGCAGCGCCGATTCGTGCGCACGCGGCTGCGCAGCCACCCGGGATCCGCGATCGTGTTCGCACGCGCTCCGCGCGGCGGCATGAACCTCGCGGACCTTGGCTTCATAGACGCCGCTCCGGGAGGAGCCGCACAGGAGCGAATTCTTGCGCGCGGATTTCGCGTCGAAGGGATCGTTGGAGGCGGTCCGTTAGCGGGGCTCGGAACTCCGATCCGAGCGCGGCTTACTATAATTTAATAACGGCCTGAGCCTCGCACGAGATCCCGCCACCGCACACGGCTGCATCCCAATTCGCAACCGCCAAGATTTGACGGATTTCCGTTTCGGTTTTGGCATCGAGAGGTGGCGCGATGCGCACCGTCTTGGTTCGACCGTCGTCGCCAACAGTGATCGTAAGCGTTGCATGCGAGGTTGAGAAACGCCGCATCAATTCGCTGCGCACGTGCGGATCGAGAATCGGTTCCGGAAACGCAGCACCGAACGGCATAACCCCTCCGGTCTCGGCTTTGGATTGGTTGCTCGGCGCCGGTTGCGGCGCACCGGGTGAGGGAGGTCCCGCGGGGAACGCTGCGGCGGACGCCGGCTTCGCGGTTGCGGCGACCGCTGCGACGGCGCCTTCGGGTTTGGGCCCCATCGCTACTGAGGACGAGGGCAGGAGCGCCTTCCCCGCAGACGCGATGTGCGGCGGAGCGGGCCGGGCCCGAACGTTCGAAGGCCGATTGGTGTGGACCGCGCTTGCTTCGGGACGTGCGTCTCTGCGCCGGTCGCGCTTTGGGGCGAGGGTGGTCCGGTAGGGCTGCGAGCGCCGCCGAACCGAAATCCGGGCGACCGCAGCGACGGTAATCGTTTCGATGCGCGCGGCTCCGGAGGTTTGATCGAGTGTCTGACGCGGAAGAACCAGCGCGAACAGGACGTGCGCGGCAACCGAAGCAGCGAACGCGCGACGCAACAGACGGAACGACGGTTTTGGTCCTGGGGCAGAGAGCACGCTGGCGTCCTCGATTCAAATCTTCAAAACACCCCTACGACTGCGGCTGTGACGGCCCCTCGCTAAAGGAGAGACTTTGCGCGATACCGACCTCGTGCTCTACCAGGCCGAATGGTGCCCCTACTGTGCGCGTGTCCGTGCGGAGATGACCGATTTGCTGCTCGATTATAAGATCGTGAACGAACCGCCCAGCCACGCCGAACGCAAGAACGTGAAAGCGGTGTCGGGACAAACGGGCATTCCAACGCTGGTTGATGGTGAAACAGTGATTGCGGACGATGACGATGCCATCATCGCGCATTTACAAAAGAAGTACGGCAGCTAGCGCGGACGCAGCGCCGATCGCCGTGGCCGAGAGGTTCACGGCGTCGTTGCCGAACCAGAGCCATCCGCGAACCGCACGGGTCGGCGTTCCGCACGTGTGCGGATTCGTTTCGCAGTTCCTCGAGCAGACCGGACAATGTCGCAACGTTTGCATCGTCGCGCCAAGCACCGAGTCTGCCGTCGCACCGACGAGGCCGGCGGTCGCGGCAATCCACCAAGGAATGAGCCCGAAGGCGGAAGCGACGACGCCGACCACGCAGGCGCCGCAGATCTCCGCAAACGTTCCGGCGAGCGTGACGCCGCCCGACAGTCCCGTCGCGAGCGGGCGGCCCGAAAGGATGGAACGCGGAGCGCCTCGGGCAAGCGTACCGATTTCCGTCGCCCACGTGTCCGCCGCAGCAGCCGCAAACGCGCCCACAAAAGCCGCCACCAGCAGCGGCGACCGGAACGCAAAGACGGCGCAGAGCGCGGCGACGCCACCGTTGGCTAACACTTGGGTCGCCGTGCGCGCGCCCGCTTTCGGAACGTCGGCGAGGACGCGTTTGCGGGAGCGTCCGTAACGCGAGAGGAGCGCGGCCGGAATAAAAAATGCAAACAGCGTTGCCGCCCCAGCGATTCCGAGAAATCCAAAAGCACACGCGCCGACGACAAACGCCGCGATCGCACCGTCCCAAGTAAGGGCCTGCAGTCGTGCGGCAAGGTAGGCGGCGCCCGCAGCCGACGCGAGGACGATCGCGGTGGGTATTACCGGCACGTTTCGATGGCGTCGAGCATACCGTCCACGGTGGACTGTGTCGACTCAACGCTTACCTCGAGGCCGATCGCGCGCGCGCTCTGCGCCGTGATCGGTCCGATGCATGCGACCAACTTTCCGCGCGATGCGGTGACGGCGGCATCGTCGCCGCCCAGGTTATGGGCAAAACCGCGCACCGTGCTTTCGCTCGTAAAGGTCAAGACATCGCATCCGCAAACGATGTCGGCAAATCCGTCCACATCGCACATGACGGTTGCATAGGCTGCAATCGTCACGACATCGCGCCCGGCTTCGGCAAGTATCCGTGCGAGCGCGCCTCGGGACTCGCGCGCACCGAACAGCAAAATCCGCGAGCCGGATGCCGTCGCATCGACGAGCGTGGCGGCGAGATCTTCTTCGACGTAGCGGGGCGGAATCGCGTCGGCTTTGACGCCGAAACGTTGCAGCGTCTCGGCGGTCTTCGGCCCGATCGCGGCAACGCGCGCCGTGCCGATGCGCCGAGCGTCGAGGCCCGCTTCGGCAAGCGAAGCGAAGAAGATCTCGACGCCGTAGCTGCTCGTGAACGCTAGCCATTCGTACGATCCGGCTTCGCGCGCCGCTCGCGCGCTCGCTTGGCGTAGCTCTTCCGGCCGTTCGATCCGAACGGTCGGAGCGAGGACAGGCTGCGCGCCGCGCGAGAGCAGGGCCGAGGCAATGTCCGCGCTCCGATCGCCCGGTCGCGTCACTAACACGCGCTTACCGAACAGCGCCGATCGATCGAACCAGCGCAGCTCGTCGCGAAACCTTACGACGTCACCTACAACGACGATTGCCGGCGCGCCCAACCCCGCGCGTTCGACGTCAGCGGCGACGCCGGCGAGCGTCGACACGAGCGTCTCTTGCGACGGCCGCGTCCCGTTACGAATGACCGCGACCGGGCGATCCGGCGGCAAACCACGTTCTTGCAGCTTTCGCGCGATCTCGGCGAGATTGCCCATCGCCATGAGCAGGACGAGGGTTTGGTGCGGGTCGGCGAGCCCGTCCCAGTCGATGGTCGACTCGGGCTTTTCGGGATCTTCGTGCCCCGTTGCAATGGTAAAGGCCGTGTTGCAGTCGCGATGCGTGACCGGGATACCGGCGTATGCGGGTGCCGCGATCGCCGAGGTCATGCCGGGAACGACTTCAAATGGGATGCCTGCTTGCGCGAGCGATTGCGCTTCTTCGCCGCCCCTGCCAAAAACGAACGGGTCGCCGCCCTTGAGTCGCACCACAAATTTCCCGGCGCGTGCGTGCGCGACCAAAAGTTCCTCAATTTGGCTCTGCGGCATGGCATGCGTTCCGCCGCGCTTTCCAACGAAGACCTTTTCACTGGAGGGAGCTGCCAGAGCCACCGTCGCGTCCGATGCCAATGCGTCGTACAGTAACACTTCACATTCGGAGAGCACCGCGGCGGCCCGTAATGTAAGAAGCCCGGGATCCCCGGGCCCTGCGCCGACGAGAAAAACTTTTCCGCGTTTAGTCTGCGGCATCGGATCCGGGGCTCGCTGCAAGAAATTTTGCGAGCTCCCCGGTCACGTTCAATTCGAAAAGATCATCGAGAATTTGGGCGTGCGCTACGGCGTCGATGTGGTTGTTCGCCGCTTTGTCGCGAACTTTCGTTACGGCGGTGTGTAAGAGTTTGGAAATGATCGTCAGCGAGGCGCCGGTAATGAGCATTTTCTCCCGCTCGCTCAGATCGGGGCATCGCCCGAATAGCCGCTCGACTTCCGTTGCGCGGATGGTTTCGGCCTTGCGATGAAGCGACGCGATGACGGGGACGGCCGTCCGCGAACGGTACCAGCTGGCGAACCGATCCACATATTCGCCAACGATCTCCTCGACGTGGGGGATGGCTTCGCGCCGAACCTCCAGCTTCTGGTCGATTACCGATTTGAGCGCATCGATGTCGGCGAGTCCGACGTTGGGAATGTCCATGACGGCCGGGTCGACGTCGCGCGGAACGGCGATATCCAAAAACAACAGTGGGCGGCCCGGTCGGCGCGACATCGCCTCCGCCACTTTTTCTGCGTTAACGATAAAATGTGAGGCCCCCGTCGAGGTGACGACGACGTCGGCAGCCGCGAGGGCGTCGGTCAGGCCCGGCATTTCCACCGCCTGGCCGAAGCCTATGTCGGCGACGAGATCTTGCGCGCGCGAAACGGTGCGGTTGGTGACGACGAGGCGTTGCGCACCCTCCAAGCGCAGACGCTTTGCCGCGGTTCGCCCCATTTTCCCCGCACCGATGACCAGTACGGAGCACGAAGCTAGCGGGCCGAGCCGAGCTTTCACCAAGTCGATTGCGGCCGTCGCGACCGAAGACGATTCGTCGCCAATGCGCGTCTGCGAGCGGGCGGCTTTGCCTGCACTCATGGCCTCGCGAAACAGACGGTGCAACGTTTTTCCGAGCGAACGCGCGTGGTGTGCTTGCACGTACGCGTCTTTGACCTGCGCGAGAATTTCCGCTTCGCCCAAGAGCATGGAATCGAGCCCGGTGCTGACGCGGAAAAGATGTTCGATCGCCTGGCGCCCGAGCAGCGTATACATGTACGGCTCGAGGTCGTACTCGACCGAACCATGCCGGAAATGTCCCAGGAACGATTTCAATTGCTCGACGCCGGTTTCGTAGTCTTCAAGCTCGGCGTATATTTCGAGCCGCCCGCAGGTTTGCAACATAGCCGCTTCGCGCACGGCAGCGTAATCCCGCAGCGCGACGAGCGCTTCGGTCATGCGCGAGGGCGGAAACGCATGGCGCTCGCGCACGCCCACGGGCGCCGTTTGGTGCGAAAGCCCAAGGCATACCAACGGCATCAGGTACCGGCCTCGAAACAGAGACGGTGTGTGAGAATCGACAGTTCGCCCGCAAGATCGATGTTGCGCACGATTGTGGGGCCGTGTAGTTGAAGCGAGCTCGGCGCGAAATTCAATATTGCGCGGACGCCAAGCGAACACAGCCGCTCGGCCGTGCTCTGCGCCGCCGCTGCCGGTACGGCGACCACACCGATGTCGCATCGCGCATCGTGGAGGACATCTTCGATGCGGTCGGCGTGGCAGACGTCGACGCCTTGCCATACCGTACCGATGACCGAGGGGGCGATATCGAAAATCGCCTTCACCTGAAATCGCTTCTCGCGTGCGGTAACGAAGGTTGCAAAGGCATGGCCCAAATAGCCGAAGCCGACGATCGCGATGCGCCAGTCACGCTCCAATCCTAGGACGAGCGCCAGATGGCTCACTAGCGGTTTTATCGCATAGCCTTGGCCACGGCGTCCCAGTCCGCCGATGGCCGAAAGATCTTTCCGAATTTGCGTAGATGCGATCGTGTGGCCGAGCGCCGCCGCTAGGCCGTGCGACGTAATGACGGTCTTTCCGCCGGTATGGGCCTCGCTCAACGCGCGATGATAGGCGAAAAGGCGCGGAATGGAAACGTCGGCGAAACCGGTCCGCCCGGATTTTGTGCCCTCGAGCACCGCTGCGGTCTGCGCGAGTGAATCGAACATCAACGCGCCGCCGCCGGAACGATCCGAGCGAGCGTATGGTCGGCGGCTTCTAAAGTACGTTCTACGTCTCGCGTTGTGTGCGCCGTGGAAACGAATCCGGCTTCGTATTGTGAGGGGGCGAAGTAAAAACCAAGTTCGAGCATCGCGTGGAAGTACTTCGCGAAGAGCGTGGTATCCGACTGCATCGCGGTTTCGAGGTCGTGCACGGGACCTGCGCAGAAGAACGTGCAGAACATCGACCCGGCGCGCGTCGCATAATGCGGAACGTCGTATTTTTTAAACACCTCGTGAAGACCGTCCGCGAGCAGTTTGGTCATCACTTCCAAATACTCGTATACGACCGGATCGTTTTGCAACGCCCGCAGCGTTGCAATTCCGGCGGCCATCGCTAACGGATTTCCCGATAACGTGCCCGCTTGGTACACCGGTCCTTCGGGAGCGAGATGCGCCATGATGTCGGCGCGCCCGCCGAAAGCGCCGACCGGCAAGCCGCCGCCCACCACTTTTCCAAGCGTCGTAAGGTCTGGAAAGACGTTTTCGCGCTCTTGCGCACCGCCGCGCGCGACGCGAAAGCCGGTCATCACCTCGTCGAAGATCAGGATAGTGCCGTAGCGCGTGCAGAGGTCGCGCAACGTTTGCAAAAAGCCCGGCTGCGGAAGGACGAGTCCCATGTTGCCGGGATACGGTTCGACGATGACGGCGGCGATCGCGCTGCCCTGCGCCGCGAATATCTCCGCAACGGCGTTTGCGTCGTTAAAGGGCAACACGATCGTGTCGTTGGCCGTTGCGGACGTCACACCGGGCGAGTTGGGTATGCCGTTGGTTAGCGCTCCAGATCCGGCCGCTATAAGGAATGCATCCGCGTGTCCGTGATAGCAGCCCGCGAACTTAACGATCTTGTCGCGCCCCGTATAGCCGCGCGCCAAGCGGACGGCGCTCATCGTTGCTTCCGTTCCGCTGGAGGTAAAGCGAACGCGCTCGATCGACGGTACCATCGCACAGACGAGCTCGGCGAGTTCGCTTTCCGCTTCCGTAGGAGCTCCAAAGGAACTTCCCCGTTGGGCGGCGTGAACGATGGCTTTGACCACCGCCGAATGAGCGTGGCCGAGAATCAGCGGCCCCCAGGAAAGCACGTAGTCGGTGAATTCGTGCCCCTCGATATCGTAGAGATACGCACCCGACCCGCGTCCGAAGAAGACCGGAGACCCGCCCACGGCGCGAAAGGCGCGTACGGGTGAATTGACACCACCTGCGATCGAACGGCGCGCACGTGAAAACGCCGAAATCGAGCGTTCTATTTTCAAAAAAGAGCCCTCGCGAGGTACCGGTCGTACTCTGCCGGCGTATTGATGCTTGCGACGACAAGCGGATCCGCGAACGGGAAATCCTGCGCGTGCAAACGACCGACGACCGCACGCACCGCGCCCCGCCCCGACCGCAGCTCGGCCTCGGCCTCGCGCAAGAGCGCTTCACGATCGTAGAGCCCGCAGAGCGGTTGCATTTCGGGCGGGTTTCCATGCGTGGCGACAATCGCCTCGATGCCGGGGCGGCGCTCCGCGGCCATTGCCACGAGATGCACGCTTTTTATGAACGGAGCGTCGCCGGCCACGACAAAAAGCCAAGGAGTGGTGACGGTTCGGGCGGCGGAAACGACGCCGCCGAGTGGCCCGCGGCCCGGTAGATCATCTTCTACGACAGCGCAGTGGATCGATGCGTACCGGTCGGAGGGCGTTCCCGCAGCGACGGACATGACGATTGGCCCCACATCGCGGACGTTGTTCGCCACCCGAACGGCAAGCGACATGCCGCCCGCATCGGCAAGAAGCTTGCCGGGAAAGCGCGTTGCGCGGCCCCCCGCGAGTATGACCACCGATGTGTCAGCGAGCAGATGAGGCATTGCGCGCTGCAAAACTCTTTGCAAAATAGGTGATGATCGCATCGGCGCCCGCGCGAACAAAGCCGTGGAGCACTTCGTCCACCGCGCGTTCCTCATCGATCCAGCCGTTGGCGGCAGCGGCCTTGATCATCGCGTATTCCCCGCTCACGTTATAGACGGCGATGGGGGCGTCAAAGGCGTCACGCGCCGCGCGCACCACGTCGAGGTACGGCATGCCGGGCTTGATCATCACGATATCGGCGCCCTGTTCGAGGTCGAGCTGAATTTCGCGCAGCGCTTCGCGCACGTTCGGAGGATCCATTTGGTAGGACCGCCGGTCGCCAAAGGCCGGCGTACTTTCCACAGCCTCGCGGAACGGTCCGTAAAAAGCCGATGCGTATTTCGCGCTGTAAGCCATGATGGCGACCCGTTCGTGCCCCGCTTCGTCGAGCGCGTCGCGAATCTCACCGACGCGTCCGTCCATCATGTCGGAGGGAGCGATGACGTCGACGCCGCTGTCGGCATACGTCAGCGCGGTTTCGACCAAGATTTTGATGGTCGCGTCGTTGTCCACGTCGCCATCCGCACCGATGACACCGCAATGTCCGTGGTCGGTATATTCGCAGTTACACAAATCCGCAATCACGAGCGAATCGGGCAGCGCCGTTTTGATCGAACGCGCCGCGCGTTGCACGACGCCCTCCGGATCGGCATTACGCGAGGCCAGGCCGTCTTTGAAATCCGGGATACCGAAGAGCAAGACGCTGCGTAGCCCCAGGGCATCGAGCGTTTTCGCTTCTTTTAGCGCGCCCTCAACGGAATAGCGAAAAATTCCGGGCATGGTAGCGATTTCGCCGGCCGAGCTTTCTCGTCCGACCACGAAAAGCGGTGCGATCAGCTGCTCGACGCTAACGCGATGTTCGCGGACCAATCCACGTATCGCAGCTCCGCGGCGAAGCCTGCGTGGGCGATGACGATCCTTCACAAAACCTCCGACCCGAGAAGATGCCGGCGCAGTTCGCCGACGAGTGCGTCGACGGACGCTTCCGAAGCAACGATGTCCGGCGCAAATCCGGCAGCGCTCGCGGCCGCGCCCGAGCGCGGCCCCATCGCGGCGACGAACGGACGGTGCGGCGAGCGCTGCCATGCCACGAGAAGATCGGCGGCGGCGTCGACGGATCCGCTGGACGCGAAAACGATGGCGTGCGGTTCGCGCGCGAGCAGCTCCGCGGCGTTGCCTTCTCCGGCGCGCACTTCGACCACTTGCGCCCCGTCGGCCCGCAGCGCCGCCGCGATCGAGCTCGGCCGTTCTTGCGTGCGGGGAACGAGTACGAGCTTGCCGGCGAGCGGAAGCATGAGCGGACGAGGATACGCGTCCAGGAGCGTTTGCGCGCCTTCGGCACGCAACGCGTCGGCCAATGCGAGCCCGAGGGCTCTCGCCGATTCCATACCTCCCGCCGTGGCCGCGATCTGCGCGCGAACGCATCGCTTTCCGTCGAGGGTTGCGACGACTCCGTGCACGACCAACTCGTTCGGCGCGCCGTACACTGCATAAATGCCGATCGGTGCTTGGCATCCGCCCTGCAACGACGCGAGCGCTGCTCGTTCGCAAGCGATTGTGCGCTCGGAAACGTCGTCGTTAACGGCCGCGCGCAGCGCGGCGATCGATCGCTGATCCGAGACGCGCGTCTCAACCGCGAGCGCGCCCTGGCCGACGGCTGGCACGAGTTCGTGGGTTTCGAACGCAACGGTATGCGTCGCGGAAACGCCAAGCCGTTTGAGGCCGGCGCAAGCCAGCACGATTGCGTCGAACTCCCCGTCGCGCAATTTACGCAACCGCGTATCGACATTTCCCCGGATGTCCCGGTACTCGAGGTCGTCGCGTAAATTGGCTAGCTGCGCTCGGCGCCGCAAGCTGGATGTCCCGACGCTCGCGCCGGCCGGAAGATCCCAAAACGTAGCGTACCGTTCGCTGCAGAAAGCGTCGCGGGCATCTTCGCGCGCGGAAATGGCAGCGATGGTCATGTCGGAGGGCAATTCGCTCGGAAGATCTTTGCAAGAATGGACTGCGTAATCCGCACGGTGGTCGCGCAACGTGGTTTCCAGCTCTTTGACGAACAGGCTTTCCGAGCCGATCGCCGCGAGGGCGCGATCTTGCACGCGGTCTCCCGTCGTCGTTACCGTGAGGAGTTTGGTCGCGGTACCGAGCAGTGCTAAGCGTGCGGCCACGATCTTTGCTTGCGTCACCGCAAGTTTGCTCGCACGCGTGGCACAGACGAACGTTGCCGGCGCAGTAGATGAAGCTCCGGAAAGCGATTTCATGACATCTTCCACTTCGTGTTCGGCTTCGACGCGGTCCATCGTCGCGAGCCGTTCGATCGGCAGGTCGGCCAGCGCCCGGAGTACGGGTGCGCGGTATTCGAGCGGAAGCGCGGCTTTTACATACGTACGCATTCCAGCGAGGGCGCGCGCTGCGGTGCCGTAGCCCGGACCAAACGTTTTTGCGATTTCGCGGGCGATGCGTGCGGAAAAGGCGGGCGAAGCGCCCCCGCTTTCGACTGCAAACGTCAGGTCGCCGACGCGGACGACGGCGGGAATCGTCACGTTGCCACGTTCGGGCGCAGCGGCATCGCAGACCCACACGCCCCGGCGCAGCGCGTCGGAAGTCACGCGCTCGTTCGTTTCGTCGTCGTTCGTCGCCGCAATAACAAGATGCGCGCCGTCCAGGTCGCCCTCACGGTAGGGCCGTTCCAAAATTTCGCTCTCGAGGGCGAGTGCGTCGCGAACGTCGTTCGAGACATCGGGCGCTATAGCACACACGGTAGCGCCCGCGGCGACCAAAGCGGCAATGCGACGCGCGGCAACGGAACCGGCCCCAACGACCACCACGCGGCGGCCGGCGAGGTTGAGCGTAATTGGAAACGACATGAGCGTTCAAATGACTTCGCTGCTGGGGTGGACAAAACTGCCGCCCATGCGCCCACCAGTACGAGCCGCGCTCATCGGAGCCGCAATCGCCGCGGTCGTTACTTTTCCAGGACTTGGAAATGGGACGCTCTGGGATAACAGCGAGACGGCATACGGTGAGGTGGCGCGCGAAGTCCTCTTATTTCACGACTGGGTCGTCCTGCATTTAAACGGAGCGCCCTGGTACGTGCAACCGCCGCTCTATTTTTGGATCGCGGCACTTTTTGCGAAGGTTTTGGGAACCGGGACGCTCGCCCTTCGGCTACCGGCGGCGCTCGCTACCGTGGTTATGGGCGCCGTAACGGCCTTCGCGGTGACGCGCCAGGCGGGCGAGCGTGTCGGCATTTATGCAAGCGTCATTCTTTCGACGTGCCTGATGCAGGCTGTGATGGGCCGCCTGGCCATCATGGACGCATTGTTGGACATGTTCGTTACGCTAACGATTTTTTTGTGGTTTGGCGCACTTGAGGAAAAATCTGACGCAGCGTTCGTTTGGGGTTGCGTTGCCGCGGCGCTCGGATTTCTGACCAAAGGGCCGGTTGCGCCGGCGATCGCGTTACTCGTCATCGTCCCCTACGCCGTTTGGCAATCGCGTCACGAGTCAATCCGGCTTCCGAGCCGCGGAGCCTGGATTGGCGGGATCGTGGCTTTCCTCGCCATCGTTGCGCCGTGGTTTATCGGGCTCGGGTCGCGTAGTGGGGCGCAGTCGATCGTCGAGCTCATCGGTCATTACACGTTTGGCCGCTACACCGCCACGATCGAGAATCAGAGCGGCCCAGTTTGGTACTACTTGCCGGTCCTTATTTTGGGATTCTTTCCGTGGATTGCGTTCGTTCCGTCGTCGATAGCGTATGGCATCGGCGCTCTGCGCAAGGAAAGCGAACGCGACCGAAACGCGCGCACCGTGCGCGGGCTGCTGCGGCTGGCATTTTGTTGGATCGCGACTCCGCTTATTTTTTTCAGCTTCGCGAAGACGAAGCTGCCGAATTACATCGCGCTCGAGATGCCGGCTCTCGCGCTCTTGGCGGCCTTTTATTTTAATGAAACCGTGCGCAAATTCCGCAGCCGGTCGCTGCTCGTTTCCGCTGCGGCGGTTCCGGTGACGATTGCACTCGTCGCCATCGCGGTCGTTCTGTTTTCGCGGGATAATCGTTTGACCGGAGATTTGCAGGGCGTCGCGCGCGATCTGCTTTTTGTGGGGGGCGCAATCTTTTTGGGCAGCCTAGCAACCTTTGCGCTCTTTCTGCGCGAGGATACGAAAGTTGCCGGGCCGTACGTCTTGGGCGGTGCGACCGCGTTGGCTGTGCTCTTTCTGGCGGTGCTCGCACTACCGGCCGCCGAACGGTTCAAGCCGGTTCCCGTTCTGGCAAACTTCATCGATTCGCACCGGCACGATGGCGACGCCGTCGCCATTCAAAACGTTTCCGGCGGGAACGCTCTCGTTTTCTATACGCGTCCGCACGTGTACGTCCTCGCGCAACCGGATGCTACGTCCAGCGTCGACGGCGTGGAACCGCGCAGCGTCATTTGCGCGGCGCCGCGCGTGTGGGTCGTCGCTCCGATCGTGCGCCCGCTCAACGACCCTACGTACGGCCGACGACGGACGGCGATGATGCACGCCGCAAAAGCGCAGCTTTTTTTATTTGATGGAGCGCCCTGCCGGTAGCGCCTATTTCATCTGCGGGGCAACGTCTTTTTCGGTAACCGGGGAACCATGATTGGTTCCCAAGCCGGAGCGAATGAAGGTGGCGACGTTGGCAAGATCCTTCACCGAGAGCGATTTCCATTGCGGCATCTGCCCGTTGTATTGCACGCCTTTAACGGAGATCTGGCCGTGCAGCCCATGCACCAAAATGTGCACGACCGTTTTTTTGTCGCCCGTGACCACCGGGTTATCGACCAATGGCGGGAACGCGCCGGGTTGGCCCATCCCCGCGGCCCCGTGACACGTGGAACAATTTTGCTGATAGACCGACTGGCCGGCCTGCGCTGACGGCGACATGTCTCCGCCAGGGGCCGCGGCGGCGGCGCTTCCGCCGGCAACGGTGTTCTGCGGACTCGCAGGCTCAGAGGCGAGGATCTGCGATTCGGGCGCGCTCGGCGTTCCGGCGGCTTCCTTCGACATGATGCCGAGCTGACTCCAAATCGTGAGGCCCCAAATGATTGCAAGTGACACCGCGAGTAGCCAGAGGATCGGCTTGCGCGACCCAAGCGTGCGCGTCGTGCTTCGGTCGAGCCAGGGCAGTAAGAACAGAATCATCGTCGCGACGCCGGGGATGACGAGCGCGCCCACGATTTCGTAATTGCCCGGAACGATCTGCAGCAGTCCGAAGAGATCGAGGAAATACCACGCCGGGTAAGGCGTGAACGATGCGAGCGTGGCCGGGTCCGCCTTCGCATCGAGATACGGCGGCGCGATCAATGCGAGCGCGAGCACGAGCGCGAAAATCAAGAACGATGCGACCGCGTCCATGAACATTTGATCGGGCCAGAAGCGGCCGGGACGCAGCGGGCGCGGATCCTCGACCGGCGGTCCCGCGGGGCCGTTCCAACGGAAGATTGCCAAGTGCGCGCCGGTCAGGAGAACGAGCGCTGCCGGCATGAGCCAGACGTGCAATCCGAAGAAACGGTTGATCGTGAGCGTGCCCATCGTCGTACCGTCTTGCGCGAATTGCTGGATGAGTGGCCCGATGATCGGTGCCGTCAGGGTGAGATTGATTGCCACCTGCGATGCCGCGTATGCGTCGCTATCCCACGGTAGCAGATACCCGCTCAGCCCCAAGATCATGGTGACGAGCAACAGCAAGATTCCGACGATCCACTGCAACTCGCGCGGGGCCTTGTATGCGCCCCAAATGACAACTTGTAGCAAGTGCAAGAAAACGAGGGCGATCATCGCCGACGCGCCCCAGTAATGAATGCTCAATACGAGGTGCTGCAGCGGATGCACGTACATCGAACGCGTCGATTCCCATGCGGTGTCGGCGGAAGGCGCGTAGAAGAACGTTAGGAAAATGCCGGTTGCAATTTGCAATATCATCGCAAAGAGCGTCGCGCTGCCGAACACGTACCAATAGCTTGCGCCGCCGGGGATGTCTTCCGTGAGGAAGTCCTTGGTCATGCTCACGAAACCCGTGCGTCGTTCGATCCAATTCAACATGAGTGATCTAATCTCTATCTGCGGCGATTAGTTTTTGTACGACACGACGATGCGGTCGGGTACGGTTGGAGCGTAACGAATCCACGTGATCTGGGCCTCTCCGCTGCGTTCGCGCAATGGCAACGGGTCCAAGCCGCGTGCTGCCGGCCCGGCCGTGTGCTTTCCTTGATTATCGAACTGCGAACCATGACATGGGCAGGCAAAGTTGTTTGTGTCGGCGTGATAATCGTACCGGCAGCCCAGATGCGGGCAAATCGGGCTGAAGATGACGAAGCCCATGTTGACCGCCTGATACGGCAAGTTGGCTTTTCCGTTCGGTCCAAAGAGATCGGGTCGCGCTTTTTCAAAGCGCGAGAGGTCGGTCTTAATACCCCACACCGATTCCGCGAGCGAATGCTCCGGCAAATACGAGTCTTTGCTGCGCAGCGTAAAATCGATCGAGACCGGCTTGTCCGTGGCCGCCTGAAGCTGCTTGAATTCTTTTTCGTTGAGCGGAGTCCACGAGCCGGCCCCGGCGCCGACGTCGGGAATCAGCGACCCGACGATGGGAATCGCGAGACCCAAACCGATGAGTCCCCCCACGACCATAGTCGCATTGACCATAAACGTGCGGCGCGTGATCTCTTCGGGCGTTCCCGGGTCGTCGTAGGCGCTGATGCCCCGGCGATGGCCTGCGTCGGCTGCGTTGACGTTCGACAAAGCTTGCTCTCTTTGGTAGACGGGGTGAGATTGCGCGAATCTTTCCCACCGATTCTACCGCTGCCCTCTACGCGGCGGCCTCTACAAAGCTCTGAGCCTCGAGAGTTGGGATGCACGAGGTTCTGAAGTAGCGCTCCTTGGGTGCCGCTTCGCCCGCCATCCTTGGTTTGAGCGTCCTCCAGATGCGTGCCCGGGCGCTCGGCCCGTCATCCCCGCATGAAGATCCGTGATCCGGACCATTACATCTTATAGCTGTGCAAACCGCTGATGAAGATGTTCACGCCCAGGTAGCAAAAGATGATCGTGACGAAGCCGGCGACGCTGACCCAGGAGCTGCGCATCCCGCGCCACGCATTGCGCGTGTGCAGATGCATGTAGATGGCGTAGGTGATCCAGGAGAAGAGCGCTGCGGTTTCCTTCGGATCCCATTGCCAGTATGCTCCCCAGGCTTCGTGCGCCCACATGGCGCCCGTAATGATACCGATCGTAAGCAGCGGTAGGCCGACCGCGACGACGCGATACGTCATCACGTCCAGCTGCGCGAGCGACGGTAGCAGGTAAAACCATTGGGCGACGGTGTTGCCTTCCGCGGCTGCCACTGCCGTTGCTGGCGTATCTTTTTGGACGAGCGGTTTGCCGATCTGCACGTTGGCGCTCGAGAAGAACGTCGCGCCTTCGGGCGTGGTCAGCGCAGCGGCGCGGGCGTTCGCACGCGTGCCCAGCGATCGTTCGAAATAGTATTTAACGAGGTAAAGTGCGGAAAGCACGAAGGCGATCATGAAGGCAGAGTATGAAGAAACGACCAGCGGAACGTGGATTTTTGCCCAGTACGACTGCAAGGATGGGACCGCCGGCATGGTGCCTTCATTCCACGTGACGCCGTAGGCCAGAAAAATAGCGGCGATGGCCAGCACGAAACCGCCGGCAAACCAGAGTTTGTAACGCCAGGCGAAGACCGCGAAGATCGCCACCGACATCGCGGCGAACAGCGAGAGCGAGCCGTAGAGGTTGAGGAGCGGCCACACATGGGTGATCTGATAGCGCGCGATCAGCTGAGCGAATTGCGCGACGCAGCCGGCGACGGCGAGGGGAACGCCCAAATGCTTGAGCCACTCCTCACGCAAAAAAAAGTATCCGAGAAGTGCGAGTGCGCCGGTGACGTACGCGCCAAGGGCGATAATGATAAGCACTTCATCGAGCGGCATGGCATGGGCGGGCATTAGGTGGCCTCGGCAAATCTCGCGACCAAGTCGCGGAACTGGGTTTCGAAAATATCGTACCCCTTGACGGTGGTTGCCGCAATGCCGACCTTCACGGATTTCCCGCTGGCATCCGGGTCGACGCGCACGTAAAGGCGCGCCGGGAGGAAGTAGAACGAAATGATGAGGCCGGCCAGCAGCACGAATGCACCGATGCCGACGAGTTGTACGCCGGGATCGTAGCGGTACTGGATTCCGCTGACGAGTGCATACTTCTCGGGCGTGACGCGCCAACCACTGCCGACATCGACCCACGTCCGCATCGGCACGAGCGCGGCCGGACCGGCTTGGCCGCCCTCGAGGACGTCGAGCACCACGCCCGGATTGTTGATCCGCGGGTCGGCCGAAGGCTGACCCGTCGCCTTGTCGATCGTCGGCACAAATTGGGCAACTTGCACGCTCCGCGACGACCCCGGAATTTGCAGCGAGTCGCCTGTGAAATAGGTACGGTCCGAAAGTGCGGGAGCGCGCACGCCGTCATGCGTCACGCGCAAGTTTACGGCAAACCCGTAGCTGGCTTGGTAAAAGAGCGTCCCGCCGATGTCGATGGGATGGTTGACGCGAATCGTGGCCGCGTGCGGAACGCCATCCTTTCCGGCGACGGTAACGCTGGAGACGTAATCGGTTGGCTGGTAGACCATGCCGCTTTTGGTAAGGATGGGCTGCACGGCAAAATGGAAGCCGTTTAAGCGGATGGATGCCTGCGCGCGCGGGACGTCGACCGTTTGCCCGGCCACGACGGCTGTCTCTCCGTCAAATCCGCGCGCCCAGTAGATCGTCGTGCCGGCGGCGATGATGACGAATCCAATGTGGGCAACGAGGACGCCGCGCCGCGCCCAGTTTTGCTTATCCGCGAAGGTCCACTCGGTGCCGCCAAACTCGCGTTTGCGCACGTGCCACCCGCGCGAGCGGAAAAAACGTTCGATGCGCGCGCGCACCCCGGCCTCGTCGCCGGCGATGACGATCGTTGCGTGCAAGGGAATGCTTTCTACGAGCACCGGCCGCAGCGCCGGCAATCGCGCGGGAATCACGCGCTTGAACGTGCACACAGCCAGCGATACGAGAATCAATCCGATGATTCCGACGTAGGCGATCGTATGATAGATATTGTCCAGCCCTAAGCGTAGGATCAACCGGGCCAGCGCCGGCGCGTATGTTGCAAAGTAGACGCTCGGGTCTTTTCCTTGGTCCACGATAACGCCGACCAACGTCATCAGGCCCCATACGACGAACAGTGAGACCGCGAAAAGCACGTTTGAAAACGTGCGGACGAAGTCGTCGTAGAGCGCCCCGAGCGGGTTCGGCTTTGCCGCTACTGCCATGTGCTCAAGCTAGTATGTGACGGCTCCGCGACGCCACGACTTCTCAAGCAGGACGATGAGCAGGAGGCCGACTTCGTACAAGACGTACATCGGCAGCGCCAACATGGCCATCGTGAGGGGGTTGCCGTCCGGCGCGACGATGGCGCCGAGCACGAAGAATCCAAAGAACGCATACCGCCGCCATTTTCTTAGCCCTTGCGCGTTGATGATGCCGATGCGCGCGAGTACGATCATGATGACCGGCGTTTGAAAAATGAGCGCGAATGCGAGCAGGAGGATCAGGATGAAATTAATTGTCGATTCAATCCCGAACGTTGGCGTCGCGACGTGGTTGGTGATCCCCAAGAGCGCCCGTACGACGCGCGGCAAGACGACAAAATGCGCGAACGCGATCCCCATGGCGGCGAGGAGCAGGGACGGGGCCACGTAAGCGTAGACCACGGAGCGCGTTTTTGGATGAAACGCCGGAACGATGAACATCCACACTTGGTATAGGATGACGGGCAGGCCCAAGACGATGGCGCCATAGATCGAAAACTTGAACTCGACGAGAATGACGTCGGCCGGACCGAACGCATGTAAGGCCGTGTTTCCGAAATAGGCGTGAGCGAGCCAAGGAATGACGAACTGGGATGGCCAGAAAAGCACGAGCCCGAGCCCCACGATGGTGCCCACGGCAATGAGCAAGCGCGTGCGGAGCTCGCGAAGATGCTCCATGAAGCCCATCTCTTTTTGATCCCATCCGTTTTCGGACCGGACATCGGGCGGCTGCGCGACTACCACTCGCTAGCTGCTTTGCGTTCCTTTTCCGGGCGTCGGCGGTGGAACGTTCGTGCCACCGATGGAGGTTTCGCTAACGTAGTTCATCGGGTCCGCCGCGGCGCTTTGCGCTCGCAGACGTGCTTCTTCGCTAGCGCGAGCCGCTGCTGCATCGGCGTCGGCCTGCCCGACCAGAAACTCTTTCTTGGCTTGTCCGGCGCTGCGCGCCAACTTCGGTAGCTTCTCGGCGCCGAAGAGCAAGACGCCTAAGATGACGACGATGCCGATGATTTCGGGGCTCGCGAATGCGAGGATAGGGTGGACGATCATGTGATACTCCTTCGTTAGCGCGAGGCCAACGCATCCGCTAACCGGATCAACTCGGCTTTCGCCGGACCTTCGTCAATCGACTTCAGGTCCTGCTTCGCTCGATCCGTATAGCGGGCCGCGTGGTCGAGGGAGGGCTCCACGCCGAATCGTGCGATGCCCTCGAGCACTGCCGCCTGCGCCTCGTCCTTGCCATCGAAGAAACGTTCGGCGGCGTGGCAAAATTCGTCTCCGGCATCGCGTAAGGCAAAAATTAATGGAATCGTCATCTTACGTTCCCGAAGGTCGTTGCCAGCGGGCTTGCCGATTGTGGCCGACGCTTCCGTAACGTCCAGAACGTCGTCCCGGATTTGAAATGCGATCCCGTAATTCGTTCCGTAATCGCGCAGCGCGTCGATCGCCTTCGCCCCGCTGCCGCCCATAATCGCGCCGCACTCCGCAGAGGCGGCGAAGAGGGATGCAGTTTTTTTGCGAACGATCTCGGTATATGCAGGTAGGGTAAGTGTAACGTCCCCCAGCGCGCGCAACTGCAGGACTTCGCCGTCACAAATATCGGCAAGGGTCGAAGAAAGAATGTTCGGAACGGGATGGGGATAGCCGGCGGTAACGTTTTTGAAGATCCAGGCGAACAGATAATCGCCCGCGAGCACGCTGATGCGATTACCGTAATCTATGGCGGTTGCATTGACGCCGCGCCGCGTGTCGGCGTTGTCCACGACGTCGTCGTGAATCAACGTCGCGACGTGAATCAACTCCATATACGCTGCAAGCGGCAGATGGGCGCGCGGATCCGAGCCCCCGGCTTGAGCCGCGAGCAAGGTCATGCGCGGGCGCAAACGCTTGCCGCCGGCAGCCAGCATGCGTTTTATCGCTTCGGTTATGAGCGGGTTGTCGGTGCTAAATCCCGAGCGAAAAAAATCCTCGATGAGATCGAACAGATGCGCGTCATCTTCGAGCGTTCGTTCCAACATCAGGCCGTCCCGAAATGAATCGCGATTGCGCCGCCCATGAGGGGGATGACTCCCGCACCTGAAAAGCCGGCTTGCGTGAAACGCTCTTGCAAAGCCCGCGCATCCGGATGATGCGTCAGCGATTGCGGCAGGTAGCTGTACGCCTGTTTTGATCCGCCCACCAATCCGCCGATAACGGGAACCAAGCGGTAAAAGTACACATCGAACAGGGCCTTAAACGCCTTGTTCGGCGCCTTGCTGACGTCGAGGTTCACAAAGCGCGATCCCGGTTTGAGCACGCGTCTGATCTCCCGCAGGGTTGCGTCGATATCGACCACGTTGCGCAAGGAAAACCCCATCGTCGCGCCCTCGAAAGCCGCATCCGGGAATGGGAGCGCCATGACGTCTCCCTCGACGAACGTCGCCCGGCCGCGAGCGTCTCGCTGCGCGCGCGCGCGAGCGCCGTTGAGCATCGGCACGCAGAAATCCAGACCGGTAACCTCGA
>JALYVW010000138.1 GCA_030853005.1 Vulcanimicrobiota bacterium
GATCGGTCGGCGTCGGAAATCCAGATAGCCTCGCATCCTGCAACCTCCCGTCTTGGGTATCCGCTAGGACAAAGTACGGAAATCGGGCGGAAAGTAGCCGTTCGCGCGTCAGCATTAGCGCCACGCGGGAAGTGTCCATCGTTATCCATCGTCGTCCCCACTTCTCAGCGCAATAGGCCATAGTTCCACCGCCGCACGTTGGATCGAGAACAAGGTCTCCGGGATCGCTTGCCATCACAATGCAACGCTCAATTATCTTGGCCGCGGTTTGAACGGCATAACGCCTATCATTGTTAAAGCGACTGAGTGTGTCATCCCAAAAGCTGTTCAGCGCAAACGCCGGAAAATCGTCCAGAAATCGAAGGTAGCGCAAAGTGTTTTCAGGGGCAATGAGTCTACCGGCGAGGCGCAGTTTCTCCATGCCGGCTCGTGGTGACATATCGAAGGGATTCGTTTACAGCCGCGTGCCGCAAGTCGGCCTCACGAGTATTGCGAACAATCCAGACATAGTCGAAGGTCTAGACCTCGATGAGATTGATCGCGCTATTCGGCGCTATGCGGAGCCGAGTTACCTTTGGAATCAGCCTTTGGTGGACCGGTCGTTCGTTCGCGTTGCCGGTCCATTTACGGTTGAATCGTTCGCGCCGGCGAAGCAATAATGGACGACGATCGCAAGACCGACGGCAAGGAGATCCGCGATCTTTCCGAAGCCGTGATCATACCCAAGGCGTTTAATCTCATCGTTCCAGACTTCAGTAGAATACTGTCGTGGAAGGGGTCCACTCCCAAGTTATTGCTCCACGGAAAACCAGGAAATCGCGGTGAACTTCACCGACCAAGGAGGTCCGCCCGTGCGCAAATCCCGCTACTCCGACGAACAGATCGCCGCTGCCCTGCGGCAAGCCGAAATTGGGACGCCGGTTGCCGATATTACCCGTAAGCTCGGGATCAGCGAAGCGACGTTCTACGTCTGGAAGAAACGGTTCGGCTCGCTCGGAACGCCCGAAATTCGTGAGCTACGCCAACTTCGCGACGAGAACAACCGCCTCAAACAAGTTGTCGCAGATCTGACGCTGGATCGGCACGTTCTACAAGACGTGCTCAAAAAAAAATGGTGAGCCGGGTGCGTCGCAAGACGGTGCTCCCGGAAATCCGCAAGACTTGGCGCCTGAGCGAAAGACGCGCGTGCGAAATTCTGAGGGTGAACCGTCGTGCGGTGCGTTACCGCCCGCTTCGCAGCAACGACGATGCGCCGCTACGAATGCGTATTAGAGAACTTGCCGCGACGCGCATCCGGTACGGGCAACGGCGTATTTACGTCCTCCTTCGCCGGGAAGGTTGGCTGGTAAATATCAAGCGTGTCGCCCGCATCTACCGCTCAGAGGGCCTTGCAATACGTACGAAAACGCCACGTCGCCGGCGGGCAGCAGCCGTTCGAGACGCCGTCGTTCCATCGATGGCGCCCAATCAGAGTTGGGCCATGGACTTCATGCACGACATCCTCGCGGATGGCACCAAAATTCGGCTCCTAACCATAGTCGATACCTTTAGCCGCGAGAGTGTTGCCTTGGAAGTCGATTATGGCTTCAAATCACCGCAGGTTGTCGAGGTTCTACAGCGGGCGGTCGCACAGCGTGGAGCCCCCGATCGCATCCATTGCGACAACGGCCCTGAGTTCGTTTCTTTGCAGCTGGATCAATGGGCCTATTGGACACACGTGAAGCTCGCCTTCTCGCGGCCGGGGCGCCCATCTGACAACGCTTTTTGCGAATCTTTCAACAACCGCGTGCGTCAAGAATTGCTGAATCCAAATTGGTTCAATTCACTCTTCGATGCGCAACTGCAAGCTGCAGCATGGCGTATCGATTACAACACGAATCATCCACACAGTTCGCTTGGCGATCTCACTCCCGAAGAGTTTGCTCGACGAGCCGCGAATCTCACACTATCAGTCGCGATTTCCGGTCCTGCCGCGGACTAAAAAGTGGGGGGCGACCCAAATTTATTACCTCTCCGCCTATCCGCGGCATAACTCATGGCTACACGTCACTACCATTTACGTCCTTAGTTATAAGGGTTTCCGGCGCACGTTGCGTTCCGGGCAACGGATGGGTGACGGAAACCATTAGCCAGCCTCGCGTCCCCTCGCTAACGCATCCCCGATTAACAGCGCCGCCTCGCTCTTAGAGTCGCCAAAGACGTGCGAGTACAGGTCTGCTGTAAGTGCCATGGTCGAATGGCCGAGCGTTTCGCTGATAACCTTCATGGGCACGCCTGCGCGTCCCGCGATCGTGGCGAAACTATGACGCAGCCCATGGAAACTAACGGCGATACCAGCCTTGTGCGCTTGGTAATAGAACGCGGACGAGAAGCGGTCAGGCTGCCACGCTTGCCCCGTTATGGGGTCGCGGAACATGCCTCAATCGCCGAAATGCGCTCAGCAAGTTTCGCTTCCGCCTCTTTACGAGTACCGCGGACGATTTGGACTTCACGCTTGCGCTTACCGCCTACCGTGGGC
Organism: Vulcanimicrobiota bacterium; assembly: GCA_030853005.1. Lineage (GTDB taxonomy): Bacteria > Vulcanimicrobiota > Vulcanimicrobiia > Vulcanimicrobiales > Vulcanimicrobiaceae > JALYVW01. Next base: position 2,519 of record JALYVW010000138.1, read on the forward strand.
ATCTCAATCCAAATCTTGAAAGAGCCCTTAAGGTGCGGCTTAATCGATCCCTCATTGCTTCTCCTTACGCCGCAGATTCGGCGCTTGTGATGCCATTGATACGCCGCCGCTATGTCGCAAGTGATGCCGCATATTGCTCGTCGGCGCTACGCCATTTGTTCGGCAGCTCGAGCCGGCGAACGTTCGCGGGATAAACGCCGGACGAATGCTTTGCGATCCAATCCTGTGAAAGCACGGTTAAGAACTCAAAATGTTCAAAAAGAGACGGACCAGCGCGTTCGCGCCAAACCGCCGTCGCTTCGCTGAGCGCATCCCACGAGGCTGCGACGTTGCTGCTGTACATTTGGAGAAAAAACTCCCGGTCCACGAGGCCGCTCCTTACGAGTACTCCTGTTTCTTCGAAAAAATTGCCAACGGTAGTAATCTTAGCGATCAAGAGCGCGTTTTCTTCGCTACGTGCTTTGAAGTCTACGAGTTGGTGGCGAAATGCCGGGTCCTGCATCTTCTCAGGAAGTCCAGTAGCAACGAATTGCCTTGCCGATACAAATGCCGTGCCCCCTTGCGTTTCGAAAAGGTCACTTAGCGCGGCAATTTGGTTGCTACCACGCATGTGGCGCAACTGCCTGAGTGCTGCGACTGCCGTCGCCGCAATAACCAAGAACGTACCGAAGGTCGCCAAAGAATTAAAGAGTTCTAAAGACATGTATCCTCCAACAAGCTGATGCTTATCGAGGCTTCTAGTTGCTCTCCGGAATGCTTGCTCGGACGGCAGTCTGCTATAGGGTACGGTGTTCATGCCGATGACCGGATAATGA
>JALYVW010000139.1 GCA_030853005.1 Vulcanimicrobiota bacterium
GGCCCATGCCGAGTGGTCCCATGGAAAACGTAATTTGCCCTGCAAGGGGAAGCAGTGGCTAACACAATCCGGTTTACAGGCCCACGCCCCACAACGGGGCCAAAGCCCTCATGGCAGTCACCGCGACTATACAGGGGGTTGCTCTGGCTCTGCGACATCTTCACGCCCTAGCGGCGCATTAACAGGTCACGCGAGAGAAAATCTGCGCGGGTATAAGAGCCTATATTGAGGATTTTGACATGCGGAACTCTCAAGTGTTTTTAATGAGCGGCCATCGCGCTTTGGATTTAGGCCGAGGACCGTGCTTCTCGGAGGATATCCGCAGTGGTCCTAAAGTTGTTGTTATTGACATTTCCACCGGCTCATAAAATGGCCCATTCTTAAACCGTCCGGTAAAATGCCGCGAACAGTTGCCTTTTCTTAAAGTCCTCGAGCCTCCTCATCGAAATGCAACGTGGCTAATGTTTGAAACCTGAAGCCCTCTAAGGTTAAGTGCCCTGAACAATAACGGTGACGATCTCGGCCTTTATACCAGTGCTTCCGGCCGGCCCGCGGCGGACCGCAGTTGTATGCTCAGACTTTTAGGGGCGCCCAATTCCCTGTGCACGGGTTTTTGCAGATACAGGGTCCCGATTGCGGCCACTGCGTGTTCTTCATTAAGGACTTCGGAGAAGACCACAGTATTCTTCGTCTCCCTCTCATGTTGGAATAAAAGGTTGATCTCTTTCATTACTCACCTCATTCATGATTTGCCAGTGGTAGGCATTCATTTTGTATTCAATTACCCGCGCTACAGGACCCGCGCCCAGTTGCAGGGCGCGCCTCTCCCGAATCTACAGCCAGGGTCTGGCCGTGGTTCAAAAAGGCCCGCGTCAAACGTCAGCACGCTGCCTGGCATATCTTTGGCGAAATACGGATTGCTTAATTCCCTGGGCGCAACATTCGCGAGGCCGGCTCATGGAACAGCCGCGACGTCAATTCAAACCGTTCAAAAGCGTTAGCTTTTGCGCTCCTAACGATGGCACTTCGGATTCAATACTACGTCCTTAGTCTGCCCGAATGAATCGGGCGCGTACAATCAGCCCGCAGGCCGGGCAGCGGACCGGCGTCGTCGCCGATCGCGCGGCGTGCGCTGCGTGCGCGACTCTGGTTCGTTCCATTCGTTGCGCCAAATGACCGCACGGTAGCGTTTCGTCCCGGAAAAATCGGCACCGGTTCAGCATCACCCGTTCTCCGACTCATCGAATTGCGAAATGACTTCGCGCAGCCGCCGGATGAGGTCTTGGGTCATAACCGCGGTGCTCCCCGAGGCGAGCTCCTTGAGTTGCGAGTCTCCACGTGGCCCCTGCAACTCGGCGGCATTAAGGGTGGCCAAGAGCCCTCTTGAACCACGGCAAAGCCATCGTCGTGGTCAATGCTCCAGTCAGACCGGCTTGTCGTACAGTCAGATTAAAGATAGTATTTAAAGATAGACGATTAGCAGGGCGGTGCGCAAATCTTATTTTGATGATGGGATAAGGCTCAGGGCAAGCCTCGCTGCATGAAAAATGCGTGGGATATGCCGTTCCTTAAGCGCACCATATGCCGCCCCGGGCCCGCGTGCCGTATGCCGAGGACGGCGGCCCCCAGTGCCCTCCGGTTGCGCTTAAATACGCCGTCACAGTGCGCTCGTAATTCCGTGCCCTGGAGCCTCTAGGAGCACACCCGTCCCCAATCGCCCCAAAGACCTCAACCGTCACCGCAGCATCCCCTGGCCAAAGTCGATAGGAGGGTGTTAAGTTACGTGTAAAGTGTGTCCCGTGGAAAGCACCGAGATCCAGCGAAGCCTTGACCCTCTGGTGCTGGACAAGTCCCCCCTGGTCTACTTCTTGGCGCAGGTGCGGTTTAGCCCCATTTTAGCAATGGCCGACCACGTGAGCACCATTCAGGAGCACGTTCGTAAACTGGGCTACCCATTGTACGCAGAGATCGAGGCGCACAATGTCATCTTTGCGCCCCCGGCGCCACCGAAAATCGAAAACAATTCCCTTTGGACATTTTTTGCAGCAGATCGGCAAACAGGCATCGTTCTCGCAAACAACTACGTGGCGTATCAGGCCGTTCGGTACACCACCTATGAAGAAACACTTCCCAAAATCATTGAGGTACTCCAAGCCGTACACGGCGTTGCTGGAATCAGCCTGTTTGAGCGCGTCGGCCTCCGCTATGTAGATGTCGTCACCCCAAACTGGGATGCTGGCGAAAAGTTCGCCACTTATTTGGATCTAGCAGTCATCGGTATTTCCGGTCCGAAGATCGGCGCAAAGACGCTTCACCACAGCACTATTTACTTCGGGCAAACCGAACTTGGCACGATCGTTATCAGATTTACTACTAACGACGCGCCAAACATACTACCGCCCGATGTGGCTGTAGCAAGCCTTGAGCTGCCGAAGGTCAGCGTTCCCGACGGCCAACGCATCGGTACGCTTGATTTTGACCACTATCTTGAGTGCAAGGAGCCATTTTCCATCGCTCGGTCCCAATCACTACTCGCAGATTTGCATGATGCGATCGCACGGGCGTTTAACGAATGTGCAACTGATAAAGCTCGTGAGTTGTGGGGTAAAAAATGACGTCACCTAACGGCACGGCCCTCGTGGAGCGTCACCCGTCGTCGACGAGCAATCTTACGATCCCCGCGATAACCCTTACGTCACTTCTTTTTATAAGCACCGGCCTGACCGCGCCACCACCGATCACCAACGGCACGCACACTATTCAATTATTCAGCGTTGAAGCCATCGCGCCGGAAATTGCGATCGAAGCTTCGTCACTGCGTTCAATCCTCAACGAGATCCGCTCAAACTTTCAACTCAACGCTTCAGAACTCGCACGGGTTATTGGGGTCTCACGTCCCACGCTCTACGCGTGGTCTTCTGAAGCATCCCAGCCGCGTGCGGAGCACATTCGCCGCCTATGGGCGCTGCGCGAATTAAGCATATGTTGGCGTGAAATGATTGGTGATCGCAGTGACACGATTGCGCAGCGCTTTGACGACAAGCCGCAGCTCCTCGCAACGCTCTCCATGCCCAATGTCGACGGACGGAAAGCATTCGAGAAGCTTTTGGCTATGGCGAATGCACGCCGCGCTACGCCATGCGCGCCCTCACTTGCTGACCGCCTGCGCCAACTCGGCTTTGCTGAGGAATCCGTGGCCGAACAAGCTCGCACGCTTGAAAGCCAAGGATGGTAGCAGAGCGCATTGATCGACCCCCAATGGGCGCAGGGCTCACTCGTTGACCCGAACGCCGCCCGAAAATTCATAGCCACGGAGGACGTCAACCTCCGT
>JALYVW010000140.1:0-1067 GCA_030853005.1 Vulcanimicrobiota bacterium
TGGTAGTAATAGAGCCGCGTCGGATGGGTAGCGTCGATGCGCCCCCGGAACGTGACGCCGGTCGCGTTAAGGTTCTCAGGATCGTCGTCATAAAACAGCACGCTCGGTGCAAACGGGGCGATTTGCACGTTTTGTACGACAACGTTTGCTGTTGCGTCGACATCAAGATACGTGTCGCCGCCGGAAATGTGCACGGGAACAGCAGCCGAAAACGCATTTCCGGGCGGCAGCGCCGCGGGTAGCGCGAACGAACCCACGGTGAGCGCCGTACCGGGTTGCTGTGCGACGTGGCCACGTACGTCGTTCGCTACCGTTTGCGATAACCAGAGCGGGTCCAGAACCGTTCCCGTCACCTTGAGCACGAACGTCGCGGGAACCGCACCGGCATAAAAGGCGACCCGTACCGGGAGGTCGACCGCATTTCCCGCGCCGTCGGCTACGTGCAGCGTCGCGTTGCCGATTTGACCGCCGGCGCTTAAGGTAATTGCCGTGCCCATCACCGTTACGCCCGCGATCTGGGGCGTAAGTGTCGCGACGAAAGGCGCGGTTCCACCCGATACCTGCACAGACGCACTCGTGCCCGGTGCGAAATCAACCCGTATGGGCGCGACGACGAGCGGCGGCGGCGAGGAGGACGGGGTGGGCGTCGCCTGGATCAACGCGAGCGCAAGTGCAAAGAGGTGCATGCTGGATTCTTGAGTAGCCCGCGCTTAGGTCGCGGTTTGCGCGAACCGAGCGGGTGGCTCGGTCAGCGAGCGGCGCCATTGGAGCAAGCCGGCAACGCACATGATGAAAAAGACTGCGTAGAGCGCGGAGGTCCAATACAGCCCTTTATATCCGTATAATCCCACCGACACCACGTCGACGATCAGCCATAGCCACCAATTTTCGATATATTTGCGCGTGAGTTGATACTGAGCGATGAGGCTAAATACCGTCGTGAACGCGTCGAGCAGCGGAGCGGTGTCGTTAACCCTGCGCAAAAACAACGACTCTCCGAACGTGGCCGCAATCCCAACCGCGATCAGGATCGCAAATTGCGCGCGCGGGCTACGCGTGACGCGCAA
>JALYVW010000140.1:1077-3311 GCA_030853005.1 Vulcanimicrobiota bacterium
CCTCCGCGGACCCACAGATACCACCCAAAAACGCCGAGCGCGATGTAGGCGACTTGAAGCGACATGTCGCTATAAAAACGCGACTGGAAAAACACGATAACGTAGAGTGCGTTGTTTGCGATCCCGACGGGCCAGTTCCAAACGTTTTGGCGAACGAGTAAATAGAGATTAACGACGCCCGTGACGAAGCCGAAAATTTCGATCCAGTGCTGCGTGAACCAGCTCGTGAAATCCACCGCTAATCCCGAACGATTACGTCGTCGCGTGCTCCGGGGACGGAGCCGACGGCGGCGGTAGCGACGGAATCTTGCTAAACTTCAGCTTTTCCGGATTATCCGGGTTGATCTCAGCGAGGATGTGATCGCCCGACCCGAACCGGCCGCGCAGCATCTCTTCGGCGAGTTCGTCTTCGACCTCGCGTTGTATGGCGCGCCGCAGCGGGCGGGCACCGAATTGCGGGTCCCATCCCTTCTTCGCGAGCAGGATCTTGGCGTCTTCGGTCACTTCGAGATACATCTCTTGAGCCTTGACCTCGCGGATGACCTTCTGCAGTTCCAAGCCGACGATTTCTTCGATCTGGGGGCGCGTCAACTGGTGAAACACGACGACCTCGTCCAGCCGGTTGAGGAACTCCGGGCGGAATGTATGCTTGACCTCTTCTAAGACTTTGTTGCGCATCCGCTCGTAGTTTTTCGTCTCATCTTCGTCGCCGATTTTCGTCGTGCGGAATCCGATGTCGGTCGTGGTCTGCATCCCGGTCGCGCCGACGTTGGAGGTCATGATGATGACGCTATTTTTGAAATCGACTTGGCGGCCTTGGGAATCCGTCAGACGACCGTCGTCGAGCACTTGCAAGAGCAAGTTAAATACATCGGGGTGGGCTTTCTCGACTTCGTCGAGGAGAATAACCGAATACGGCCGGCGGCGCACCGCTTCGGTCAACTGCCCGCCCTCTTCATATCCCACGTATCCTGGAGGCGCGCCGACCAGGCGCGAAACGGCGTACTTCTCCATATACTCGGACATATCGATGCGGACCATCGATTCACCGTCGTCAAACAAAAATTCGGCGACGCTCCGCGCGACCTCGGTCTTTCCGACGCCGGTCGGTCCGAGAAACATAAAGGACCCGATAGGGCGCGAGGGGTTCTTCAGTCCCGCGCGCGAGCGCCGGATCGCGCGAACGATCACGGAGACGGCTTCTTCCTGCCCGACGATGCGCCGGTGCAACGATTCGCCCATGTTGAGCAATTTTTCGGTTTCGGCTTGAGCGAGTTTGCTCACCGGGATCTTGGTCCAGGACGCGACGATGTGTGCTACGTCCTCCTCGGTCACTTTGATGATCGCGGCGAGCGCGCGCCGGTCCTTCCATTCCTTTTCGAGCCGCGCTTTTTCGAGCTGCAGCTTTTCTTCGCGATCCCGGATGGGCGCGGCTTTCTCGAAGTCCTGGGATTTTACGACCGCTTCCCTCTCGACTACTACTTTTCGAATCTGCGCATCGATTTCGCGGATCTCGGGCGGTGGCAAGGTCGCTTGCAAGCGCACGCGCGAAGCCGCTTCGTCGATTAAATCTACGGCCTTATCCGGCAAGAAGCGATCTGTAATGTAGCGATCGCCCATTTTTGCGGCGGCGGCCAGCGCTTCATCGGTAATTTCAACTTTATGATGCGCTTCGTAGCGATCGCGCAGACCTTTGAGGATCTCGATCGTTTCGTCGACGGTTGGCTCGCCCACCATCACCGGCTGAAAGCGGCGTTCGAGCGCCGAGTCCTTTTCGATATGCTTGCGAAATTCGTTGAGCGTCGTCGCGCCGATGCATTGCAACTCGCCGCGCGCGAGCGCGGGCTTAATAATGTTGCTCGCATCGATGGCACCTTCGGCGGCACCGGCACCCACCAGCGTGTGGAGCTCGTCGATAAAGAGGATGATCTCGCCCGCGGCGCCACGGATTTCGTCCATAACGCGCTTCATGCGCTCTTCGAACTCACCGCGATACTTCGTGCCGGCAACCAAGCCGGCCAGATCGAGTGTGATGACCCGCTTGTCGCGTAGGGGTTCGGGAATGTCGCCCTTGATCACGCGTTGGGCTAGACCCTCCGCAATTGCGGTCTTGCCGACACCCGGCTCGCCAATCAGGGCCGGGTTGTTTTTCGTGCGGCGCGAAAGGATTTGAATCACGCGTTCGATTTCGCTCGCGCGGCCGATCACCGGATCGAGTTTGTTCTCACGTGCCA
>JALYVW010000015.1 GCA_030853005.1 Vulcanimicrobiota bacterium
ATATGGTATCCATCCTCACGCAGATGGCGAAGAACGCGCTCGTCGATGAATGGTCGTCGAAGCAGATGATCGCCATCCTGGAGGCCGATCAGATCAACAGTTTGATTCCCGCGCCGCTGCCGCAAATCCCAATCGCGCACAAGACCGGATCATTCAACGATACCCTCAACGACGTCGGCATCGTCTATCAAGCGGGATCACCCTACGTCATCGCCGTGCTCACGACCAATCTGCCGACGCTGTCTTCGGGACGGCGCTTCATCCGGCGCGTCTCCAAACTGGCCTATGCGGGCATACGCCATGAGGCGCAAATGCGCGATCGCGCGAGCGCAGCGCAAAACGACGAGCCCGCATCGGCGCCGGCCGAAGCGAGCCCCATGCAAACCGATGCAGCGGCAACCCCCGCGCCTGAACCCGAAGCGACCTCTAGACCTTAGCCGCCCTCGAAGCGTAGGCTGGGGTCATCCACTTGGCATAGCGCTTTTCTTGGCCGCGCACGCAGCGTTCGTAAAACGTTGCGATTCGTTCCGTCACCGGACCCAGCGCGCCACTACCTACCGTGCGTCCGTCGACCGAGGTGACGTGCGCGACGCCGGCTGCCGTTCCCGTGAAAAATATTTCTTCCGCGCTATACAGTTCGCTCCGGTCGACCGACCTCTCGATGACGTCCAGGCCCAACTCGTCGCGCGCGATCTCCATAATGGACCGGCGCGTGCATCCTTCTAAAATGTTTTGCGACGGATCCGGCGTCAGCAATTTGCCGCCTCTTACTAAGAAGATGTTTTCGGCCGAACCTTCGGCAACGTGACCGTCGGCAGAAAGCAGGATGGCTTCGTCGTAGCCGTGTGCCACCGCTTCGCTCTTGGCTAGCGCACTGTTGACGTAAAGTCCGGTAATCTTAGCGCGCGCGGGCGCGGAGGCGTCGTCCACACGCCTCCACGAGCTCGTGCCGGCCCGTAACCCGTGCGTGGTGTCCAAATACCGGGTGAACGGAATTGGGATGATGGCAAACGTATCTGGAACGCCGTGCAGCCGTACGCCGACATCTTCGGCCGACTTGAAAATGCAGGGCCGAACGTAAATATCGGTTTCGAACCGATTGCGACAAACCAGGTCCGCGGTGATCTCAATGAGCTCGTCCGTGGTGTGCGGCAGCTGCATCATGAGGATCTTTGCCGAAACGGCAAGCCGGTCGTAATGCTGGCGCAGCTGGACCAAGTTGAGTTCGCGATCCTCCGCCGACCAATAGCCCCGAATGCCCTCGAAGCACCCCGTCCCGTACTGCAATCCATGGGTGAGGAGCCCGACCTTGGCGTCGGCGTAAGCCCGAAATTCTCCGTTGGCATACACGGTTATGGCGCTGAGTTCCACGTCGCTTCTCCTGGTCTGGGATGCCGCCTGTTCCGGCCGACGCATCCGGCGACCTTGTTACCCCAAACGGACACTTTTTACCGTAACTCGTGTCAGGGTGCGGGGAGCCTGATGACGAAGGCCCCCGCATGCTACGCAGGCTTTCACTTGCTCTGCTCTTGGCGGGCATCGCGCTCTCCGCCGTTCTCGCGCAAGGCCCGGCGAGAAACGTGTTACCCAGCGGATGGCGCATCGAGAACGCACGTGCCGTCGCCCAAATCGGAACCATGCCGCAAGGACTTGCGCTGTCCCCGGACGACATGCAGATTGCCGTTATCGAATCCGGCGTCAATCCGCCGGCCCTGCGAATCCTCAACGCATCCGATTTAAGCGAAAGAACGATGATCGCGCTGCCGGGCGCATTCGGAAGCCCCGTGTGGTTGGACGCAACGCACGTCCTCGTCGCCGCGCCGAACGACGAGCGCGGGCATGCGCTCAGCGCTCTGCTCGATGTGGACGTGGATGCGAAAACGTTTGAAACGGCAACGCTCGATCCCAAAGGCTGGCCAGATGCGGTCGCTCGAAGCGCCGGCGGACTGGTTGCCGTCAGTCAAGATCAAGACGCCAGCGTCACCTTCGGCAACGGACCAGATCTCGAAGGGCGGACGCGGGTCGCCGTGGGTCCCCATCCGGGAGACTTGGCTTTTTCCAACCTCGGCCGTACCCTCTACGTTGCGATGCGCGGTTCGCGAAGCGTCGTCGCCGTCGATACGCAAACGCACGCAATCGGAGCGCGAATCAACGTGGGTTTACATCCGAGCGCTCTCGTCCTTTCGGCCGATGGCAATCGCCTCTACGTAGCCACCTCGGACGACGATGCCGTCGTCACGGTCGACACCAATACGAATCGCGTCGTGGCGCAAGTGGATGTCGGACTGCACGGCGCGCGCGCGAACGGTTATGGAGCCTCTCCAAACGCGCTTGCGCTCGCTGCGGACGGCACACTGTACGCAAGTCTCGGCGCTGAAAATGCCGTAGCCGAAATTCGCAATGGGAAAGTTATCGCCCGACTTCCAACGGGGTGGTACCCGTCGGGAATCACGTTAACGCAAGACGGCAAAAACCTTTTCGTGAGCGATGGAAAGGGTGAGGGTGCGCCCGCCAATCCACAGTTCGAGCCGTTCGCCCGCAATTCGCGCGGCTACGTGGGATCGATTACCGTGGGATCGGTCAGGCGCTTAGATACGGAGTCGGCCGGAAGTGCGACGACCGCGCGCGTTCTCGCCGATGCCGCACCGCAGTGGAACGCACCCAGCCAAACCGTCGTGCGCCCGCATGGGCCGATCCAACACGTGATCTATATTATTAAAGAGAATCGGTCCTACGATCAGGTACTCGGCGACATTCGCGGCGCGAACGGAGACCCGCGTCTGGCTCAGTTTGGCGCGGCGATCACTCCGAATCTCCACGCGATCGCCTCGCGGTTCGGCGTGTTCGATAACGCGTACGCAAACGCGCAAGTCAGCGCCGACGGACACAACTGGACGGACGCGGCGTTTGCGAACGACTACCTGGAACGATTCTGGCCACCCAACTACGGCGGGCGTCGATCGAGCTACGACGCTCAAGACGGGGGCGCTCCCGAAGTGCCGCACAACGGCTATCTATGGGACGCTGCAACGCGCGCTCGCGTGTCGATGCGCGACTATGGTGAAGACGTCAACTACAACGCGAAAGCGGAGTCCAACTCAACGACCATGCCGGGTTTGCGCGGCCATTTCGACCCGAGATACGTCGGCTGGAGTCTCGACGTGCCGGATCAAACGCGTTTTCTCGAATGGCAGCGTGAGTTTCGCGGATACGTTGCCCGTCGCGATCTTCCGGCGCTGGAGATGGTCTATCTTCCCAACGATCATACTGCGGGCACGCGCCCTGGTTCGCTTACCCCGCAAGCGTACGTCGCGCTTAACGATTATGCCACCGGGGAGTTGGTGGACGCCGTTTCACACTCGCCGTATTGGACGTCTACCGCAATTTTCGTGGTCGAAGACGACGCGCAAAATGGGCCCGATCACGTGAGCGATCAGCGCTCGACGTTTTACGTCGCGAGTCCGTACGCGCGCGGCGGCGTCGTCCACGCGCGTTATTCGACGGTCAGCGTCGTGCGCACGATCGAACTTCTTCTCGGCCTCGCGCCGTTGTCGATTTACGACCGGGTGGCCCACCCGATGTTCGAAGCCTTTGACCTTCGGGCCGACGGGCGCGTTTTTCGTTCCCTGCGCCCGCAAACCGACACGCGCGCCGTCAATAAAACGACGGCCTACGGCGCGATGCGCTCGCAACGGCTGAACTTCTCGGCGCCAGACGCGGCAGATCCGAGCGTCATGCGCGACGTTTTGGCGCACTCCGGATCGCGCTAGCGAGTGCACGGCTGGGCGGTTTTCTCCACGGCATTTCTGGCTTCGGCATTGGAGTTCGTCGAAGCTGCGACGATCGTTCTTGCCGTAAGCGTGACGCACGGATGGCGCGTCGCCGTAAGGGCGACGGTGTGGGCGTTGGCCGTTTTGGTTGGAATCGTGGCGATTTTCGGCCCGGCGCTGGTCACATACGTGCCGCTCGGCGTACTCAAGACCGTCATCGGCATCTTCCTCGTCCTCTTCGGGTATACGTGGCTGCGTAAAGCCATTTGGCGGTACGGGGGCCGTAAAGCGCTGCACGACGAAAGCGCAATTTTCGCGCGCGAAGTCTCGCAACTTTCGGCGACGGGAGATCGTGCTGCGTTCGCAACGGCCTTTAACGGTGTGTTGCTCGAAGGTTTGGAGGTCGCGGTTATCGTGATCACGTTCGGCGTAGCAGGTTCGGCATCGATACTCTATGCTGCCGGTGGAGCGCTCGCGGCAGGCGCCTTGGTGGTGCTGCTCGCAGTCGTGCTACGCGCGCCGCTCGCACGCGTGCCGGAGAATTTGCTCGGCTTCGTCGTGGGCATCATGCTGCTTTCGTTCGGAACGTTTTGGAGCGGAGAGGGTCTCGGGGTGCGGTGGTGGAGCGGAGACGCCACGTTGCTCTCGATCATCGGCGGTTTCTTGCTCGTCAGCGCGGTGACGATCGCCGCCTTTCGCAGCCGGCCAAGCGTGGCCGCATGAACGCCATCTATAAGTTCGTCGCCGGCCGTTCGAAGGTTACCCCCATCGGCGTCGCGCTCGCGGTCGCCGCGACCATCGCATTGCACGGGGCGCCTGCGGTCGCCGCTGCGGTTTTTTTCGGAATACTCCTTATTACGTTAGTTGCAACCGCTCTCGAACCACCGATATAAGCAACGCCGCACCGAGGCAGTCTTGGAGGGAACGTCTATGGTTAACGCGCCGGCCCAGTCGGGCAATCGCTGGGGGATCGCCTTCGCAGGCGTTCTCGTCATGATCTGTTTGGGAACCGTGTACTCCTGGAGTACCTTCACTCGGCCGCTGATCGCCGCGTTCGGCTGGTCAAATACCGAAACGTCGCTCGTCTTCGAACTCGCTATCTTTTTCCTCGGCATCGGCGCAATCGTCGGCGGCCGCTGGCAAGACCGGGTTGGGCCGCGCACGGTAACGCTCGTCGGTGTGTTGCTGTGGGGCGTGGGCGTTTTGCTCGCCGGGCTGCTTACGCCCAGCATGGGCAAGACTGCGATGTATCTTTTTTACGGCGTGGTGGGCGGGGTCGGCTTGGGATTCGGCTACATCACGCCGGTCGCTATGGTCACGAAGTGGTTCCCCGATAAGCGCGGATTGGCCAGCGGCATGGTCGTCATGGGGTTCGGACTAGGCGCCTTTTTTTACAACCAGATCATCAACCGCCTTCCGGCGTTCACGGCAGCTGCCAAACGCGCGACAGCGTATGTGAACGCCAAGACCGCAGCAACCAAGGCACACGCCGCGTTCGATCCGACGCAGTATGCGCTGACGCCCGAGAACGTGCATACCATTATGACCCTCTTCGTGATTTCCGGCCTGGCATTCATCGTCATCGGAGGGCTCGGCGCGTTGCTTCTGCGCAATCCGCCCGCCCACTACTCCGTTGCCGGTTCCGCCGTCGCTTCTTCCTCGGGGTCGTCGGTCGATTTTACACCCTCGCAAACCCTGCGCACTCCGGCATTCTATTTTCTGTGGATCATTCTGTTCTTAAACGTCACGGCCGGCATTCTCGTCGTTTCCAACGCGATTCCGATTTTCGCGGACCTGACGGGCGTTACGCTCACGGTGGCCGGGCTGTTTTACAGCTATCTCTCCATCTTCAACGGGCTCGGGCGCTTTTTCTGGGGATCGATCAGCGATAGGATTGGCCGAAACCACACCTATGTCGTCATGTATCTCGTGCAAGTGGTGATTTTTTTCATCCTCGGGCATTTGCATTCGGCGGCCGCAGTCGCGATTTGCTTCGCCATCGTTCTGCTTTGCTACGGCGGCGGTTTCGGGGTCATGCCGTCATTCAACGCGGACTATTTTGGAACGCGCTTTCTTGGGCAAAACTACGGGATGATTCTCACCGCTTGGGGCGTCGGCGGCATCGTCGGGCCCTTTATCGCAGCGAAAGTCAAAGACACGACGGGGTCGTTCACCGGCGCCTTGGTACCGGTCGCGATCATGTTGCTGGTCGCGGCGGTCATTCCGTTCTTCACGAAGCGCCCGGCGGCGAGCGCCGCCGGTGCGGCCGCGCCGGTCGCTTAAAGCAAGGAGCTTTCGCATGCAACCCAAGTCGACGCCACTCGATCTAACGGCGCTCCTCTCGCGAGCGGGCGCCTTTCTCTCGCAGAGGGTCGGCGCGCTTCCCAACGTGGCTTCGGAGCGGACGCGGACACTACAGGCACGGGTCAAGCATGCGAAAGCGGTGCCGAGCGTCTGCTGCTACTGCGCGGTGGGGTGCGGAACCCTCGCCTATGTGTCGGACGACGGCAAGTTGTTGAGCGTCGAGGGCAATCCGGAGAGTCCAATTTCGGGCGGACACCTCTGTCCGAAGGGATCCGCCCTGTTCGGTCTTACCGTTAACGACGCGCGCTGGACGAAGGTCAAATACCGAGCGCCATATGCAAAAGAGTGGGAAGACAAGCCGCTCGATTGGGCGATGACGCGCATCGCGCAACTGACCAAGGATTCGCGCGAGCGCACGTTTGTCGGGGAAAAGGACGGAAAGCGCGCCAATCATACCCTCGGAATCGCCTCGCTCGGCGGCGCGACGTTCGGCGTTGAAGAAAACTACTTGCTCGGAAAACTCATGCACTCTTTGGGCGTCGTCTCCGTCGAAAATCAGGCCCGAATATGACATAGCTCGACGGTGCCCGGTCTGGGCACCTCGGTTGGCCGCGGCGGGGCGACGACGTTTTTACAAGATCTCGTCAACGCGGACTGCATCCTCATCGAAGGCAGCAACTTTGCCGAAGCGCACCCGGTGGGTTTCCGTTTCGTCATGCAGGCGAAGGAGCGCGGGGCCAAGATCATCCACGTCGATCCGCGATACACGCGCACGTCGGCCGTTGCCGATCTCTTCGTGCCCATTCGTAGCGGAACCGACATCGTTTTTCTCGGCGGCATCATTAACTACGTTCTGCAACGCGAACGGTATTTCGCCGACTACGTCCGCGCCTACACGAACGCGTCCAGCATCGTTACCGAAAAGTACCAAGACACCGAAGATCTCGACGGACTCTTTTCGGGATTCACGGAGCCGAAAGCGGGCGAAGATGCCACTTCGGGACAGGCGCACGAAGGCAGTGCAAACGCTCACGAACAGGGTGGCGAGGAACACGGCTACGACGCGAGCACGTGGGCCTTCGAGTTCGACGAGGTCGCCCGCGAGGACGGCAACGGCACTGCGAAGGTGGTACGCTGCGATCCGACCTTCCAACATCCCCGGTGCGTGCTCAACATCCTCAAGCGGCACTTTTCCCGGTATACGCCGGAAATGGTCGAAGCGATTTGCGGATCGCCGCAGGAGAAATTTCTTGACGTCTGTGAATCGCTCGCGCAAAATAGCGGGCGAGAGCGGACGACCGCATTCGCATACGCCGTCGGATGGACGCAGCACACGATCGGCGTGCAGTACATTCGCACGGCGGCAATTTTGCAACTCTTGCTTGGAAACATCGGACGCCCCGGCGGCGGCATCATGGCGTTGCGCGGCCACGCGAACATTCAAGGCGCCACCGACATCGCTACGCTGTACGATCTTCTGCCGGGCTACTTGCCTATGCCCTCGCTCAAGCGCGACGAGCAGACGCTGGATGCGTATCTAAAGACGAACGCCAAGGCCTCCGGCTGGTGGACGAACATGCCGAAGTACGTCGTCTCGATTCTCAAAGCGTTCTATGGCAAGCACGCGACGGCGGAAAACGATTTCTGCTTCGCCTACTTGCCCCAGCTCTCGGGCGACCATTCCATGCTCCCGACGACCTTTGCAATGAAAGACGGCAACGTCGAGGGCTACTTCGTCATCGGGCAAAATCCGGGATCGTCGGGTCAAAACGCCAAGCTGTTTTGCGCCGCCATGGAGCGGCTGCAATGGTTCGTAAACATCGACTCATACGAGAATGAAACGTCGTCGTTTTGGAAACGCGAAGGCGCAGACCCTTCGAGCATCGGTACCGAGTGCTTCTTCATCCCCGCCGCGACCATTTTGGAAAAAGAAGGCACGATGGTCAACACCAGCCGCCTGTTGCAGTATCACGATAAAGCTGTCGAGCCGGCCGGCGATTCCGTCACCGACGCGTGGGTCTTCTACCAGCTCGGAAAACGACTCAAGGCGCTCTACGCCGACTCAAAAGATCCGAAAGATCGGCCCATCCAGCATATGACGTGGGACTACGAACACGACGATCCGCACGAACGCACTAAAGGAGAGCCTTCGGTCGTGAAAGTGCTCAAAGAGATCAACGGGTACGACACGCAAACCGGCGATCAAATTCGCAGCTTCACCGATCTCAAGGACGACGGATCCACCGCCTGCGGGGGATGGATTTATTGCGGCGTGTATCCCGATGCAAGCTCGAACAAGGCGCGCAACCGCCGACCGGACGACTATACCTCGCTCGACTGGGGATTTTCGTGGCCGGCAAACCGGCGCATGTTGTATAATCGTGCCTCCGCCGACCCGGACGGAAAACCGTGGAGCGAACGCAAAAAATACCTTTGGTGGGACGAGGCTGCCAGCGAATGGACCGGTCCCGACGTTCCGGATTTTCCGAAAAAGAAAGCGCCATCCACGAAAGCGCGGCCGGGAGCGGGCGGAATCGACGAACATTCCGGGGCGGATCCGTTCATCATGCAGCTCGACGGGCGCGGCCAACTGTTCGTAGCGTCGGGCCTCAAAGACGGCCCGCTGCCCGTTCACTACGAGCCGCTCGCATCGGTCGTGCACAATCAACTCTACGGCCAGCAAAACAACCCGTTGCTCAAGGAATGGAAGCGCAGCGACAATGCGTACAACGGCGCGGTCAATCCGAACTATCCGTACGTCCTGACCACCTATCGTATCACCGAAATGTCCGGGATCATGACCCGCTACGTTCCATGGCTTGCCGAGCTGCAGCCGGAGGCGTTTTGCGAGATCGATCCGGAGCTGGCGGTAGAAAAGGGCATCCTCAATCGCGAATGGGTGACGATTTCCACCGCGCTCGGCGAAATCGAGGCGCGCGCGCTGGTCAGTGGCCGCATGAAACCGCTACGAATCGGCCGCGGGCAGCGCGTCCATCAAATAGGACTGCCGTACAACTATGGCAATTTCGGTTTTACGAGCGGCGACACCGCCGACGAGTTAATTCCGCTATCGATGGATCCGAATGTCTCCATCCACGAAGCAAAAACATTGACCTGTTCCATCCGGGCGGGTAGGCGCGCCCGGCACGTCGCCGATGCGACCGAACGAGCGGTCTCTGCCGCACAACGCACCGACATGGGGCAACCCTCGCTTCATGGGAAGGACAGCAGCAATGGCTAACGGTTTTTTCACGGATACGACGCTGTGTATCGGCTGCAAGGCGTGCGAGGTCGCGTGCAAACAGTGGAACGAGCTTCCCTCGGACGGATTTGAATTTTCCGGAAATTCCTACGACAACACGAACGCGCTCGGCGGCACGACCTGGCGGCACGTCTCGTTCGTCGAAGACGTCAGCATGGATTCGGCCGGGGTCAGCGATTCCTGGTCGATGATGAGCGACGTTTGCAAGCATTGCACGCACGCCGGGTGCCTCGAAGCGTGCCCGACCGGCGCCATCGTCCGCAACGAATTCGGCGCGGTGTTCGTTCAGCCGGATATTTGCAACGGATGTGGCTATTGCGTGGTATCGTGCCCATTTGGCGTAGTAGACATGATCGAATCCTTTACCAAAGATACGCGCTATAACGTGGCGACCGTGCGGGAAGACCGACGCGAGGCGAAGGAAACCGCGGTGCAATCAAACGGTGGTGTCGCCGGGAAATGCACGCTCTGCTACGACCGCCAACGCGACGGTCTCGTCCCCGCCTGCGCGAAAGCGTGTCCGACGGAATCCATCGTTTTTGGCGACGTCGAGGAACTCAAGGAACGCGCGAGGGCCCGCGTTGAGACCTTGCAATCGCGAGGCGTCGCCGCGACCCTCTACGGCGTAGACGAAACCTCGTCCGTCGGCGATCTCAACGCGTTTTTCCTTTTAACCAAGCCGCCCGAAGCCTACAATCTTCCGGCCCGTCCGGTGCTGCCGTCAACGCACCAACCCGCCGCCTATGTGAGCGGCGCCGTCGCCTCCGCCGCACTCGTCATGGCTGGCATGCTGATCTTCCGGAGCGAGCGTTGAACGCAACCCCCATTTCCCCCGACGACGCCTTCGCCGGCGCCGCACAGCGCGGAAACGAGTTGCGCCCGACGCTCTCGTATTTCGGCCAACCGGTCCTCAAACGGCCGCACTGGAATTGGAACGTGGTTGCGTATCTCTTTCTCGGCGGCCTCATGGGCGGCAGCGGGTTGCTCGCCGCACTCGCGGACGAATCCGCCGAGCCCGGGCACCGGCTCTTAGCGCGCAACGCCAAGTACGCGTCGTTTATCCTATCGGCACTCTGCCCCGTGATTCTCATCGGCCATTTGGGACGCCCGGAGCGATTCCACTATATGTTGCGCATCGTGAAAATCAAATCGCCCATGTCGCTTGGCGTGTGGGGGCTTACCGCGTTTTCGGGATTGGCGGGCATGAATGCGGCAGCATCGCTTTTTGGCATTCGTACGCGCATTTTTAACGCACCGCAGGCGGCAATGGGTTTGTTTATCGCCGGCTATACGGGCGTGCTCATCAGCGCGACGGCTATTCCCATTTGGGCGAAAGGCAAATACCACATTCCGGCGATGTCGGTCTGCTCGGGATTGGCCGGAGCGTGCGCGTTGCATGCCGCACTGCTGCCGGCCGGCGCACTTTCGGCGCGGAAACGTTTGGAACGGCTCGAAACCGTTGCCGCCGTCGCCGAAGCCGTTCTCGTTTTCGATTTCCGGCGATACGGCGGCGATTATGCTAAGCCCATGTTCGAGGGAAAGATTGGTGCGAAACTCCGTAACGTCACGCTGATCGGCGGCATCGCTATTCCGGTCGCCATCGCGCTCGTTTCGGGCGTGCGCGGAGGTCATGTTTCACGGACGTTGAGTTTTGCCTCAGGCGTGCTGGCCCTCGCTGGGGGTTACGTTCTACGCGAGAGCTTGATCGAGTCCGGAAAGCGCTCTGCGGACGATCCTGCCGCAGGCCTCCGGCAACCCGAGTGAGCGCGTTCGGCACGCGGCCGGGCTTAAAAACCGAGGTGCGCGCAACCGCGATCGATGCAAACGTCGCGAGCCCGCTCGTCGATGAAGTTGCAACCGAGGAGCCGCTGGAGATTCGCGTTTCCTGCGCCGGAAAAACGCTGAGCGTGGCCGTCACGATGCGCACGCCGGGCAACGACTTCGAACTTGCCGCCGGTTTTTTGTTCGCCGAAGGTCTGCTTCGCGAACGAGACGACGCGATGGGCATTGCCTACTGCGTGGACCCGGACGTCGACGAAGAGCAGCGCTACAATATCGTTACGGTGCAATTGCGCGATCGCGCGATGCCCAATGTCGAGCACCTGGAACGGCATTTTACGACGACGAGTGCCTGCGGCGTCTGCGGCAAGGCCCACATCGAGGCACTGCAAACGCGCGCTCCCCGAATTTCCAGCGAACTGCGCGTTCCCTTCACAACGATCACCGCTCTGCCGGAGCGAATGCGCCCCGTCCAACGCATCTTTTCAGCCACGGGGGGGCTGCATGCGGCCGCATTATTCGATGCCGCTGGTTCTGTTCTGGCGGTACGAGAGGACGTCGGCCGGCATAACGCGCTGGATAAATTGGTGGGCTGGGCGCTGCTCAACAATAAACTTCCCTTACGCGAATGCGTGGCGGTGGTCAGCGGGCGCGCGAGCTTCGAATTAATTCAGAAAGCCATCGTGGCCGGGATACCGATGGTCTGCGCCATTTCCGCGCCGAGCAGCTTCGCGGTTTCGCTGGCACAAGAGTTCGATCTTACTTTGGTTGCCTTTTTACGCGGTACGCGCGCGAACGTCTATTCGGCGCAGCGACGGGTTACGTTCTAAATATTCTTTTGCCCGTCCGTCAAGAACGACGCCAGTAAAGCATCGAATACATCCGGGGCGTCAGCGTTGGCCACGTGTCCGGCACCCGGGACGATTTCAAGACGTGCGCGCGGAATCGCATGGGCGATTTCGCGGGAGAGCGCAGGCGGCGCGATGCCGTCGCGCTCCCCGCACACCACCAGAACCGGTATGGTAATCGACGGCAGCAGGGGCCGGTAATCCCCCGTCCACGTCGCGAGCGTCGAGGCACGATACGCTCCCGGGGATTTGGCGGCCATTTGTTCCACCGTTTCCGCTTCGCGTTCCGGCGGCAGCCCGAGCATCGCCGAGCGCTCACGTGCAAAACGCGCCATCGAACCGGCAGCTTCGGCTGCCGCAATAACCCGCGCGGCATACGCGCGCCCGTCCGGATACGCCGCATAACTGCCCACGAGGGTCAGCGATGCAAGGCGCTCTGGAGCCGTTTTCCACAGTTCGAAAGCGACCACACCTCCGAGGCTGCATCCGACGAAATCGAACCGTCGAATCTGCGCCGCATCCGCTACCGCGAGCACGTCGGCCGCAAAACGCTCTCGGGTAATGCTTTGTAGGTGCGGATCGGGGCCGGCGCCGTTCCCTCGAAGCTCGACGGCAAAGCAGCGATGGCTCGATGCGAATGCTTCGAGTTGACGATCCCAAATGGCGGCCGTCGAACCGACACCATGCACGAAGAACAACGCGTCGTCGCCGGTTCCACTGCTTCGAGCGACAACCTCGCATCCGTCGCTCGCGCGCGCGCTAAAGGTGCCGATCATCCGGGTTCGCGCTTGCGCGCGACGAAAGCAAGGACCTCATCCAGCGGGCGCGCGTTGAGCACGTCCGTTTTTTCAAGACCGGCCCGACGCGCTTGCGTCACCGCCAGGGCGATGTTCTGCAGTTGACCGGTATCGTGCGCGTCGCTATCCACTGCAAACGTGACGCCGAACGTTTTCGCGCGCCGTGCAAGTGCGGGTGGTAAATCCAGCCGCTTTACTTGTCCGTCGATCTCGAGCGCCGTGCCGGTACGCGCCGCCGCCGCGAATACGGCATCGTAATCGAATGCGTACCCCTCGAAACGCTCCAACATGCGCCCCGTTGGATGGCCGATGACGTTCACAAACCGGTTCTCGCAGGCTCGAATGAGGCGCGCGGTCATCTCCGCCGGCGTTTGATCGAAGGCCGAATGCACGCTCGCGACGACAAAATCCAGTTCGGCAAGTTGTTCGTCCTCGAAATCGAGCGATCCGTCGGGCAGAATGTCCACTTCGCTCGCGCAGAAGACCCGCGTTCCGGGACGGCTCAATTCTGCTATACGGACTCGTTGTTCGCGCAAGCGGTCGAACGTCAAGCCGATGCGGCCGCGGCTCATCGAATGGTCGCTCATAGCGTGATATTCGTATCCGCGAGCAGACGCCGCGGCGATCATATCGTCGAGCGAGGCCACGCCGTCGCTCCACGTCGAGTGCATATGAAAATCCCCGCGCAAATCGGCGAGCTCGACGAGCCGCGGAATGGTTCCCGCACGGGCCGCTTCGATCTCCCCGGTTCCGCTACGCAGCTCCGGCGGAATGTCTTGCATCGCTAGAGCGGCGTAGACACCGCTTTCCTCGGCGCACGCCGTTGCTTCTCCGGTGGCCAAATTCAAAATGCCGTTTTCACTAACGCGAAGGCCCAGCCGAGCGGCGTATTCGCGCAATTGAATGTTGTGCTCGCGGCTGCCGGTGAAATGCTGCAGCAGATTGCCGTAAAGATGATCCGGAAGGACGCGTAGATCGATCTGCAGGCCGTCTTCCAGCCAAATCGCCGCCTTCGTCGGACCTTCGGCAAGAACCGATCGCGCGCGCGGCCACGCACAAAAATGTTCGATTACGGCCGGCGCTTCAAGCGACGTGCAAACGATGTCGACGTCGCCGACCGTCGCTTCGGCGCGACGCACGCTTCCTGCGTACGCGACTCGCGCGCACGGCGGCCCCGCGCGCAAATAGCCCACGACTTCGTGCGCGACCTCCAGCGCCTTACCCAACGGCGTACGGCGCTGGCGCCCCTTAAAAGCAAGGATTCCGCGCTTGATTTTCTCGAGCGTTTTCTTCCCCATCCGGGGCGCGGTCGCGAGCGTCCCGTTCTCGATTGCGCGTTCCAAATCGGCGAGCGATCCAATGCCGTAGGTCTCGAAGAGCAGCGCCGCGGTTTTGATGCCGATGCCCGAAACGCCAAGTACTTCGAAGATGGTTGGCGGATAGCGCTGCTGGAGCACATCCAGCTGCTCTGCCGTGCCCGTCGTCAGCAGCTCCTGGATCGCTGACGCGATGGACTTGCCAACCCCCGGAAGTTGCAAGAGCGTTCCATCAGCAAGCAGATCCGCGAGCGGCGGCGAGTTTTCGATGGTCGACGCAGCCCGTTCGTAGGCCATGAACTTGTAGAACGACTCCCCGGAGAGCTCCATGAGGGTGCGGATGCGCATGAGCGCTGCGGCGATGTCCGAGTTCGAAGGCACTCGCCGTCCTTCGACGGCGCTCGCGGCTTCCCGGCATGAGTTCAAGGGCAATTCTCTAAAGGAATGGCGATGTCGAATCCACGGTTACGACCGGAAATTTTTAACTTGCCGGTCGAAAAAATGCGCGAAGGCTATTACTCGGATACGTATTTTAATCGCGCCCGGTACATTCTTGAAGCGGACAACTTTTGTCCCGTGGTGCGGATGCAAGTCTTTCAGCGAAACAGCGCCGTCCTGTGTGGTATCGACGAGGCCCTAGCGATCCTCAAGCAGTGCTCCGGCCGGCGCGATCCGCACTCGGGTGAATGGATCGACGGCTGGCAAAATCTCACCGTGCGTGCGCTCTACGACGGCGACGATATTGCCGCCTACGAGACGATCATGACCATCGAAGGCGACTACGACCTCTTCGCGCACCTCGAAACGTGTTATTTGGGCGTCCTTTCGCGCCGGACGCGCATCGCGACGAACGCGCGGGCCATCGTCGAAGCGGCCGCCGGCAAGCAAGTCCTGTTTTTTCCCGCTCGTTTCGATCACCATCTCGTACAGACGGGTGACGGTTATGCCGCGTACATCTCCGGCGCGCTTGGCGTAAGCACGGACGCTAACGCCGAATGGTGGGGCGCGCGCGGCATGGGTACGGTACCGCACGCGTTGATCGCCGCTTACGGCGGAGACACGGTAATGGCCACCAAAAAATTCGCAGAATACCTTGACGAATCGATCAACGTTATTTCGCTCGTAGACTTCGAAAACGATTGCGTGCGCACGAGCCTCGAAGTGGCGCGCTCGTTGGGGAGGCGACTATGGGGCGTCCGGCTCGACACCTCCGGGACGCTCGTGGATAAATCGATCTGGAACGAAATGGGTACCTTCAAACCGACCGGCGTAACCCCGCAGCTGGTCCGAAACGTTCGCAACGCGCTCGACGGCGAGGGCTTCGACCACGTGCGCATCGTGGTCAGCGGCGGGTTTGATCCGCAGCGCATTCGCGAATTCGAGCGCTCGTCGGTACCCGTTGACGCATACGCGGTAGGCAGCGCATTCTTCGCAAGCTCGGGCAAATTCGACTTTACCGCCGATATCGTCGCGCTACAACGCGACGGGCGCTGGACGGAGTGTCATAAAGTCGGGCGGCCCGAGCGTCCGAACCCGCGCTTGGAACACGTCGCCTTGTAGTGGCACTCCTGGATATGCGCGAGGCTACATTCGCGCGTGATTCGCGGCGCCTCGCGGGACCTGTCGATGCGCTTCTGCAAGAAGGCGAGCGCGTCGGTCTGACGTTTGCAACGGAATTGGAGGCGTCGCTCGTTGCCCTCATGGCGGCCGGCCTCGTTAAAGCAACGTCGGGTCGCATCTTCGTCGACGAATTCAATCCGCGAATTCAGCCCGTGCAAGTCAAGCGCGTCGTCGGGTACGTTCCGTACGAGGCCGTACCCAACGAATTTGCGTCTTTCGAGCGATACGTCGAATACCGAGCCGCCCTATGGGACTTACCGCCCGACGAAACACTTTCGCGCGCGTTCGACATGCTCGCGCTTCTCGACGGCGTGCACGAAGCGTTTGCGTATCCGCTCGTCGGTGCGCTCCTCGCTCGTCCGCGCCTGCTCGTTCTCGACCGGCCACAATCGGCATACGCTCGTTCTATTTGCAGCGTAAGCGATGGCGCCGCCATGTTTTCGACGCATCGCAGCCCGCGCGAAGCTTGTGATTTCCGCGAAGGCTGCGCGCGCGGCGCCGCAATCGCATGAAGCGTCGACGGCGTTCGCCGACGGCGGCCGTTGCATGGACGCGACTGCGCAAAGAAGCGCGGACGGCTGTGTACGTGTGCGCGGCTTCCGCCGTCGCCGGATTCTTGCAACCGCACGGAGTACCGGCGCAGGCCGACCCGTTCGCCACCGATACCGCGACGCGCGAATTATGGATCGCCGGCCCCATCGCTTTCGGCACGTTGCTGGGCATTCTGATCGCATCCATTCAGCGCGGCGCGGGCAGGCTGCGCGAACTCGAGCTCATCGAACAGAGCGCGCCGCTCTATGGTCGCGAGCTGGCGCGTGCGACGGCACTGGTCCCGGCCGTCGTCGTGGCCGCGGCGATGCTGACGTACTGGATTGCCCAATTTCTGTCAGGTTTTGCGGCGCCGCCAGCCTTCTTCGCCGAGTCGCTCGCCGCCGTCATCGCCGCAACCATCGTGGCGCTCTCCGCAACCTTACGCGAAGGCGCCACGCGCTACTTGTATGCCGCCCTGGCCTGCGGTGTCTCGGCAATCGCGTACGTCCTCGCAATCTACGTCGATACCCTCGGCGCAAAGCCGCCGCCGAGCGTCGGTCATTACTACGACGTCATCGGCGGCGCTTCCGAGCTAATTTTTTGCACCGCGATCGGTTTCATCGCGCTTCGCCAATACGGCGAAGCGCTAGCGCGCTACGACCCGGTACCGGCGTTTACAGTGCGGGAGCCACGACCGCCGCGGCCAGTTTCTCCAGGATAGCGCGGTTGAATTGCCCCAAATCTTCAGGAGTTCGCGACGTCACCCAGTTGGAATCTTGAACGACCGGTTGATCCCGATATAAACCGCCGGCGTTACGAATGTCATCGGCGATTGCCGGGAAGCCGGTCAATTGCCGGCTCCGTACGATCTGCGCCGATATGAGAATTTGCGGGCCGTGGCAGATCACAAACATCGGTTTCTTGGCCGCATCGAATTCACGCACGAAACGCTGCACGTCTTTGTTCGTGCGAATGTGGTCCGGAGAGGCGCCGCCGGGAATCAACAGCCCGTCGAAGTCGTCGGCAGTACAGTCTGCTACGAGCTCCTCGGCTTTAATGGTTGCGCCGTCGTCCAAGCCGCGCTTACCGCGGATTTTCTGCCGCGACTTTTCATCGACGCCGACGATCGTAACGATCGCACCCGCTTCTTCGAGCGCGCGACGCGGCTCGGTGAACTCTGCTTCTTCAAATCCATCGCCGACAAGTGCGGCGATCCGTTTTCCCTCGACTGATTGCATCCGGCCTCGTTTCTCGCCGGACGCCCGACCTCCCGGTTACAGCGTTCCGCCCGTCTCTTGTACGGCGGCGCGAAGCAAGTAAGCCAGTTCCACTTCCACCCTGCCGACCGGATCTAGGACGACATCCTCGGAGAGCGCCTTCAGCGTGGCGTTGCGCTTGGTCATGTCGCCTTCGGGAACGGCGTGGCGCGGGTTAATCTCGCGCATGTAGATGCGCGCATCGT
The DNA here is from genome assembly GCA_030853005.1 of Vulcanimicrobiota bacterium. GTDB lineage: Bacteria > Vulcanimicrobiota > Vulcanimicrobiia > Vulcanimicrobiales > Vulcanimicrobiaceae > JALYVW01. The sequence continues at coordinate 17,690 of JALYVW010000015.1, forward strand.
AGCGGATTGGGCCTTCGGGCAAAAAGTACAGAGGGTCGAGGCCGAAGGCGTACGCGGCGAGCGATACCATATGCGTGCGCTGCATGAACTCCATCGGGCGGCAGCGTAGCGCCACGGCCATCCGCGCCAGCATGCCGAGGCCGGCACGCCGGTCGCCGGCTACGATCGCGGCCAGTGCTTCGGCCGGGATCCCGGCGGCAGCGGCCAAGGCCTCTTCCGAAACCTCTTGCTCGGCGGCGAGAGCCCGGAGCGCTTCGCCGAACACCTTCCCTCCGGCGGTGCCCCATACCGGATCCCAAGCTCCCGCGTCTTCTTTCACGTTTTTGGACGCGTTCCTAAGAAAATCGCCCCGTCGCGAACGAAAACATCGAACCGGTCGACGCTCGCGTAGTCGCCAAGCTCCATCTCCCCGGTGCGTACGTCGAAACACCACGCGTGCCAAGGACAGGTGATGTGCATCCCCTCGAGCCAGCCTTCAGCCAGCGGGCCGCCTTGATGCGGGCAGCGATTTTCTAACGCAAAAAACTCCCCGGCGACGTTAAAAACCGCAACCTCCCACGCGCCAACCGTAAACGCTTTCGCGTTACCGGGCGCGACATCGCGCGTTCGCCCGACCCGAACGAAGTCCGTTTGTTCCATCGGTCTCATCCGAATAGTCCCGACACCAAACCGCCATCGACGGAAATCGTCTGACCCGTGATGTAGCGCGCTCCTTCGCCGCAAAGAAACGCGACTAGTGGTGCAAACTCGTCGGGTTGCGCGATGCGTCCGATGGGCACCGCCTCGCCCGCGGCGCGCAATTGGGCCGCATCGTTTCCGTAGAGCGACCGCAAACGCTCCGTTTCGATTCGCCCCGTCGCGATAGCGTTGATCGTGACACCGTCGCGAGCCACCTCGTTCGCCAGCGTGCGTAACGTCGCGACGAGCGCGGTCCGGAATGCATTGGAAAGAGCGAGCGAGGCGATCGGCTGTTTTACGGACGTCGACGCAAGCGCAACGATCCGGCCCCAGGCGCGCTCGCGCATGCCCGCGACGCTCCCGCGCACCAGTTGCACGACGCCGCGCAACACGGTGCGATAGCCCCGATCCCAGTCTTCGAGGTTCAACTCGGTAACGGTACCGGGTTTCGGGCCGCCCGAATTCGCGACGAGAATGTCGACGTTGCCGTACGCCGCGCGGACGTTTGCCAGGAGGCCGTCAATCGACTTCTCGTTTTCGAGATCGACCTCGAAGGCGCGCGCCTCGCGGGCGCCGAGTCGCAACGCCTCTTGCGCGACGCGCTCCAATGCATCCATGCGCCGCGCCGCAACCGCGATGCGGGCGCCTTCCGCTGCTAACGACAGCGCGCAGGCACGGCCCAATCCCGAGCTGGCCGCGGTAATCAGTGCGGTTCGATCGCGGATTCCAAGATCCACGTTACGCCCCTTCCGGCACGCCGAGCGCGCGCTGGCGTTTCAAGGCCCGCATGTACCAGACCAATTCTTCGATAAAGCGACTTGCGGACGCAGTCGTGCGCGGATTCGCAGGAGTCCCATCTTCGGCAAAAGCGTCGCCGACATGCGGTATTGGGAACAGCGAGGGAATCGTAACCATTCCCATTTCCGCCAAACTCATGCGCAGTTGCATCGCGGCCCGCACGCCGCCGAATTGGCCGCCCCGAATAGCAGACGATGGCCGCCGGACGCCAGGCATATTCTTCGAGAAAATGGTCGAGTAAATTTTTTAACGCCGGCGGGATGCCGTGATTGTACTCCCCGGAGACGATGCAGAAGCCGTCGGCACGCACATACAAGTCCGCGAGCTCGCGCATCACCGGGGGCGCCTCGTCCGGTGGGTATTCCTTATACATGCGATCTAAGAGTGGAAGGCGCTTTTCGAGCGGATCCACGAGCACCGGTCGGCATCCGGCATCGCGCAACGCGTTTACGAAAAACCGCGCCGCCCGAATTCCTTGCCGTTCAGCGCGCACCGATCCAAAGATCACCGGCACGAGAAGTGCTTCGTCACTCATTCGCAGGACCGTTTGACGACGGGGTGCTACACCCTATAACGTGACCATCGTTGAGAAACGGACGGAGATCGTTTTTCCCTCCGACGCCAACCATTATGGAACGCTCTTCGGCGGCAAGGCGCTCGCGATGATGGATATCGTCGCCTCGATCGCCGCATTGCGTGCCGCCCGTAAACCGGTCGTGACCGCTTCCATCGATCGTACGGATTTCAAGGCGCCCATCCGAGTAGGCGAATTCGCCGAAACGATCGGCACGGTGGTTCGCGTAGGACGGACCTCCATTACCGTTGAGGTCGAGCTGTGGGCCGAAAACCCACTCACCGGCGTTCGGATCCTCTCCACGGTCGGCCGGTTCGTGATGGTGGCGGTCGGGCCGGACGGCAAGCCCGCCCCAATTAACGAGTAGGCGGTCCTCAGTCCTCAAGGGACACTTCTGCTTTGCTCCTACAGCCGGCCTTGCGGGTGACGCGAGGCTTTGGTATGATTCGCGGGTCGCTCGGACGGGCCCACGGCCTGTACCGAAGCGAGACGATCCTTGAACGAGGAGCTCTTTCGATGCCACTGACCAAAGAAGCCAAAGCCGAAATCGCTACAAAACACGCGCGCAGTGCGGGGGACACCGGCTCGGCCGACGTCCAGGTCGCGATCTTAACGGCCTCGATCAACCAATTGACCGAGCATTTAAAAATCCACAAAAAAGACCATCACAGCCGCCGCGGTCTGCTCTTGCAGGTTGGCCAGCGCCGCCGCTTGTTAAGCTACCTCCAGAAAAAAGATCTGGACCGCTACCGCGCACTGATCGCCGACCTCGGCCTGCGCCGCTAGCCTCGCGCCGTTTTGCGGTCGTGCGCGCGACGCACGGCCGCAACGATTGCCTCGCTGCCCATTCCGTAATATTCGATGAGTTGAGGCGGTTCGCCCGACTGACCGAACCGATCCTGGACGCCGATGAATTCTATCGGCACCGGATGATGTTGCGCGAGAATTTCGGCCACTCGCGAGCCCATACCGGCGTGCACTTGATGTTCCTCGACGGTGACGACCGCTCCACACTGCTTAGCCGCGGTAAGGATCGCCGCTTCATCCATCGGTTTCACCGTATGGTTGTTGACGACCATACATTCGATGCCGCTTTTGGCTAGTGTCTCCGCGGCGATCAGCGCGTTATAGACGAGAATGCCGCAAGCGACGATCGCCACGTCGGACCCCTCCCGAAACACTTGCGCTTTGCCGACTTCGAACGGCGTGTCTTCCGTGGTCACGACCGCCGACTTTTCGCGCGCGAAGCGCAAATACACGGGGCCGAACCGTTCGGAAAGCGCAAGCGTCGCGCGTTTGGTTTGAATGGAATCACACGGTACGACAACCGTCATGTGCGGAATCACGCGCATGATTGCGATATCTTCCACCGCCTGGTGCGTGGCGCCATCGGGCCCTACCGAAACGCCGGCATGCGCGCCGGCAATCTTCACGTTTGTTTCGTTGAGCGCCATGATGGTTCGTACTTGCTCCCACGAGCGCCCGGGATTGAACATCGCGTAGCTCGCGATCCACGGAATCTTACCGGCGGCTGCCAGTCCACCGGCCATCGCGACGAGCATTTGCTCGGCGACGCCGATCTCCAAATACTGTGCCGGATGCGCTTTCTTAAAGCCCTCCATACGCGTCGATTCCGCCAGGTCGGCGCAGATGGCGACCACGTTTGCGTTACGCGTTCCCGCCTCGGTGAGCCCCTCGCCGAAGCCGTTACGCGTGGGTACTTGGGCGAGCGATTCGCTATCGCGATAATCGGCCAATGCCATCGCCGCAGCTGATGTATCGGCGGCGGCGTTAGACATTGGCGACGATCCTTTCGCGTTCGGCTTGCAGTTCTCGCAACGCCTCGTCCGCCTGGTCTTTGTTGGGCGGCTTGCCGTGCCAGGTGTAGTCGCCCTCCATGTACGAGACGCCTTTGCCCGGAATCGTGTTGGCGATCAAGACCGTCGGCGAACCGCGGTGCGCTTTCGCCGTTTCGAGCGCGGCGACGACTGCGGCCACATCGTTCCCGTCGCAGCTAAGGACGTTCCAATTGAACGCGCGATATTTATCGGCCAACGGCTCGAGCGGCATAATCTCTTCGGTACTCCCGTCGATTTGAATGAAGTTGCGATCGACGATGCAGATCAAATTCTCCGTCTTGAACTTGGCAGCGGTCATCACGGCTTCCCAATGCAAGCCGCATTGATGCTCGGCGTCGGACGTAACGACGTACACGCGCCAATCCTTGCGGTCCATTTGCGCGGCCACCGCCATCCCCGTGCCCTGCGCGAGACCCTCGCCTAGCGGTCCGGACGTCGTTTCAACGGACGGAAGAGAGACGCGCTCGGGGTGACCTTGCAAGCGCGTCCCGAATTTGCGCAGCGTCAGCAACTCGTCGACCGGAAAATACCCCGCATAGGCCATGGCCGAATAGCGCACCGGCGCGATGTGCCCGCACGACAACAGTAAGCGGTCGCGGTCGGGCCACTCCGGGCGTTTGGGGTCGTGGCGCAAAACGTGAAAGTACAGGGCGGCGAAAACGTCGGCCATATCCAGCGAGCCGGCGGAATGACCCGAACCTGCGGCGAGCAGCGCGCGCACGATGCCTTGCCGGATGTCGTTGGCATGCGCTTGGAGTTCGGCGACGCGCTCTGGTGAAAGCGATTGCATGCGGGCGGTATACCCGCCGCGACCGCACCAGCCCTCGCAGGACGGGCCTTGCTACGGTTCGCCGGCCGCCAAACCCGTGGAGCGCCGGCGATCGGTGCCGCCGTAACGGATACCGGTCCGCGGATCGATCCAGATCGCCTGAGCCGATCCCCACGATCGCACCTCATCGAGCGAATACCCCATGGTTCGCAGCGTGTTCGCCGTCGCCCGGTCGAAAGCGCCGGGTTCGTATTGTATGCGATCGGGAAGCCACTGCATGTGCGTGCGCGGAGCGTCAACTGCGTCCTGCACGTTCATTGAATAGTCCAGCACGTTCAATAGGGTGTCGAGCACGATGGTGGTAATCCGCGACCCTCCGGGGCTTCCCGTCACGAACGCAAGCTTCGAGCCGCGCGTCACGATGGTTGGCGTCATCGAGCTTAGGGGACGCTTTCCCGGCGCCACGGCGTTGCGCTCGCCTTGCACGAGTCCGTAGAGATTCGGCACTCCCGGCTTGGACGTAAAATCGTCCATCTCATCGTTGAGAAAAAACCCGGTGTTTCCAGCAATCACGCCCGCGCCGAAGAGATCGTTAATCGTATACGTCACTGCGACCGCATTGCCGTAGCGATCGACGATCGAATAATGCGTCGTCTCTGCTTTTTCCGGCGATGCCACCGGCCCCAATCCCGGATGTACTTGCGACGATGGCGTCGCGCGATCCGGTGCGATCTGCGAACGCAGCCGCGCGGCGTACGCGGGATCGAGCAGCTGCCGGATTGGGTTAGGAACGAAGACGGGGTCACCCAAGTAGGTGTTGCGATCGGCATATGCGCGGCGCTCGGCTTCGGCAACGTAGTGGGTCGAACGGACGCTGTTATATCCCCACTTTCCGAGCGGATAGGGCGCGAGAATATGGAGTATTTCGCACAGCACGACGCCGCCCGAACTGGGAGGCGGAGCCGAAAGCACGGTATATCCGTGATACGCGCACCGGACCGGAGCGTACTCGTTTACGGCGTACCGCGCGAAGTCGCCGAGCGAAAGAATGCCGCCGCTCGCGTCGCTTGCGGCGACGACGGCTCGGGCGATCGGCCCGCGGTAGAACGCGTCGGCACCGCCATCGGAAATGGTCTGCAGCGTCGCCGCGAGTTGAGGCTGCCGAAGAAGCGCTCCGGCTTGCGGCACGGCGCCTGCGCGCGTGAAAATACTCGCGACGTTCGGCTGCGCGGTAAAAGCGTAGGGTCCGCCGCTCACTTCGTTCGCCCCGTCTGCATACACCGCCGCGTCCCCGGGCGCGACGCGATATCCGTCGCGCGCGAGCGCGATCGCCGGAGCGAGGAGGCCTGCGCGCGAGCGCGTACCAAACTCTACGCGCGCGCGCTCCAAACCGGCAACGGTGCCCGGAACGCCGACGGACAGCCAGCCCTTGAGGCTGCGCCCTGCGACGGGATTGCCAGCTGCGTCCAAATACATCTTGCGCGTCGCTCGCATCGGCGCTCGTTCGCGAAAGTCGATAAACCGCGTGCGTCCATCGTGCATGCGCACGAGCATGAATCCGCCTCCACCGATATTGCCGCAGCACGGATCGACGACCGCAAGGGCATAGCCCACAGCGATAGCGGCGTCGACAGCATTGCCGCCCTTCGCAAGCACCTCGACGCCTGCGCGAGTGGCATAGCTCTGCTGGGTGACGACCATGCCTTTGCTCGACGAGGCGGGCGGTCGTCGCAAAAATGGGGCTGCCGCGGCAGAGCTCGATGCGGGGAAAATCGCGAGCGCCGCAAGTGCGGCGGCCAGGGGGCGAAATGCAGCGTACGTCACGGCCTGCGACATTCGTCGCGCTCCAGGTGGAGACTTTTTGCGCGAATCCAGGTCCGCGCCGCCGGGCTTGCGAAGCCTCCGAGCCTATAATAAAACGATAACTATATTTAAAAATGGAGTATTTGTGCCTGAATCCGTCTCATTAGAGATCGGCGGGCGCACGATGGTCATCGAAACCGGCGAACTCGCGAAGCAAGCAAACGGCTCCGCGCTCGTTCGTTATGGCGAACAAAACGTCGTGCTCTGCGCCGTCACCGCCTCCGCGAAACCGCGTGAAGGCATCGACTTCTTCCCCCTCACCTGCGACTTCGAAGAAAAAATGTACGCTGCCGGCAAGGTTCCGGGCGGCTATATTAAGCGCGAAGGCCGCCCGCCGGAGCACGCAGTGCTCAGCTCGCGCCAAATCGACCGCCCCATACGCCCCTTATTCCCCGATGGATTCCGCAACGACGTGCAAATCGTCGCGACGGTGCTGTCCATCGATCCGGAACTCGACGCGGACGTTTTGGGCGTGTGCGCCGCTGGAGCTGCGCTAGCATTTAGCGATATTCCGTTTGAAAAAACCGTCGCCGCAGTTCGCGTTGGCCGCGACGAAGATGGCAAGTACCTGTGTAATCCCACACTGCCGCAGTACGAAACCGGCGGAATGGACGTGGTCGTTGCCGGGACCGCCGACGCCGTTATGATGGTTGAAGGCGGCTGCAATGAAGTCAGCGAGGAAGACTTGCTGGGCGCCGTTGAGTTCGCGCACGCCGAAATTAAGAAAATTGTCGCGGCAATCGACAAACTGGCGAAGAAAGTCCCGAAGAAGAAACGCGTGTTCCCGGTGCAGCAGGTCGACGCCGATCTGGACAAATGGGTGCGCAAAACGTTCGCCAAGGACGTCGCCAAAGCGATGCGGATCGTCGAGAAAAGCGAGCGCGCGTTCGCGGACCTCTCGCGCGCCGCGGCTATCGGCCGGGTCGCCAAGAAAGACGACGCCGTACGCGCGACGTTGGAAACACCGTCGAACAAAGATTTCGAAAAAATTATTAAGTCGATGGAAGAGGACGAGCTGCGCACGATGGTCGTGGACGAAAAGGTTCGTCCCGACGGTCGCAAGCCGAACGAAATACGCCCGATTTGGAGCAAGGTTCACTACGTTCCCCGCGTCCATGGTTCGGGTGTGTTCACGCGCGGCCAGACGCAAGTGTTTACCGCAGCAACGCTGGGCTCGATTTCGGACGCCCAACGTTTGGACGGCATTATGGCGCTTGCGGACAAGCGCTACATGCACTTCTACAACTTCCCGCCGTTCTCGGTGGGCGAAACGCGTCCCATGCGCGGGCCCGGCCGCCGCGAAATCGGACACGGTGCCCTCGCCGAACGAGCGTTGCTCCCGGTGTTGCCGCCGAAGGAAGATTTCCCATACACCCTTCGTTTGATGAGCGAAGTGCTCGAATCAAACGGATCATCTTCCATGGCGTCGGTGTGCGGAAGCACGCTCGCATTGATGGATGCCGGCGTTCCGATCAAGAGCCACGTCGCTGGCGTCGCGATGGGCCTCGTGATGAAAGGCAAGAAGTACGCAATCCTCACGGACATCCAAGGCATGGAAGATTCGCTGGGCGAGATGGACTTTAAAGTGGCCGGCACCAAGACCGGCATCACGGCGATTCAGATGGATATCAAGGTGCAAGGCATTACCATCGCCATCATGCGCGAGGCCATGGCCGAAGCGAAAAAATCGCGCTACTTCATCATCGACAAACTTGCCGAGACCATCGCGAAACCGCGCGAAGACCTCAGCCAGTATGCGCCGCGTATGATCGTCGTTCAAATCAACCCGGCCAAGATCAAAGATGTCATCGGCCCGGGCGGCAAAGTCATCAATAAGATCATCGAGGAAACGGGCGTTTCGAAAATCGACATCGAGGACGATGGCAAGGTGTTCATCACCGCGTTAAACGGCGAATCGGCCGAGAAAGCGCGCATCCAAGTCGAGTCGATTACGAAAGACATCCTGGTCGGCGAAACGTACCGCGGCAAAGTGGTGCGGATCATCACGATTGGAGCGTTCGTGCAAATCGCGCCGGGCAAAGACGGCCTGGTGCACATCAGTCAGCTCGCGCCGCAACGCGTCGAAAAGGTCGAGGACGTCGTGAAACTCGGCGACGAAATCGACGTAAAGGTCATGGAGATCGACGGTCAAGGCCGCATCAATCTCTCGCGCAAAGTCCTGATGGGGGGAGCGCCTCCCAGCGATAATGGCCCGCGCGAATTCCGCGAGCGCCCGGCGCCGCGCCCGGCTGCCGCGCCCCCGCCGCAACCCGAGAACGGCGGCGA
>JALYVW010000141.1 GCA_030853005.1 Vulcanimicrobiota bacterium
GTAGAGCACTTCCATGATCGCAAGACACGTATCGAGCCCAATAAAGTCCGCAAGCTGCAGCGGGCCCATTGGGTGATTCATGCCAAGCTTCATCACCGTGTCGATGGATTCGACCGACCCGACGCCTTCGTAGAGCGTATAGATCGCTTCGTTGATCATCGGCATTAAGACACGGTTGGAAACGAAGCCGGGAAAGTCGCGCACCTCAACGGGTGTTTTGCCGAGATCGCGTGCGAGCGATTCGGTCACATCGTAGGTCTCCTGCGACGTCGCGATTCCGCGAATGATTTCGACCAGAGCCATCACGGGAACCGGATTCATAAAATGCATGCCGATGACGCGCGGAGCGCGCGCGGTAGCGGCGCCCAAGGTTGTGATGGAGATGGACGAGGTGTTGCTTGCGAGGACGGCCTTCTTCGGCGTGGCTTTATCGAGCCGCCGGAACAGATCGAGTTTGAGCTCAAGGTTTTCGGTTGCTGCCTCGATCGCAATCTGCACGTCGAGATCCGCAATATCCATCTTCGGGACGATGCGCTCGAGAATTAGGGCCCGCTGCTCTTCGGTCATGCGGCCCTTTTGCACGCCGCGCGCCAGCTGTTTGCCGATGCCGATGATGCCGCGCTGCACGAGCGCTTCGTCGCGGTCGATAAGGAGCACATCGTTGCCGGCCATGGCCGCAATCTGTGCTATGCCCGAGCCCATTTGGCCCGCGCCTACGACCGCTACGCGCACGTTTTAGCCGACCTTGATGAGCATGGCATCGCCTTGGCCGCCGCCGCTACAAATGGCGGCGATGCCCAGGCCGCCGCCGCGTTTGCGCAATTGCTGCACCACCGTGCCGACGAGACGCGCGCCCGATGCGCCGATGGGATGTCCCATCGCGACTGCGCCGCCGAGCTTATTGATGTCGGCGGGATCGATTCCCAAACGACGCGCCGACGTCAAGGCGACCGCTGCGAAGGCTTCGTTAATTTCCCACACGTGGATGTCTTGCGTTTTTAGGCCGTGCTTATCCAGCAGTTTGCGTGCAGCCATTGCCGGCGTGAGCGCAATGTAGGGCGAATCCCAGGCGACGCCGACGTGATCCACGATCGTCGCCAGCACTTCCGCGCCATGCTCGCGTGCGTACTGCGCGCTTGCAAGGACCACGGCCGCGGCGCCGTCATTGACGCCCGGCGCGTTCCCGGCCGTAATGGTTCCGTCTTTATCGAGCGGTTTCAGTTTCGCCATGGTTTCGAGGCTCGCCTCAGCGCGAACCGATTCGTCGCGGTCGACCGTTGCGTGCGGCACGTCGCCGGTAACAAACGGGGCCCACTCACCGTAATTCAAGGTGAATTCTTTGGACGGTTCGTGCAACCACACATCGTCCGCATCGCCGTTGGACGACCCGGCGGCGACGGGAACGCGGGCCTTTGCGGGCTCGGGGAGTTTGTCGACGACAAGCTTGCCTTTAGCCTTCGTCGCCACGCGCAGCGCGATGATCTCCTGTGCGAAGGAACCGTGTGCGTGCGCTTCGACCGCGCGGCGATGGCTTTCGTATGCAAACGCATCTTGGTCTTCGCGCGATAGTTTCAACTCGTCAGCCACGCGCGCGCCTTGCGATGCCATCGTCATGGGAAAATAATAGTCCCACAGACCGTCGTGAATCATTGCGTCGATCAGGCGGCCGTCCCCGAAGCGATAGCCGTAGCGCGCATCTTTTAGGAGAAACGGCGCGTTGGACATCGATTCCATGCCGCCCGCGACGATCAAGGCGTTATCTCCAAACGCGATGAGCCGGGCCGCGCCGGCGATCGAGACGAGTCCCGAGGCGCACACCTTGTTGACCGTTTCCGCCGTGACCGTTTTTGCAAGTCCGGCTTTGAAGACGACCTGGCGAGCGGGATTCTGGCCGGCGCCCGCTTGCAGCACCTGGCCCATAACGACGTGTTCCACGTCGCGCCGATCCACTTTGGAGCGATCGAGTGCGCTCGCGACGACGGCAGCGCCGAGGGTGGTGGCTTCTAAGGAGGCGAGGCCGCCGCCGACTTTTCCGAAGGGCGTGCGTGCGGTCGCTAAAACAACGGCAGGGCTATCCATGGGAGGCATAACTCGCCTCCAGTTCGGTCCGGATTCACACCCCGCCTTGCGATAAAGGTATGCCCGAGGGGCGGTCTAGGCCCTCAGCGATTTCAGCGCCAGCGCCGCCAACATGACCCCGAAGGTAGCAAACGTACGGCTCTCAGCATCTTTGATGACTTCCGGCTTCCATTCGCCGTTTTGAACGAAGGTCGATTCGGTGGAGGGGATGTACGGCGGAACCGCTTCGCAATACCGATCGAATTCTGCGCCGAATTGCGACCGTAAGAAGTCTTCCTCGTGCGGGACGATCGTACCGTACACCGCAACCATCGTTCCAAGCGACACGGTCATCAACGCGGCGCGCTTACCTGCAGAATTCCCGCCCGTGAATGCGATGGCGAAACCAAGCGCCGTAAGAAAGTTGCCGACATACAGTGGGTTACGCACGTAAGCGTATGGGCCGGCCGTAACCAACTCGGGCGCCACGACCTTGTCGTCGCGTGTGGTCACGCCGGAATATCCAACCGCCCAGCACCGCACGAGTTCGCCGGCGATGGCAACCGGCAGCCCAATGGTAACGCTCAATGCGCTCGGCTTGCCAAACGCCGCCAGAACCGCAGCCGGGGCCGCGAGCAATGCGCCGCGATTCTTAAAAACGAAGGCTTTTGTCGGGTCGCTCATCGAGTCGCTCATTGAATCTTGCTTAAGGACGCATCATAGACGTCCTGCAGCGATCGCCGAAGGGTGATGCGCGGCTCCCAACCCGTTGCCTCGCGCAGTTTCGTATTATCGCCCACCGAGAGCGGTGTGTCCGATGGCCGCATGCGCGCCGGATCATTGCGCACCTCGACGGCGACGTGCGAAATGTTAATCAATTCCCCGAGCACTTCCCGAATGCTGACGGCTCGCCCAGTGCATACGTTATACACTTGGCCCGATTCGCCGTGCTCGGCCAAGGCAATGTACGCCTCGACGACATCGCGCACGTCCAAAAACTCACGCTTCGCATCTAAGTTCCCTACGTACATTAGCTTTTCGGCACCGCGAGCGATGCCAGCCAACTGCGCAGCAAAGCTTGGGACGACAAACCGATCGCTTTGCCCAGGCCCAATGTGATTGAACGCACGCGTGATGATTGCATCTATTCCATATGAGGCGCACTCACCGAGGACGATGGCTTCGCCGGCCGCCTTGCTTGC
>JALYVW010000142.1 GCA_030853005.1 Vulcanimicrobiota bacterium
CGAGGAGCTCCACCGTCAGGGGATCGCTTCGAATGCCACCATGCTGTACGGCCAAATCGAGTCGCTGGAACATCGTGTCGATCACCTGATCCGTTTACGCGAGTCGCAGGGGCGCTCCCCGGGCTTTAACGCATTCATTCCGCTGGCATTTCATCCCGATGGGAACGAGCTCAACGATTGCGGCTGGACCACGGGAATCGACGACATCCGCATGTTTGCGGTTTCGCGACTGATGCTGGACAATTTCGACCACATCAAGGCGTACTGGATGATCCAAGGTCTTAAAGTGTGCCAAGTTGCGCTCGAATTCGGCGCGGACGACATGGATGGAACGCACGGTTCGACGGACGAGGAGATGATCTATCATTCCGCTGGCACGCAATCCGGCCAATACGTGGATGATCGTGAGTTCCGCCGGCTGATCCAAGGCGCGGGGTACATCCCCGTTCGCCGCAATTCCACCTATGACGAATTCCCCTGGGACTGGTCGCCGCCGGAATCATCTGCGGCTAAGGAACTCGTCGAAGTCTAACGTGAAACCTTTGCGCGCTTCGCGTATGCGCTACGCGAACGACCTGCCCGTTTTTGCGGCCTTCGACGTGGGCGCGATGCAGTTTCCCGGGGAATTTTTCGCCGACGTGCCGACTCGGCTCAATGCGGCGATGCGGAACGGTGCTTTGGATATGGGAGCGATAAGCGCGTTTGCCTACGCTCGCGACGCCGAACACTACGTGTTGCTCCCCGACTTGTGCATCGGCGCGCGGGACGAAATCTTATCCGTCGTGCTTATTTCGCGCACGCCACCGGCGCTTTTGAACGGAGCGACCGTTGCCGTGACCGGCGAATCGGAGAGTGGGCGCGCTCTGCTTCAGATTTTGCTAGAGCGCCGCTACGGGGTGCATGCGACATTCGAACCCACGGACGATCCCTTGGCAGCGGCCCGCGCCGGGCTGCCCGCATTCGCCATTGGCGATACTGCCGTTGACGCTAAGTTGGAGTTCGATCGCGAATACGTCTACGATCTCGGCACATTGTGGCGCGATTGGACGAGCGAGCAATCTGTAACGGCGGTGTGGGTCGCGCGACGCGACGTCTATGAGCACCGCGCAGACGACGTTCGCGGCGCTATGAAATCGCTTACCGACGCCTATTCTTGGGGCCGCGCGCACCCCGATGCTGTCGTGCTCCAAGCCCAAGCCTTCCGTGCGCGCCCGGCGGGATTCTACGAGAACTATTACGCGAAGCTGAACTTCACATTTCACTCGGCGGCCCAAAGCGGCTTGGCGGCGTATTGCCGTGAGTTGCTGGCCATCGGCGCGATCGATCGCCTGCCGCCCGTCGTCCCGGAGGTCATCGGTGTCTCTCGCTAAGCTGATCGACAAAGCCGCAACCGGCGGCCGCCTCACCTTCGATGAGGGCGTGCGCTTGTATAAGGAAGCCGATCTGCACGATCTCGGTGCCGCTGCCCACGCGCGGCGTATGTCGCTCTATCCAACGCAGGCGGTCACGTACGTTATCGATACGACGATCAACTATACGAATATCTGCAACGTGCACTGTACGTTCTGCGCCTTTTTTCGCCCCGAGAAGCACGGAGAAGGCTATACGATGTCGCACGACGCCGTGCTCGAACGCGTAAAGTTCGCGGCGGATCAAGGCGCGACGCAGATAATGATTCAGGGTGGCGTCAACCCGGAGCTGCGCATCGAGTGGTTCGAAACGCTTTTTTCCCGCGTCCGACGCGAGTTCCCCGACGTGGACATTCACTCGCTTTCCGTCTCCGAGATATCGGGACTTTCGAAGATCGAAAACCTACCCGTACGGCAAGTCCTCGAGCGGCTGCGCGAGTCGGGATTAAAATCGTTGCCGGGCGCCGGCGCGGAAATTCTCGTCGAGCGCGTGCGCAAGCGCATTAGCACGCGCAAGATCAAACCGGACGAATGGCTGGGCGTCATGCGGGAAGCGCAGCTCCTCGGCATGCCCACTACGGCGACGATGATGTTCGGGTCGATCGAAACGGAAGAAGAGCGCATCGAGCATCTGCACGTCATGCGCGAACTCCAGGACGAGACCGGCGGCTTCACGGCGTTCATTCCTTGGTACTACGTTCCGCACAAAACGCCGCTGCGAGGGAGAGAGTCGACCGGTTTGGAGTACTTGCGCGTCCTTGCGATCTCGCGCTTGTACCTTGATAACTTCCCGCACCTCCAGGCCTCGTGGCTCACGCCAGGATTGAAGATGGGCCAGCTCGCGCTTTACTACGGCTGCGACGACATGGGCGGTACGATCTTGGAAGAACAGGTCGTGCACGACGCCGGTTCGACAAATGAAGCCACGCGCAAGCAGCTCGAAGAGCTCGTGCTCAAAGCGGGCTTCACACCCGTGATCCGGGACACATACTGGAACCTCCGTCCCGAAATGGCGCTCGCAACGGCTTAGCGGCCCATGAATCGACGGCGCCCCACCTAGGGTTCAATTAACTGGACCCCTGCGGCGGATTGAAGGCGACGGGTCCCGTCCCCCCAAAATGGGACGTATGGCATCCTTGGAGACGCCGTCAGATTTGCTTTCCAGCGATTCGGATGAATGTGCGCCCGAAGCGGCAGTGCCGGCTTGGTTCAGCGGCTTTCTGTTCCACGTTTTGAACCCACGGCAAGTCTCGATGTATCTCTATTTGATGATGCTGTGCGACGAAGCCGGCTCGTGCCATCCGACGATCGATCAGATTCGAGCGGACCTCGGCCTGTTGAGCGCTACCATGGTGTTCGAAAGCATCGGCGTATTGGAAGAGTACGGTTTTTTCGTGCGCAATCGCCAGATCTTCCCGGAGAGTCGTTCGAAACGGAACGTTTATCAGCGCACGACGTGCGAATATCCCGTGTTGCGTTTGTTGCAAATCGGCAGAATCGACGGGAACCTTCACGCGTCGGAATCACCGGTGGCCCCGGCCTCCGATGAAGCGAAGCAGTTGACCGAAGAGGGGCTGCGCAAATTACTCGAAGGCGAGTACTATCGTTATTCCCTGGCGTCGAGCGACCAGAAAAAAGATATCCTGATCGAAGTTCTTAACAAAACGCTAGCGGAGCGCAGCCGCGGAATCTATCTCTAGGAGAAGTTATGCAAGAAACCGTCTCCGTTTGCACCGCCTACGAATCTGGATCGAAAGAACCCGCGTATGTGGAGATTTCGGGAGAATTGGATCTTTCCAATTCGGAGGCTGTACGCGATCGGTTTGAGG
>JALYVW010000143.1 GCA_030853005.1 Vulcanimicrobiota bacterium
CTCGACTATTGGACGGCGGAGCGGCTCCGTCAAAGTAAAAAAGTGAAGTCGTTGGAGTCGCCACTCCGATCGGCTTCACCGGTTGCTCGCAGCGTTCTAACGCCGCGTTCTGCTGCAAAGGCTCAAATAAAATTAGCTGTGAACGGAGGAGCGCGGAGCGCTCCGCAGTTACACAGCGTACCGCCTCGCCTTTGACTGCAGCAACGCTCGTTAGACGACACGCAGTACGACCTAGCTCAAATGGTGTGTTGGTCGGCCTCCGATCGAAGAACATCAAATGAGGCGCTCGAAGGGGCAGCGACGAATACCGGAACGTTCTTTCGCGAGCAATAACTTAGAACAGCCGACCTAACCTCGTCTGTCGCGCGAGCTCCGACGACCATCTCGGAAATCGTATCTTCAGGGATTTCGAATAGGCACACCTTATACGGTTCACCCTCACGGATCTTTGTCGCGCGGCTCAGCCTAGCCAACTTGCGTTCTTCTTGTTCGTACATCCAGTCTAAGGACTTGGTGAACATCAAACGAAAGTCAATAATTTCGCCTTTCACTACCGGTACTTCGATTCGATTTTCGGAGTACAAGACATCGGTCAACTTTGTACCATTCCCGTCGTCATTTGACTGAAAGAAGCGGTGTGTCCTATCAAATCCTACGCAAAAGCCGGTGTGTGAAGCGGCGTAATGCGCCCACATCAGACCGCTATCCCACCGCTTAGACAAGCTAAGAATTCCGACGCGAGAATTAATCTTTCTGTCGCCTATTTCGAAGAATAGTTTCTTGAAATGCTCCGGATCGTTCTCGATCTTTGCTAACATAGTGGTCCTCGCTTCTTGAACAAGACGCAAGAAGGCGTCACTGGAGGACGTCGCATTGCGGGCCTCTTCCTCCCGTTCTGCCAAAAACTCTCTGAGTACTCGATTTGCCTCGATTGTAGGCACAACAGGTAAGCATTCAAACGGATCATTGAGCGCGCCAGGCGGCGTAAAGCGTAGCAGTCTGTCGTCAAGAAAGCCGATTCGATCTGGCGGAAGATATTTATAGGTAAACATAGGTTGGTTTGTCGTCTAACGCCGCGTTCTGCTGCAAAGGCTCCAATAAATTAGCTGTGAACGAAGCAGCGCGGAGCGCGGCGCAGTTACACAGCGTACCGCCATGCCTTTGACTGCAGCAACGCTCGTTGGACTGCCTCGGCGGGGAGCCGGAACGCCTGACCATGGGAAAATGCATCTCACGTATGCGGTGCAACAGCGTCGAGATGCCGCGGTGATGTACGGCAGCGAGGAACCGACGGGCGTCTGTGATGGCCATCCCATCCAGTCGCCGAGTGACACGTTGATCCGCAACGCGCCCGCGCGCGGCAACAGCGCCGTCGCATCCCAGCCGTACGCGAGCACCGGTGTCAGCGATGCCTTCGAGTGCGCCGCGGTCGGCGTGCGGAAATAACGGTGCATGCGACGCCTCGCGAGCGACGCTCGTCTGCACACCGCGCCACGCAGAAACGCGCCGCCAGTCTGCACGCGACGGCCAACCGCCCTTCTCCGTGAGCCAGACCCCAGATGCATCGCACGTGCCACGTGCCTGGATCGCGGGGCGTCCGATCGCCGATGCCCGACTGGATCGGTGTGGATGCGCAGACGCAAGGCACGCCCGATACGGCGCATCGACGCTCTGCGCGCGTCGAAGGTACGCGCGCGCCGCGATGCATCGCGGGACACCGAGACGCGGTGGTCGCGACGCACTCCGCCAGCACGAATTCGTGGAGGATGTACAAAAGAAGTTTGGTGGCTGTCCAACGCCGCGTTCTGCTGCGAACGCTCAAATAATTTAGCTGTGAACGGAGCAGCGAAGCTGCGCAGTTACACAGCGTACCTCCTGCGTTCGACTGCAGCAACGCCCGTTAGAGGGCGCTGTCGCCGAACAGGAGGGCGAGGATGCGATTCGTCGCCCGCAGATCAATGGTCTCCGGGTGAAAATGCGGTCCGACCCAAGCGCGCCGATGGGCATTTTCGGGATGCGACGGATTCGCCAAACTGGCGAGCAGCTCGTCGTAAATCGGTGGGCCACCGCAGTCTTCGGGTGGACCCGCGCGCGCTCCCGCGAGACACTGCGGATACTGCACGTCCGGCTCGGTGGGTTCGATCGCGTCTACGCGCACCTGCAATTCCCATCGGTCACCAAAGTCGTACGCGTACGAGAGGGTATTGCCGACCGCGAGGGACAAATCGCCGAGGGTCGTGTGCGTCGCGTCTTCGGTGGCAAAATCGGGTGTGGGTCGCATGAACGCACGGCGCGCGTACGCAAAGCGATACAGGTGGGCGTCATTCCAGTTAAAAATTACCTGGATCACGCCGTGCAAGTCTTCGAGCGTCGTGCGGGATTGCACGAGCACCGATCGCCAGATGGCCGGCGCGATATGCGCGAATTCCACGTGGAGTTCGAGTGCGATGGTAGGACGCGCGCGCGGAGATTTGCGTGGCATGATCAAGAATCAAAGTCGGATAAGCCCTCTAACGCCGCGTTCTGCTGCAAAGGCTGTAATAAATTAGCTGTGAACGGAGTAGCGCGGAGCGCTACGCAGTTACACAGCGCACCTCAATGCCTTTGACTGCAGCAACGCTCGTTAGACTTCGGAGCGCGGAGCCCCGAGCGGACTCAGCGACAGACTCATCGCATGTCGGGTATCGCGAAATCCGTGCTTGCGATAGAAGTCGTGCGCCGTCTGATTGAAATCCCACACGTCGATGACAAGCGCCGGGATGTGCTCAGCTTCGGCTATTTGGCGGACCTGCTGCAAAAGTCGGTGGCCGATGCCGCGGCGCTGCCACGCGACGTCGACGACAGCCTGATGCACGAGCATTCGAGTCGTGGCATACTTGATGGACGATGCTGCAACGTGTTGCACTTCGGCGTAGAGGTGACCGACGACATCGTCGCCGTCAGCCGCGACCAGGAACACGGATGCTGGCTGCGCGAGTAATTGACACACGAGGTGCTCCGAAAACGACTGCGCGGTCGCCGGTTTAAACACGTCGGGCATCGCCTGCGCGTGCAATGCTTGAATGGTTTGCGTCAGCTCGGAGATGCGCGTCGCATCCGAGAGAACCGCGCGACGAATCAATGCACCGTTACTCATAGTTTATGAAGATGGTTTTCCGATGTCTAACGCCGCGTTCTGCTGCAAAGGCTCCAATAAAATAGCTGTGAACGGAGCCGCGCGAAGCGCGGC
>JALYVW010000144.1:0-813 GCA_030853005.1 Vulcanimicrobiota bacterium
TTGATGGCGTTCATGGTCGTCTGTGCTGGGGTGATTTATCTGCGTCGCAAACGCCCAGATTTGCCACGCTCGTTCCGCTCGCCGTTCGTCCCGCTCTTTCCGATCCTCGGCATTTTATTTGCCGCGTTTCTCGCCATCTTCGGCCTGTCCAGCCTTACCTGGAAAGAGTTCGGCATCGCGCTGATCGTCGGCTTAATCTTTTTCTTCTCGTACGGATTCTGGAAATCTGATCCGGCTCGCGTCGTTCCGGTCCTCGAACCGGAAGGCACCGATTTCGTCTAATCCGCCTTAGGGTGCGTCTTCTTGAGCGCCGGCTTCAACGACGCCGGGCGTATCCACTTCCAGACGCGCGGTTCTGCGGTTGTAGCTGACCCGTACGTTAAAGGCGCGGGCCACGGCCTTCACGTTCAGCATGACGCGGCCGCGGACGCGAAACGGAGCATGTTTGAGCGTCATCGGCGCACCGTTTAAGGTCGCTTTCGTCTCGCCGATTTTGAGACGTAGCGTCTTGTCGCCCCGCACGACATCGATGCGTCCGCTCGAGACGTCATAGTTCATCTGCGCGCCGAGGCCTTCGCTCAAGGCGCGCAACGGCACGTACACCTTGTCGCCGACAACCGTCACGGGAGGGACGTCGGAAAGCACGCGCTGGCCGTCCACGACGATGTCGATCGGCCGTGAAACGGCCAACGTTACGGAAACCAAGAGCGCGACACACGTCGTCACCGCAAGGGTGGTCCAATGCGGAGTGCGGTATTGGCGAGCGACTTTAGACGCCCGCAGCGGTCTCACGCACGTGCTCCGGATATTTTT
>JALYVW010000144.1:823-3186 GCA_030853005.1 Vulcanimicrobiota bacterium
AATCACCTTTTCGATCTCGAGGCGAGGCGCACCAAGTAACTGATCCTCCGGAAACGTCCCGACCAGCTCGCCGGCACGATAGATTGCGCCTTTACCTTTACCGCCGGCCACGCCAACGTCGGCCATCTTGGATTCGCCCGGTCCGTTGACCACGCAACCCATCACTGCCACCTTCACGGGCGCCGTGTACTCCTTCGCAATGGCTTCCACGCTACGTCCGAGCTCCAGGACGCTAATTTCGGCGCGCCCGCACGATGGGCAGGCGGTGATTTCGAACCCTTTCTCGCGCAATCCCAACGACTTGAGAATAGACCAGCACACCGGTATTTCTTCGATGGGATCGGCGGCGAGCGAAACTCGAATGGTGTCGCCTATGCCTTCGAAAAGCAAAATCCCCAGGCCGATTGAGGACTTGATCGTACCGTCGCGCAGCAGCCCGGCCTCGGTAATCCCGAGATGCAAGGGATAGGGCGTTTTTCGTTCGCGCAGGCGCGCGTCCATGAGCCGATACGCGTGAACGGTGGTCGTTACGTCGTGCGCTTTCAGTGAAATCACGATGTCGTCATGGTGCAGCTCTTCCAGGAGCTCCACGTGGCGCATGGCGGACTCGACCATGGCTTCGGCGCTGTGACCGAGGGTTTTTTCCAAGTCCGGCGCGAGCGAGCCCATATTGACACCGATGCGAATGGGGATTCCCCGCGCTTTCGCAGCGCTTACAACTTCGATCGTCTTCGCCCGGTCGCGGATGTTTCCGGGATTCAGACGCAGCTTGGCGACGCCCGCCTCGATCGCCGCGAGCGCCATGCGGTGGTCGAAATGAATGTCGGCGACAATCGGTACGGGCGAGCGCGACACAATTGCGGGAAGCCCTGCGGCATCGGGAGCATCTTTGACGGTCACGCGCACGATCTCGCAGCCTTCCATCGCAAGGCCGTAGATTTGTTCAAGGGTCGCGTCGGCGTCCGCGGTATCGGTGGTCGTCATGGACTGCACGGCAACTGGATGCTCTCCGCCGATCCACACGCTTTTTGCGTCGGGCTTGCCGGTTTTATTCTGGAGAAATACCGGCTTGCTTTCGCGCCGCAGACGGATCAATTGAACGGCCCCTTCCCTTCCACGATGCGAACGACGTTGTAGAAGTTAATGACGATCATGAGCGCGATGAGCACGGCGAACCCGGTGACGTGCACGAGCGCTTCCCTTTCGGGATCGACGGGTTTTCCGCGAAACAATTCGGCGACGATAAACGCGCCGCGTCCGCCGTCGAGTGCGGGAATCGGCAGTAGATTAAAAAGGCCGAGCGCGAACGAGATGAGCGCCGCAAAACGCAGGTAGTATCCCCAGCCAAAATCTTGAATCGTCATGGCTGCTTGCCCCATGCCCACCACGCCGGACATTTGCGGAGCATATTTTTGCGGATGCCCCACGAGCAATGCGAGGCTGCCCACAGTCTGCACGGCGATGTCCGAGAAATCGTAGGCAGCATTGCGCACAGCCGTGCCGAAGGCGACGTGCGTATACTCGGGAATCGGAAGAAAGCCAATGCAGCCGTTCTTCGGATTGTTCGGCGGAGTCGCGGGACATGCTGCGGGGCGCACGTCGGCGGTTCGCGCGACGCCCTCGCGCGCGTAGGCGATGTGCAGCAATTTGCCGCGCGATGCATGGATGCGCGTGATGAGCTGTTGGCCGCCCGCAATGGCTACGCCGTCGACCGCGACAATGCGGTCGCCGGTTTGCATGCCGGCACGCGCTGCGGAAGATCCGGGGATCAGCTGGCCGATGCGCGGTTGTGATACGTTGAGGTTGGCGGCGCCGAACACGAGTCCGGCGAGCAGCAAGATGGCAAACGCGACGATGAAGTTCGCAACCGGTCCAGCCGCAACGATGGCGAGGCGCTGCCAGGCACCCTTGCCCTGGAAATTGTCATCTGCGGGAACGGTACCTTTGCGGTAATCGCGCTGTTGTTCGGCCTCGCTGGTCTTCCCATCCTCGCCTTGCATCTGGCAGAAGCCGCCGATCGGCAGGGCCCGAAGCGAATACAACGTGCCGGACCGCGGGCTGGTCCAGCCGACGATTTTCGGCCCCATGCCAACGGCAAATTCGAGCACACGCACGCGGTTGAGCCGGGCAATCAAAAAATGCCCGTACTCGTGCAAAACGACCAAGACCGAAAGAACGACCAAGAAGATCGCGATTTTTTCGATTTGGGACAGGGTCACGAAAGCTAAAATCATCGTTCCTCTTTTAAAACGCCCGCGAACTGCGAAATCGATGCTCGCGCCACTTTCCGCGCCGCCGCGTCCGCATCCCGGATGGATCGCACGTTGGCCGCTTCGGCCCGTACGTCACGTACAACGTCTTCC
>JALYVW010000016.1 GCA_030853005.1 Vulcanimicrobiota bacterium
GGCGCCGACCACCGCTAAGACCGCGCAGCTGGCAGAGACGGCACGAAAGCCGTCACTGTACGAAGCGAGGACGATAGCTTCGAGACGGGGGTCTGCAAGCGTAGCGCCGGTGAGTTTGACGCGCTGCGCGTCGACTTGGGCCCGCGCTCCGGCGCCGACCTGCGCCCCATCCATCCTCGCACTTACGCGCGCATTAAAAAACGCCGCCAAGAGCAGACCAAAGATTGCGATTGCCAGCAAGCCGGCAATGCGCGACACCGCGTTGTTGATTCCGGAGGCAAGACCAACATGGCTTTCGGTAACGGACTCCATCATGGTGTTCGTCAGCGGCGCGACCGTAATGCCCATACCAAGGCCAACCGCAACGATTCCAGGGAGTACGGCCATGAAGTACGCGCTGCCATGCAGTATGGCAAAGCAGGCGAACCCCGCGCCCGCCATGAGCGGCCCAGCAACGAGCAAGGTTCGCGCACCGAAGCGCTCGATCAAAAAGCCGCTTGCGCGTGACAACAAGACGATGAGCAAGATTAACGGCAACGTCGCGAATCCAACGACGGTAGCCGAGTATCCGTCAACCCGAATCAAGAGAAACGGCAAGAAATAAAACAGACCCGCCAGCGCACCGTAGAGCGCGAACGTCAACAGATTGACGCCGCTAAAGGTTCGGTTACGAAAAAGCGCGAGGGGCATGATTGGGTTTGGAGCGCGTGCTTCTACAACGAGAAACGCCGCCAGCAACAACGGACCGGTAACGATGGCAGCGATCACTCGCGCGTCGGTCCACCCGGCGATTCCGGCCTGAATGAACGCATACACGACCGCGCCAAGCCCGAGGGTGATCAGCGTCGATCCCAGGACATCGAGCGGTCCGGTCGCGTCCTTGGAGCGGCTTTCACGCACCTCGAGAAGGCTCGCGACGACGATCAGGGCCGCGATGGGGATGTTTACCCCAAAGACCCAACGCCAGCCAAAGTGATCGATAATCACGCCGCCGGCCACCGGACCGATCGCGGAGGCCAACGCTCCAAACGAGGACCAGGCTCCGATCGCCTTCGCACGATCCACGCCATCGAAGTGCGCGCCCAAAAGCGCGAGACTTGACGGAGCTAGCATCGCGCCGCCAATGCCCTGGACGATGCGCGCAATGAGCAAAACGTGGATCGTGGGCGCGAGCCCGGACCCCACCGATCCCAGTGAAAAAAGACCGACCCCGCCGAGGAAAATGGCCTTGCGTCCGTACCGGTCGGCGAGGGCTCCGCAGAGGAGCATGAGCGCGCCCAGCACGAGCGTGTAGCCTTCGACGACCCACTGGGCCTGGGCGCCAGTGGCATGAAACTGGGTTTGCAAAATAGGCAGCGCAATCGAAACCACGGCGCCGTCGATGAATACAAGGCTCGAGCCCAAGATCGTGGCGAGCAAAACCCAGAAGCCGGGAGAGCGCATGCGAGCGCTCTTTAGGTTCGATCGAAAAGGCGCCTCTTCGGCCGACGCCAGAACCAAAACCGCCGTCGGCACGTTAGCCAAGAGTCGGTCAAGGTTCCACTTCCCGGGAGTCCCGTGCAGGCCGGATTTCGCGGGGTGCTAAATGAGGCTATACACATGAAGAGGCTGCTCGGATTTGCCGCGCTTCTCTCCCTGCTCTACGGATGTAGTGGCCCGGGCTATTTGCCCTATGCCCCGCATGCTTTGAGTCCACAAGAAATCCACAGCCTCGTCGCCGACGCCTCGGCGCGCAACGGCGTATCTGCCGCGCTGGTTAATGCGGTCGTCATGTCCGAGTCGGCCGGCGACCCGTCCGCAATAAGCGGGGCCGGCGCGCAAGGGCTCATGCAACTGATGCCCGCTACTGCGGCTTCGTGCGGTATCGCGAATGCGTTCGATGCTGTCGCCAATGTGGATTGCGGTACGCGGTATTTGCACTCGCTCATGGCGCGTTACAAGGACGACGTGCAGCTGGCGGTCGCTGCATACAACGCCGGCCCCGGCGCCGTGGACCAGTATCACGGCATTCCGCCATATGCTGAAACGCGCGCCTATGTGGCACGCGTGTTGGCCGCATACCGGAACTACTAGATCCCGTTGATGGCTGCGATCTCGGGTGCTCGCACAGCCCCGTTGAGTTCGTTTGGGCGGCGCATCCGGCTGCCCATACTCGACGTCTACGTCCTCAAGGAATTTATCGCCCCGTTCGCGTTTGCGTTCGCTGCTTTCTTTCTCTTTTGGGCGTTCAACATTTTTTTCTTGGCGGCGAAGTACCTGATCGAGCAAAACGCGCCGTTTTTCTTGGTGCTGCGATTCGTCGTCCTACGGATGCCTCAGTCCATTCCGTTCGCCTTTCCCTTCGCGGCTTTGACGGCCACGCTGCTCGGCGTCGGACGGCTCTCGCAGGACAACGAAATTACGGCGATTCGCACGGCCGGTGTCTCCTTGTGGCGGCTGTGCCTAACCCCGTTGCTTTTTGGCTTCGGCGCGTTCCTCGTCGCCTATCTTGCAAACGAATACGTCGCGCCGCGGGCGGTGGAACTTTCCACGCGTACGTTTTACCAAATCGTCTATCACACCGCGTCCTTACCCGTAGAACCCCAGTTTTTCCGCAAGGATCCCGACACCGGCAACGTGTTTTTCGTGAATCAAGTCTTGCCGGACGGGCGTACCATGTCCGGTGTCCAAGTCTTCAAGCCGGGGCGCAACGGGACGTTTTGGAACGAAACGCTGCAAGCCAAAACCGCTTTCGTGCGCGGTTCGACCCTGGTGTTGCAAAGCGTCATCACCACGTACTACAATGCCGCGGGACAAGAGGTGACGCAGGCGCAGTCCCCGGAAACCGACGTGGGACTACCGCTGGGCGAGAGCGCCGCACAGTTTACGAGCAGCATCAACAGCGATCCGTGGAGCATGTCGAGCAAAAACTTAAAAAATCAGGTTGCGTCGCTGCGTACGCAAGGCGTCGGCGGCGAAGCGCTCGGCAATCTCGAGGTGAACCTCGCCAATAAGACCTCGTTTCCGTTTGCATCTTTTGTGGCGGTGCTGATCGCACTTCCCTTAGCCATCCGATTCGGACGCAAGGGCCGCATGCTCGGCATCGCTCTCTCGCTGATGGCGTTCTTCGTCTATTACCTGTTGAACGACGCGGCATCCGTATTTGGAAGCACGGGGCGCATCAATCCGTATTTCGCATCGTGGCTGCCGAACATCGTATTCGGAATCGCGGGTCTGGGGATGCTGTGGCAAGACGAACACTAACCGCAGCGGCATGCCTGGCGGCTTTTCTTTTCGGGCTCGCGCCCGCAATCGCGGTGCCCAATGTCGCCGAGACGCCGCTGCAGCAAGAACGCGCGCTCGCGCTTCTGAATGCGACATCCTGTGGTGCCTCGAGGGCGGTGGCGCAAAACGACCCCTCGCCTTCGCCCGCGCCAAGCGACTCTGCGTCGCCAAAGCCCATTCCAGCCGTCACCCCGTTGCCGCCGGGTCCCTCGCAGTTATTCGCAACCCCGTTTCCGGGGAAGGTGCAGACCTCGCCCCCGCCCCTCCCGACGCCAACCCCCGCGGCATCACCTGCGAAAGGGCCCATCTTCGTGACGCGCCCGTCCTCCGAACCTTCGGTCGCCCCGAACTCGCCGGGGCGCAGCCATCCGTCGGCCGCCCAGCCCTCGCCCTCCGGTCCCACGCCTTTACCGACGTTGGCGCCCGGCTACGTCGCGGTGCTCGCGGACAAAGTCGTGGGAAACAGCAATGACGGTCGCCCTGCCGACTTGTACGGGCACGTGGCTATATTTTATTCCGACCAACAACTGGTCGGCGACCACGCGCATTGGGACGGTCATCAGTTCATGAAGGTCGATGGCCACGCGTACGTCATCAACCGCGATCGCAATTCTATTCTGTATGCGGACAGTGTCGTTTTCGATACCCTGGCGCAGCGAGCCGAGCTCGCCAACGGGCGCGGCGAGAGTTCTCAAGGCGTCGAAAAAGGGCTCGTCTATTACACGGCCCACAATATTAAAAGCGACGTGAGTGGCGTGGCTCACGGAACCTACGCTTCCTTGACGACATGCGCGCGGCCGCGATCCGGCTATCACGTAACGGGCCGGACCATCGACGTCAAGCCCGGGGACAAGATCACCATCACGAAGGCCGTGCTGTTCCTAGGAGCGGCGGCCATCTTCTACCTTCCGAAGCTCGTGATTCCGCTGCGTACGATCGACGACGAGCGCCGCCGGCCCCAGTTTTTTCCGGAACTGGGATACGATCAATACGAAGGCTTCTGGGCAAAGGCCCGCATCGGATTCGGCTCAGATAACTTTTATTACGGATACTATCGCGTCGAGTTCTTCACCAAAGTCGGCCTCGGATTGGGCTACGTCGCCGCGTATGCCAAGCGCAACGGACGCCGCTCGGGCTCGGTAAATTTTTACGGACGCAGCGACAAGCGGACGCAATCGCGCACGTACAACGTGCAGGCGCAGGACCTGGAAAACATCTCGAAGACGTTAAAGGCCAACCTGCAAGTTTCGTACGACAGCAATTTTGGACCGCTTTCCAATCTGCCGCCCAACACCGGGGTAAACTTCACCCTGGCGCATACCGGTCCGCGTGAAAACCAGACCTACAATTACGCGCGCTCGGCGATCGGATCGCAATCGAGCACGAACCAACTTGGATTCAACGACACGCACACGTTCCGGGATAATCTCACCAACACGGTCGCCTTCTCGTATACCAATTCGCATGCCGCGTACGGCGGCTTTCTTTCCGATAACTCAACAGCGCACGTGAACGACCTCGTGCACTGGCAGACTCCGGGCGCGCAATACCAGTTGGTGTTTGATAAGAACTTTGCCAAGAACCCGTTCGGAGTGGACAAACTCCCGGAGCTGCAGATTTCGCCGAACAGCTTTTTCCGGCACTTCCTATTTCCGCTCAACGCGCAGTTTCTGATCGGCGATTATACCGAGCCGCAATATCACTTCAACACCGCACGGGCCAACGCCACGATCAACATCGGCCCGGCGCTCCTGCACATCGGCCGCAGCGACTTCTCCGCGAACGAAACGCTCAACCAGTTTGCCTATGGGACCGGAGACCTCAAGGCGGCGATTAGCCAGTCCGCGACGCTTTCCACGCCGATCGGACGCCACTTCGTGAACAACCTCAACTACAGCGCGCAGCAATATAACGGGCCCTCCGCGGTGCCGTTCTACACGATGGACATTCAGGGCACGCAAAATTTCAAGACGGCGCAAGATACGCTGCGGATCTTCAATAATGACGTCTACAACCTGCAGCTGGGTTTTGCGACCAACTTCAACGGCCAAGCGCTTCCGTTAACCTACCGACTCATGTCGCGGCCGTCGCGCCAGTCGTACCTGCAGCTCTCGGGCAATTTCATTCCCGGGCCGGGCAACGGTTTTCCATCCACGAACGTACAAGCCATCACCGAACTCGGCATCGGCGGCCAACTCTCGTTCGTCGGCGACATCGATTGGAAAAACCGCGGGCGAATCGAAAACAAGCAGATTTACTACAGCCGCATCATCGGCGAGTGTTACGAAGTGTTCGTGCAGTACAATCAGCCGCTACGGCAGGTCAACGTGACGTTGCAAATCCTCGCCTTTCCCTCGCACGCAGCAACGTTCGGCCTTGGCGCTCAAGGCCAGGGCATCATCCCGTCCAGCTTTAACGGCCAGTTTTAAGGCGCGTCGCAAGGGGGATGCCCGCACGAACACGTTTGGGTCTCGATCCCGTTTTCGGCCTGCGCGCGGCAACCCTCGCTACAGTACGATTCGACTCCCACGTCGGCAGTAAGAACGCAATTGCATAGGTAGTGCGCGCATTCGGTCGTCTCGTGCATGCGCGTCTTATACCCGACTCACGGACTGTTGTCCACTTCGCCGCTAAAAAATTGCGCGGCGCTCGAAGGGGCCTGTGGCGGATTGGGCTCGTTGAAGACCGGGGAGCTGCTTTGCACTTGCGTATCTACCGAATATCCCGGAAAAACCGGGCTCTGCACGCCATACGGTTGATAGACGGCGTTGCCGCTCTGGTCCACGGTAATCCAGTTTACAAACCAGACGCGAGCCAGCGGCTGGGCCGAACTCGAGGGATTGGGCGTAGCTCCGGATGTATTGCCGAAAATTCCACTGAAGATCGTGCGCGGAAAAAGGACGGTAAATTGCGTCTGCTGGCCGTTGCTGTTGAGCGTCAGCAAGAGGTCCTGCGGCGGCAGCACCAGCGGGTACGGGTACTTGACCGTTCCACCGTTCGAGCTTTGTTGAGGCACGTACTGAATGGCCTGCGCGCTGACCGAGCCGCCCGCTCCTCCCACCGCGATCGCGAACGAGTAATTCAAGTACGCACCGGCGCCATTGTTGGACGGGTTGCCGTTTTGAGCGTAGGGCTCCATCTGGTTGGCTCCGCTGCCCTCGCGCAAGCCTGAGGTGTTGAAAACGACGACGTATCGGTAGGTATTGAAGTCCATCGGGCCGGTCGTGGTGAACTTGACCTGCATGTAGCCGGCGGGAACGCCGGTTGGACTAAAGCCCGGGTGATCGGGCGTTACTTGGCGTCCGCAGGAGACCAACGCGAACGCGGCCGCGCACAATATGAAAACGAGTTTACGGATCATCTCTACCTCGATACGACTGCGCGATTTTGGGATCGCGGCGCTTGGCGCGGTTGCGCTAGCCTTGGCCTTCCCAAAAACCGGACTCGCGTGGCTCACCCCGCTTGGGGCGGCGGCGCTGTTCTGGTCGTGGCAAGGTCTCTCCTGGAAACGCGCGTTCGGCATGGGTTGGTTCGCCGGCTTCCTCTTTTTTAGCATCTCGTTCTGGTGGATGTCCTTTACCATCGTCAACGATGTTGGCTCGCTTGCTTACGTCGCCGTGTTCGTGATCGCCGCGTTCGAAGCGCTGGCGTTCGCTCTGGCGGCGGCCGGTACGGTGCTCTCGGTACGATACGCGCACCCGGTACTGGCTCCGTTGGGCTCCGCGGCCGCATTTACCGTCGCGGAATGGCTGCGCAGCATCGGGCCGTTCGGGGTTCCCTTCGCCCAGCTCGGCTACTCGCAAGCCGACTCCCCGCTTGCGGTGTTTGCCGCGTATATCGGAACGTTCGGCGTGACCTTCGTTCTGTGCATTTTCGCCGCGTATCTCGCGCAAGCCGTCGCGACGCAACGCAATCGCTCGCTGCTCCTGACGGTCGTGGCCCTGGCCGCGGTGTGGAGCGTCGCTTTCGCCGCGTGGCCGGCGCGGCACGCCGCAACGCCGGCAATTCGCGTAGCGATCGTACAAGGGAACATCGCGCAATCCATCAAGTGGAGTGCCGGAGCCTTTCGTCTTGGCGTGGAACGCTATACGGCGGATACCGCGCGTACGTCCGACTTCGCGCCCGCGCTCGTCCTTTGGCCAGAAACGGTGATCACGACGGAACTCAATCGCGATCCGGCGTTGCTAAGCCGCTTCGGCGCGCTCGCCCGCTCGCTCCATGCGACCCTCGCAGTGGGAAGCCAGGAGCGCTCGAGAGGCGGCATCTACAACGCGATGTATGTCTTCGGCCCCAATGGTACGGTGCGCGACGTGTACCAAAAACGGCAGCTCGTGCCGTTCGCCGAATCATTTCCCGGCAAAGGGTTGCTGAAGTATCTTCCCGGAACGGCGGACATTAGCGATTTTTCGTCCGGCTCCGTTGCGGGCGTTTACGACGCCGGACCCATCCGTTTCGCACCTTTGATCTGCTGGGAATCGGCATTCGCGGATCTCGCGCACGACCAATTGCGTAACGGTGCGCAGCTGCTCGTTGTGGCTACCGACGACGCTTGGTTTGGCAACACGTCGGGCCCCTATCAGCACGCACAAATCGCTCAACTGCGCGCGATCGAATCCGGCACGTGGCTGATCCGCGCGGGCGCGACGGGCATCAGCGGAATCATTGCTCCCAACGGTCAATGGGTCGAGCGTTCGCAGCTCGATCGGCAGGAACTCGTGGAAGGTTACGTCGGCGCGCCGACCGGGTCGCCGTTCGCTCGCATCGGACCCACCGCCGTCGTCCTCGCGATC
The DNA here is from genome assembly GCA_030853005.1 of Vulcanimicrobiota bacterium. GTDB lineage: Bacteria > Vulcanimicrobiota > Vulcanimicrobiia > Vulcanimicrobiales > Vulcanimicrobiaceae > JALYVW01. The sequence continues at coordinate 8,055 of JALYVW010000016.1, forward strand.
GCGCTCCTTTACGTATCCATTGTGTTGTGGACGCCACTACGCCGGCGTGGGCCCCGTGCTTAAAGTATCCTGGCAAACGATCGGCATTCTCGCCGTCGTCGCGATCGCGATCACCGTTACGTATGGCATTATGAGCGCGGGTCGCGAGGACACGCAACCGCCGCCTTCCAACACGCAGCCCATCGTGCTCCACGGCGGCAACGTGAACGGGCATCACATGAGTTCGAAATCCTGGAGTTTCACATTCGACCACGCGCAATCCAGCGCCGACGAATCGAGCGCGTCGGTCGACGGCGTGCACAGCGGAGTCCTCTTTAAAGACGGCAAGCCCTATCTCAAGATCTCCGCGGCGCACGTGGCGGTCAACCGTATCTCGCTCGATTTCACCGCCACCGGAAGGGTTCGCGTGGAGCAAATTCCGTCGGGCGGCGAACCTCCGCGCAGTTTCGAAACCGATCTCGTTATTTGGAACAACGTCCTCAAGCAACTTACCCTGAGCCATCCGAGCGTCTTGCACACGGGAACGCAAACGCTGCATGTTCGGCGCGTTATTGTGGATTTCAAAAAGAATGAGGTGCGCTTGGGGCCGTTACAGGGTGGGCTCCAGCTCCAACCCTAGGGCGACTTTTTGTTCTTCAGTTCGTCGGCGGCGATTTTCTTTTTCGCATCCTCAATCAGCCGTTTGACTTTTTGGCCACCCTTGTGGCCGATTTCTTCGTAAAAGTCCGCGCCGTACTTGTCTTTGACCGCTTGACCGCCCTTTTGGCCGATCGCTTCATAAAACTCAACGCCGTGACGCTCTCGCGTGGCTTTGCCGCCCTTGCGTCCGATCTCTTCGTAAAACGTCGAGCCATAGCGATCGCGCACCGTGTCGCCGCCCTTTTTGCCGGCATCGCGCACGGACATTTCGCCGCCGGGCTCCTTCGCGGGCTGCTCGGAATCGTTTTTTGATTTTGCCATGGGAAGAGGACCCCGGTGGAAGGTAGAGGGTGTTAAGGGGCCTTGCGTTTGAGCTTTTGGCCGCCCTTTTGTCCGATCACTTCGTAAAAGCTGGGGCCATATTTTTCCTTCGTGGCCTCGCCGCCCTTACGCCCGATCGCTTCGTAAAATTCGCTGCCGTATTTGGCTTTAACGCGCTCGCCGCCGCGTTTGCCGGCCTCTCGCACGGTCATGCCGCCGCCGGTTGCGTCCGGTCCGTCTTGAGTCGCCATGGTCATTCCGTCCTCGCGTGAATGTCAACGTTGTCAGGTGAATAAATACCCACTCGACCGCCTACTAAACGATTTACCGCAGAGGATTAGGGACGCGTGATTGCGACGGTTTTCGAAAATGCCCGGATAATCGACGGCACGGGCAGGGCTCCCTATACCACGGACGTGGGCCTTGTCGACGAGCGAATCGCCCTCGTGGGCGACCTCGGCGCTCGGGACGCCGTCGAGCGGGTGGATTGCGCCGGAAAGACGCTCTGCCCCGGCTTTATCGACGTCCACTCTCATAGCGATGAGTTGTGGTTGGCCCTGCCACGATGCGACGGGAAAATCGCGCAGGGTGTCACCACGGAGATCGGCGGCAATTGTGGCATGTCCGTAGCGCCTTTGCACGGCCCGGGGTACGAACGCGTGCGCGCGTCCCGGGTCCACGTTGGGATCGACGCCGAGTGGCATTCGCTCGACGAATTCTTCTCTCTGGTCGAGCGCGGCGCCGTAGCGCTCAACGTGGCGACACTCGTTGGCCTCGGCACGACGCGGCAAATCGTAGCCGGAGATTCCGAACGCAAACTGGACCGCGACGAAACGATCGCGCAGGGACGGGCGGTGGCCGACGCGTGCGAGCAGGGCGCGATCGGCGTTTCAAGCGGCCTCATCTACCCGCCTTCTCGCTATGCCGATCTGGACGAACTGGTCGCCATGGCCGCAGCGGCGCGCGACGCCGGTGCGCCGCTCTACGCATCGCACATCCGCAACGAAAGCGATGCCCTCGTCGAAGCGACAAACGAAGCGCTGGAGGTAGGATTGCGCGCCGGCGTGACGGTGCAATGTTCGCATCACAAAGCGCAAGGCAAAGCCAACTGGGGCAAAGTGCATCGTTCGCTCGAGCGGATCGAACGCGCGCGCAAGAGTGGGCTGCACGCATTTTGCGATGCGTATCCCTATGTGGCGAGCTGGACGGAATTGGCGACGATTCTGCCCGCCGACGTGCGCTTTGGCGGCGTCGAACGAACGCTGGAGCGGTTGAGCGACCCCGAAACGGCGACGGCGATCGCGCTCGCTCTCGCCATGAAACCGGCCGATGAATGGCACGATATTATGATCACGGAAGTCGGCTCGCAAAAACACGCGGAACTCGCCGGAAGGCGCATGGACGAGATCGCGGCCCTTTGGAAGACATCGCCACAGAATGCCGCACTTCGGCTTTTGCTCGACGAACGGCTCGAAGTCGGAGCCGTCTTTTTTCGCATGAGCGAAGACGATGTCGCCACCGTCCTTAGCGCAGATTTCTGCTGCGTTGGAAGCGACGCATCGATTCGCGCGCTACGCGGGCCCACGGCCCGCGGCGTGCCGCATCCACGCACCTTCGGCACATTTCCGCGCGTGTTCGGCAGGTTCGTGCGGGGTCGAGGAACGCTCGACGTAACCGAAGCCATTCGCCGCATGACCTCGCTGCCCGCAAGCATCTTTGGATTGCGCGACCGCGGCACCATCGAAGCCGGAAAATATGCGGATCTGGTCCTTTTCGACGAGCATCGCATCCGTGACCGAGCGACCTACGAGGATCCCTATCAATTTCCCGAGGGTATCGATAGCGTGTACGTCAACGGCCGCGCTGTCCTACGCCGGGGTGAGTTCACTCGCAATCTTCCCGGGCGGGTCCTCCGGCACGGTCGCTAAGGTTAGAGCAGCAGGTCGTAGACCGACCGGGTGCGCTCGCGCAGTTGCACGAGCGTCCCGTCATTGTCGATGACGTGGGAGGCGAGTTTGCTCGCATCCGCGGGAGAGATTTGTGCGTTCATACGCTCATCGATTTGCTCGTCGGTCAGGCGGTCGCGCGTTCGAATGCGCGTCCGCCGCTCATCGTCCGGTGCCACGACGAGCACCGTCGAGTCGCAGCGATCGGCGTAACCCGTTTCAAAGAGCAACGGGACGACGTGCACGATGGTTTGGCCGGGTTTGGCGAACCGCTCGCGTTCTTCGGCAAGTCGCCGCACGTGCGGATGCACGATTGCGTTGAGCCGCTCGCGCGCTTGCGGATCGGCGAACACGATGTGCGCGAGCCCGGCGCGGTCGAGATGCCCCCCGCGCACCACAGCCGGCCAAGCGCGGCCGATCTCGCGAAGTGCGTCGCTCGATGGGGCGACCGCTTCGCGCGCGAGCAAGTCGGTATCGATGACGAACGCACCAAAAGACTCGAGGAAGCGGGCCGCCTCACTCTTACCGGAACCCATACCACCCGTTAATCCCACGCGCATGATAAAAGAGAAGCGTGCGGACCGATTTACGGCAGGACGGGCTCCTCTTCGGTTCCACCGTCCACGTCGATCGTGTATTTTTCGATCTCTTCGGGCGGAACGTCCGCAACATGCTGGATGGAAGCCGTAATCCGGCGCGTGGCCTGATTGATCGTGAGCAGCGTAACCTCGACCTCTTGGCCGGGGCTGTACTGAGCGGCCGCGTCGAATTCACCTTTGGGAACCATGGCCAGCACGCCGGGCACGATTTCCACGAGCAAATAATTGGGCGTGACCTTCACGACCTGGGCCGCGATCTTATTGCCTTCGGCCAGTTTCTCCGCATGCTCGTCCCAAGGATCGGGCAGCGAGTGCTTGAGCGAGAGGCTGACCTTTTTCGCGTCGGAGTCGAACTTCATGATTTCGACTTGCACGACGTCGCCGATCTTTACGACTTCGGAAGGATGCTTGATGCGCGCGTAACTGAGTTCGCTATTATGAATGAGGCCATCGATGCCGCCGAGGTCGACGAAGGCGCCGAACTCCGCGAGCCGCACGACGACGCCTTCGCGGATCTGTCCGACTTCCAGCGTGCCGAGCAGCTCTTGCTTCTTCGCATTGAGCTCTTCTTCGAGAACCAGCCGCTGCGAGAGCACGACGCGATGGCGCTTGTGATCGAGATCGATCACCTTCAGGCGCAACTTCTTGCCGACGAGTTCGTCCAAATTGCCAACCGGTTGGCGGCGAATTTGGGAAGCCGGGACGAAACCGCGCATTCCGAGGTCGACGAGAACGCCTCCCTTGACGACTTGCGTGACCGTCGCTTCGATAACTTCATCGTTTTCATGAGCCGCAATAACTTTTTCCCATGTCTTCAACGCGCGGGCGCGACGCTCGGACAGGAACAGCGTTCCATCCATGTCGTCGATCCGATGGATCATCACTTCCAGCGTGTCGTTGACCTTGAGGGCCTTGGGGTCGATCGCGAGCGAAAGCTCGCGAAAGGGGAGCGTCCCCTCGGACTTGCCGCCGATGTCGACGAGCAACTCGTCTTGATATTTGGCGACGATGATTCCGTTTAAGACCTGACCTTCGTCAAGGACCTTCAGCGAATCTTCGTAGAGGCGTTGCTCGAACGCGAGTTGATCTTCTTCCTCGGTTGGCATTGGAGCGATATCAGTCGTAGAGATGGGTTTAGTTCCTACCTTTTATTGTATTTTATTTTTGGCAGCCGCGGCACCACCAGGTACCTCTCGCTGCCAGAAGTGTCCGCACGATCGGTCGTCCGCAACGCGGGCACGGCCGATCGCGTTTGCCGTAAACCGAAAGCACGTTTTGGAAGCCGCCTTTCATTCCGTCTGCATCGACATAGTCGTCCACGCTCGAACCGCGCATATCGATTGCGCGACCCAGGACGTGTACGAGCGCATGATGCAGTCGGCGAATCGCTGGCTTCGTCAGCGTCTTCGCGGGCATGCCCGGACGAATCCGAGCCTCCCAAAGGGCCTCGCACGCATAGATGTTTCCAATGCCCGCGATGCGCCGCTGATCGAGGAGAAAAACCTTGATCGGCGTTGTCCGCTCAGCCAGCATACCGATAAAGCGCTCCGGAGTAAAGCTTTCATCCAAGGGCTCGACGCCAAGGGCGGCGTCCCAGGCCTCGCCAGCCTCAGCCAAGCGCATCCGGCCGAATTGGCGGACATCGGCGAACGTCAGTGCCGTCCCGTCCGTAAAATTCAGAATAATGCGGGCATACCGGTCCCGCGGAGCGCCTTTCTTCCCCACCGTCAGCCGCCCGGTCATACGCAGGCTGGTAACGAGCGAGCGCCCCGATGCCAGGTGGATCAGCGCGTATTTCCCGCGCCGGCCAACCGATTGGACGCGCTCGCCGCGCAGCGCCGACCCGAAGCGGACGCCCGGGGGAGCGAGGGCCGTCTTGGCCAGGAGCACGTGGGTGGAGGCAATGGATTTGCCGGTAATGGCGCCGCGAAGGCCGCGCACGATCGTTTCTACCTCGGGGAGTTCCGGCACCGCCCGGCAGTCAGTGCGCTTGCAGCGGGGAAAAGCGCAGCTGCGAAAAGCGCACTCCGGGAACGATGCCGTCTTTGGCCGCTTCGCCCGCGGCGAGCTCGATGACGTATTTGGCTTTGCCCATCTCTCGCGGAATGCGCTCGTCGGGAAGCGTCGCCGGAACGACCGGAACGTTTGCGTCGATCGAGCGCACGGTGCCGCCGGCGTCGACGAAGATCATGTCCAGCGCGATGCGGGTGTCCTTCATCCAAAAAATTACCGGCTGGTCCCGATCGAACACGAAAATCATGCCGCGATGGGGTGCCAGCGTTCGGCGGTCCATGAGGCCGCGCTCGCGGCGGACCTCGGTATCTGCAACTTCAACGTGGAGCACCGCGCGCGGCGCACGAAGCGTCAGGGCGAGCGCGAGCGAGCTAAACATCGCTGCGCGCCTCCACGTCGTACCAATTGGATCCCACTTTTACCGTGACTTCGAGCGGGACGCGCAGCGCGATCGCCGACTGCATCTCGGAACGAACCATGTCGGCAACCCCTTTCAGACGGTCTTTGCGCACTTCAAAAATGAGCTCGTCGTGAATCTGAAGCAGCATCTTCGCGTCACTCGGAGACTCCGCAAGCCGGCGATCGATACGCACCATCGCCAGCTTCATAAGGTCCGAGGCGCTTCCTTGTAACGGAGCGTTCGTCGCTTCGCGTTCCGCGGCTGAGCGCAACATAAAGTTACTCGACGCGAGGGCCGGCATATAGCGCCGCCTGCCGAGGATCGTCTCGACGTAGCCGCGCTCGCGCCCCTGCGTGATAACGCCTTGAATATAGTCGCGAACGCTCGGGAAGCGCGCAAAATACGCCGCCGTCATATCCTTAGCTTCGGCTCGACCGATTTCCAAGCGCTGCGCCAATCCAAAGTCCGACATACCGTAGAGCAGACCAAAGTTCACCGATTTGGCCTTACGGCGCTGGTTTCCATCGACGTCCGCATCGCCCGGAACGTTGAAGATTTGCCGCGCCGTAAAGTCGTGGATATCTTGCCCTTCTAAAAATGCGCGTCGCATCGCTTCGTCGCCCGAAAAGTGTGCCATTAAGCGAAGCTCGATTTGGCTGTAATCGGCGGCGAGCAAAACGAAGTCGTCGCCCGGTGCGACAAACGCGCGGCGAATGCGCCGGCCGAGCTCGGCTCGCACGGGAATGTTTTGTAGGTTGGGATTGGTCGAGCTCAGGCGACCGGTTGCCGTGCTGGTTTGATTGAAGATGGTCCGCAGTCGCCCGTCCCGCTTGTCGGTGAGCAGCGGGATGACGTCCACATAGGTATTCTTCAATTTGGTGACCTCGCGGAACTCCAGGACCTTCGCGCAGATCGAATAGGCGTGCGCGAGGCCTTGCAAAACTTCCACTCCCGTCGCCCAGCCGGTCTTGTTTTTCTTGCCGCCGGGAATCTGCAGCTTGCCAAAAAGAATGTTTCCGAGCTGCTGCGGCGAGGCGATGTTGAATTCTTCGCCGGCAAAGTCGAAAATCTCACGCTGCAACCGAGCAGCAGCGGCGGTAATTTCGGCCGAAAGCAACGAGAGCTCGGTCGGATCGATCGCTATGCCCGCCCACTCCAGCTTGGCGAGAATCGTTGCGAGCGGCACTTCAACGGACTCATACAGATCGGTTTGCCCGCGTTCTGCGAGCAGCGAACGCGCGGCGTCGACGATCTGGAACGTTGCATCCGCGTACGCGGCGACGTCCTCGCCGACACCCTTATGGAGCAATTCCCGTGCGGCATCGTCGGGCGACGCAAACGTCCGCGACGGGTCCAGCAAATGCGCGGCCAGCATCGCATCGTCGGCAAACGGGCGCGGCTCAAAGCCCGAACGCCGCAGCAGCGTCAAAACGGATTTCACGTCGTATGCGGCTAAACGTGCGCCGCTTTGCCACACTGCTTCGAATGCAGCGCGCACGTTCGCGTGAGCGAGCGCGCCCGCTAAGAAGGCGAGCCCGGTGCCCGCCTGGAGCGACAGCCCAATTTCCGTGTCGGAGCTCACCGCAATCGCGACGCGCTCTTGCCCGGCAAAGGCGCGAATTTCCCGAGCGAGTTCTTCGAACTCGGGCGGATCCGTTGCGACCACGTAAGTCCGGTAATTCCCCTCGAGCTGGCGTTCGGACGCGAAGAGGGGCATCTCCGAGGGAACGTCGAGCTTCGAAAGCAGCGTTTTGAATTCCAACTCACTATACAAGGTGTATAGGTCGTCGTTGCGCGGCGGCACATATCGTGCCGCCTCCCAGTCAAGCGTGACATCCAGGTCGCGCTTGATAACGGATACGTCGCGGCACACTTTAGCCTGCGCACCGAAGCTCTCGATCAGCGCTTGCAGTTTCGGCGTTCCCGCGAGCTCGGGACGCGCGACGAGCTCGTCCAGCGAGCCCGCGGCCTTGATCAGCTTGGTCGCCGTTTTCTCACCGACACCCGGCACGCCGGGCAAGTTATCCGATGGATCGCCTTTGAGGCCACGGTAATCCGGCAATTGCGAGGGATCCAAGTCGTATCGGGCGCGCACGGCGTCTATGTCGTAGCGTCCCAGGTCCGTGATACCGCGGCGCGTCGTGAGCACGGTCGTGTAACGGTCGACGATCTGGAGCAAATCCAAATCTCCGGTCACCACGAGGGAGCGTCGCCCGGCATCCGCGGCTTGTTTCGCTAACGTGGCGATGACGTCGTCGGCCTCTTCGCCTTCGATCTCCAAGACCGGAATCCCAAATGTTTGCAGCACGCGGCGAACGAGCGCGAATTGCGGACGAAGGTCGTCGGGCATTTGGGGGCGCTGCGATTTGTATTCCGCATAGAGCGCCACCCTGTGCGCCGGCATGCCTTTGTCGAATGCGGCGATAACGTGCGTGGGCCGCTCGTCGGCGACGATTTTGTTGAGCATCATCGTAAAACCATACGCGGCGTTGATGGGCATGCCGCCCGTTGTGGTCAGCGGCGGTAAGGCGAAAAACGCACGGTACACGAGTCCGTACGTATCGAGCAACATGACGACGGCCTCGTCGCCGCCGTTGGTGCGATTCATGGAGCCGCGCTTTTTCGACGAAAGGGCCCTTCTGGCATCCCGCGTAAGGACGCCCGATGAGCAGCGAGCGCGATAATTGGAACTCACCGGAGGCGCCGCGCCGTTACTCCGACATGATCGACCGACCTTTGCGGGCCATCGCGCTCGGTACCCTCGTCCTGTTTGCCCCGGCGCTTGCGGCGGCACAATCGCCGATGCACGGAGTGCGAGCGAAATCGCAGCCGGCGGCTCCGAAGACGCGCATGCACGTCGAATTTAACGTGGAAGTGAATTCCAAGGGCCAAGTCGTGGCCGTCAAATCCGGCAAATCCTCGCCTGACGATATGCTCAACGCCGAGCTCTACGGCAATGTGCTACAGATCTTCATTCGACGCCCCGACGGGTCCGCGGTTCCCGGCCTCTATCGCGTCGGATACGACTACGAACCCGTGCACAAAAAAATCACTCGCAAAGTCGCGTTGATCTACAAGAGCAATAAATGGGCGAACCGTCAGGGCGCGGCCAACCAGATGATGGACGTGGTTCAACGGCAGTATCGCGCGTATGCGGCGCGCCAGAAACAAGCCGCCGCACATCGAGCGCAGCAAGCCAAAAACTTGCCGTCTTTGGACAAAATTACGAAACCCACCGCATCGCCCTCCCCGCACGCCTAGCGTCTCATGGCTCGCTTCGTCAGCTTCGAACGGGACGGACGCGCGCGACCCGGATTCGTGCGCGGCGACCGCGTGTTCGAAATCGCGTGCGAATCGCTGCGAGACTATATCGCCCTCGACCCTCCCGCACGCGAACGCTCGATCGGGGAAGCGTCAATGCCGCTGGACTCTCTACACCTCGCGCCTCCGGTCGTTCCATCGAAGAATGTCTTCTGCGTAGGTCGCAATTATCTCGAACACGCAAAAGAGGGGGCGCGCGCTGCCGGTCGCGAGCTGAACCTCCCCTCGGTACCGACGTTTTTTTCGAAGTCCCCGACGTCCGTTGCGGCGCCCGGCCAAACGCTGCGGTTTGGGAAGAACGTGGCCGCAGAACTGGATTGGGAAGCCGAGCTCGCCATCGTCATCGGCGCTCGCGTCAAGAATTGTTCGGAAAACGATGCGTTGGACGCCGTGTTCGGATTCACGTGCTGTAACGACATCACGGCCCGTGACTTGCAGCGCGCGCACGGTCAATGGCTCAAAGGCAAGAGTCTTGACGACGCGTGTCCCTTGGGCCCATGGATTGTAGCGGCGGAAGACGTCGGCGATCCGCAAATGTTGGACATTTCACTCTATCTCAACGGCGAGCGCAAGCAATACAGCAACACGGCCCACATGATCTTCAGCATCCCGCGAATCATCGCCGAACTGAGTAAAGGCATGACGCTGGAGCCGGGCGACGTGATTGCCACCGGGACGCCCGACGGGGTCGGGTTTGCGCGAACGCCGCCCGAATTTTTCCGCGACGGCGATGAGGTCGAAGTGCGCATCGACAAAGTCGGGTCGCTGCGCAACCGCATTCAAATCGAGGATTAGCCCCGGGAGCGCGGAACCGCTGGCGCATGCACGTCGTCGTTCCGAGCTCGGCCAACAACGCGGAAACACGCGTCGCCATCGTGCCCGAAACCGTCGCAAAATTGGTCAAGGACGGCATTGACGTTACCGTCGAGACGGGTGCCGGCACGCGTGCGGCCCTGCCGGATGCGCTTTATGAGGCCGCAGGGGCACGCGTATCGAGTGAAGTGCCGCTCGGTGCGGCGGACGCCGTGTTTAGCGTGAGCCGGCCGAGCGAAGCGACGCTTCGCGCGCTGCGACCCGGAGCCGTCGTCGTCGGCCTGCTTTCACCATTCGACGATCGGGAGTACCGATCGGAGCTCGCTTCGGCCGGCGTAACCGCGATCGCGATGGAACTGCTGCCGCGGATCACGCGCGCGCAGACGATGGACGTTTTGAGTTCGCAAAGCAACATCGCGGGTTACAAAGCCGTGCTCGTAGCCGCCGCCACGCTCCCGAAGTTTTTCCCCATGCTGATGACGGCCGCGGGAACGATCGCACCGGCGAAGGTGTTGGTCCTGGGCGCAGGCGTCGCCGGGCTCCAAGCAATCGCCACAGCGCGCCGCCTCGGCGCGGTTGTCAGCGCGTACGACGTGCGCGCAGTCGTGAAAGAACAGGTCATGAGTTTAGGCGCGACGTTCCTAGAAATGGACCTCGGGAACGCCGAAGGAAGCGGCGGCTACGCGAAAGAGCTCGGCGCAGATCAGATCGATCGCCAGCGGCGATTCATGGTCGAGCATATCGGGAATGCCGATGTGGTGATTACGACGGCGCTGATTCCCGGGAAACCCGCGCCGGTGCTGGTTACGCAGGAGGCCGTCGCGGCGATGCGCGCCGGTTCGGTCATCGTCGATCTCGCGGCCGAGGCCGGCGGAAACTGTGCAGCAACCCGCCCGGGAGAAACGGTCGTGACCCCGGGTGGCGTCACAATCGTCGGAGAGACGAACCTCGCACGCACCATGCCCAACCATGCGAGCCAGCTGTATTCGCGCAACCTCTACGCGCTCTTTACGCACCTGCTCAAAGACGGCTCGCTTACCATCGATTTCGACGATGAAATTACGAATGCCGCAACGATCGCGCACGGCGGCTCCGTGCGCAACGCAGGGAGCGCGTAGCGATGTTACCGGAGTTTTTCGCGCTGTTGACCGTCTTCGTGCTGGCCATCTTTATCGGCTTCGAGGTCATCTCTAAAGTGCCGGCGACGCTCCATACGCCGTTGATGTCCGCCACGAACGCCATCCACGGGGTGGTTTTGGTTGGAGCGATGTTCGCTACCGCGACGTTTTTTTCGACGCGGCAACCCAGCGCACTGCTCCTGATTCTTGGAATCACTGCCGTCACGTTGGGAACGATTAACGTCGTCGGCGGATTCGCCGTGACGGAACGCATGCTGCAAATGTTTCGCAAGCGCGAGGTGAAAAAGTGACGGCCGAACAGGCTAACGTGGCAGCCTACGTGCTGTTGCGCGTGGCCGAACTCGCTTCCATCGTGCTCTTCATCGCCGGCCTGCGCTACTTAAGTTCTCCGGCGACGGCGCGTCTTGGAAACCGGCTTGCGGCCGTAGGAATGTTGATCGCCATCGTGACCGTTGCATCCGCCACCCATTTTCTTGGGTGGTGGGCCATACTCGTCGGCATCGCGCTGGGAACCGCGATTGGTCTTTGGTCGGCGTTAAAAGTGAAGATGACGGCCATGCCGCAGATGGTCGCGCTCTTTAACGGCGCGGGCGGCGCTGCGGCGGCGCTCGTGGCCGCGATCGAATACTTGCATTGGCTCGATGGAGCCACCGTCGACGCGCATCTTTCGGTGCTCGTTGCGGTCGCGCTCGTTCTTTCGGCCGTTATCGGCTGCATAAGCGCGTCCGGTTCGGTCGTAGCGTTCCTCAAACTGCAGGAGCTCATGACGGGACGGCCCGTAACCTATCGCGGACAACAGCTCGTCAATGCGGCGGTCGCGCTCGTCATCGGCGCGCTTGCGATCTGGATGATGGGGGCTTTGGGCGCGCAACCGGTTGCGGTTTTCGCGGCATTGCTCGCGGCCGCACTGCTGCTCGGCGTCCTCTTCGTTTTGCCGATCGGCGGGGCCGATATGCCTGTCGTGATTTCGCTGCTGAATTCGTTTACAGGCGTCGCCGTTGCGATCACCGGGTTCGAGCTCGGCTATCAACTGCTGATCATCGCCGGGACCCTCGTCGGTGCCAGCGGCACGCTCCTGACGCTGCTCATGGGCCGTGCGATGAATCGCCCGCTTACGAACGTCCTCTTCGGCGCATTCGGCGCCGCAGGAGGAACAGAAACGGCTTCCGCATCCGGTGCTCCGCAAAGCGTACGCTCCACGACGGTGGACGATGTCGCCGTCATGCTGGCCTACGCACAGCAAGTGGTGGTGGTTCCAGGGTACGGCATGGCCGTCGCCCAGGCCCAGCATAGCGTGCGCGAACTCGCCGATCAGTTGGAGAAGCGGGGCGTCGCCGTCAAGTATGCGATTCACCCGGTTGCCGGCCGCATGCCCGGGCACATGAACGTGCTCTTGGCCGAAGCCAACGTTCCGTATAACCAGCTCTACGACATGGACGACATCAACCCGGAGTTCGCCCGAACCGACGTGGCGCTCGTCATCGGCGCGAACGACGTCACCAACCCCGCCGCTCGCAGCGTCAAGTCGTCGCCCATCTTCGGCATGCCGATTCTTGATGTCGATAAGGCCGGCCAGGTGGTCGTTTTGAAACGGTCCATGCGTTCGGGTTTTGCCGGCATCGAAAATCCGTTATACGAACTGCCGAATACCTCGATGCTCTTCGGCGATGCGAAAACCTCGGTCGACGAACTCGTCGCCGCGGTAAAGGCCGTCTAGTTCGCGCCTTGCGCGGTCAGCGACTCCAGGCGTACGCGTTCCACGTCGGCACAAACGCATTGGGGTAAAACCCGTGCAGCGAGGTACGATACGCATAGATGTAGTTTGCATCGAAGAGATAGACGATGGGCACGGCGCGCGCGACGATCGCGCCAATCTTACGGTAGAGCGCCCGTCGCTCTTTTTGCGAAACGGCGACGAGGGCGCGCCGCTCCAACGCATCGACGTGCCGATCGCAGTACCGCATATAATTTGAGGGCGCATTGCAGGCGAGAATGGACGAATCGTCCGGATCGGCGCCCATCGTAAACGGCACGTACGCCATGTCGTACGCCCCGCTCGCCAACGTGCCGCCGCGGGAGCCCGGGAGAAAGAGCTGCGCGTTGCTGATGGACTTCACCGTCACGTCCATCCCGCGCAGCCGCAGTTCGGCTTGCACGTCAGTGGCCACGCGCACTCCGGTGAACGATTCGGGAAACTGCACGTAGACGATCGACAAAGGCCGACCGGCTTTCGTGCGAACGCCGGAAGGACCGCGTTTCCATCCAGCGCTGTCCAGGAGCGCATCCGCAGCTGTTGGGTCGTATCCGGGTTCGTGCACGCTCGCATCGTAGGCCCACGAAAACTGCGGCTGCAGCACGTTGGTAACGGGATAGCGACCGAGCGTGATTTTTCTGCTGATGGACTCGCGATCGATGGACATCGCGATCGCACGACGCACGCGTACGTCATCGAGGGGTGGATGCGCGAGATTGACCACGAGACCCGCGATCGTCGCGGTCGGCACGTAGCGGTATGCGATTCCGGCGGCACCGGATAAGCTCTCCTGTTGCGCGGGCGCGATGAGATTCCAATCCAGCTGTCCCGAACGCAAGAGCAGCAGGTTCGTCGACGGAGCCGGAACCACGCGTACATCGAGCGTTTCGAGCTTGGACTTGCCGCGCCAATATCCTGGATTGGCCCGGTAGCGCAACGAATCGCCGCGCTTCCATCGCACGAATTGATAAGGCCCGTCGCCAACGGTCGGAGCTGCGTTGAACGCGGCGCGCGCCAACGGTTCTTCGTTGCGCAGAACGTGCGCCGGTAATACGAACTGGGGGGAGTATCCATAAGAAAAATACGTCATGACTGCGGGCGCCCACGCGCGCCGCAGGTGGAAGACGACGGTGTGCGCGTCGGGCGCGGCGGCGCGATCGATAAGGTCGTACCCTTCGTGCGAGCGAACCGGATTGCGCGGATCGAGGATCGCATGCAGCGTGTAGAGCACATCCGCTGAGGTTACGGGCACCCCATCCGACCAGCGAACGCTTGGGCGCAGACGATACGTGAGGGTCCGGCCGTCCGCCGACACGCCGCCGTTCGCCACAGTCGGCACGACCTGCAAGAGCGCCGGCACCGGCCGGCCGCGCTCGTCGAGATCTAGGAATGGTTCGAACGCCAGCCGCGCGACCTGTTGTTCCACCGACGAAGCGTCCTGGTGGAGGAAGAGTGGATTGAGATTGGCGGGGTCGGCGGCCAAATCGAAGCGTCCCGCGGTCGCCCCGCGATCGCTCCCCCCGGCACAGGCTCCCAGCGCGATCAAGGCGAGTAACGCGGCGATTCGCTTCATGGGAACGCGGTTCGCACAACGGCGCAGGCGCCCTTGTGCGAACCGGCCCTTGCCCCGAATAAAGCGCCCGTGATAGACTCCCCTTACCGAATAATATTTGGCACTATGAACAAAAGAGCGAACATAGCCGTCGAAAGCGGCGAGCTGGACGACCTGGACCTGCAGCTTCTCGAAGCCCTGCAGAACCATGCCCGCTCGACCTTTGCCGAGCTTGGGGCCCTGGTGGGGCTCAAACCTCCGGCGGTTCACGAGCGCGTCAAACGGCTCGAGTCAAAAGGCTACGTGCGGCGCTATGCCGCGCAGCTCGACAGCAAACTTCTCGGCCTGGAATTGGCTGCGTTCGTCAGCTGCTATACCACGCCCGACTGCGATTACGACGCATTTCTGCGCGATTTGCGTGCGATGCCCGAAATTTCTGAAATTCACAGCGTCGCGGGCGAAGAGTCCTACGTGTGCAAAATCATGACGCGCTCCACGCAACATCTCGACGAGCTGCTCTCGCAGCTCAAAGCCGTTCGGGGGATGGCGCGCACGAAGACGACGATCGTGCTTTCGACACCGTTCGAACGCGGCGGGATTTCTCTCCAATGACGGCTCTTAGCCAACGCACGCCATTGCATCCGCTCGGGACGCATCGCGTTCTGGAGCCCTTGGGCGCTATGCCACAGACGGCATGGAAGATCGATAACACGCCGGTCGCCTTTTCCAACGAAATTCTCTGCAACGTAGAGATTTTAAACATCGACTCCGCGTCGTTCAAGCAAATCTCCGACGCGTGCCTTGGAGATCCACAGCGCATCGGCGACCAGATCCAAGCGACGGTGGCGGAACGCGGAAAACAGCACAACCCGGTGACGGGCAGCGGCGGAATGTTCGTGGGCACAGTATGCGAAGTCGGTGAACATTTGCGCCATACGCACGAGATCCGGGTCGGCGACCGAATTGCCTCGCTGGTTTCGCTGACTCTAACGCCGCTCTTTATCGAGCGCGTGCATCGCGTGGATGCGACGACGGGCCGCGTCTGGATCGCTGGCAAAGCGGTGCTTTTTCAGACCGGACTGTGGGCAAAACTTCCCGACGACATCTCCCAAGATGTGGCTCTCGCGGTGCTCGACGTTGCCGGGGCGCCCGCCCAAGTCGCTCGCCTGGCCCAACCCGGTATGACGGTCGTGGTCATCGGTGCGGATGGAAAATCGGGCATGCTCGCGTGCGCGCAAGCGACGGCGAGCGGAGCGCGCGTCATTGGAATCGCGCCGCATGCTCAAACGGAATCCGCGCGGCTCTTGCGCGAGTCCGGCCTCGTGTCGGAGTTCGTGGAGGCGGACGCGTGCGACACCCTTGACGTTGCTGCGAAAGTTGCCGCCGTCGCTCCAGACTTGGCCGATCTGACCGTCAACTGCGTGAACGTCCCGGGCACGGAACTCGCCTCGATCCTCGCAACCAAACAATTCGGAACGGTGTATTTCTTTTCGATGTCGACCTCGTTCACGGCGGCGGCCCTGGGCGCCGAAGGCGTCGGCAAAGACGTGACCATGATCGTCGGAAACGGATACGCTCACGGGCACGCCGCGATCGCTCTGCAAACCCTGCGCGATTTTCCCGACGTCCACGCCTATTTTCAAAAACGCTACTCGGCCGCACCGACGCGGAAGGACCAAACAGTATGAACGCCACGTCCCACACCAAACCTCCCGTCGATATGTCGACGTTTGCCTACCAAGACTTGAAGCAAGGTGAGTTTTGGCGGCACATCCCGGCATACGCCGACGTCGACGAAGCGACGTTCATGGACCACCTTTGGCAGCAGAAGAAATCGGTGAAAACGCCCGAGGAACTGCTGGAAACGATCCGAGGCGCGGCCTCACCGGAGTTCATTGCCGATGCCGAGGCGGGATTTCATCACGCGCCGATGGCCGTTCGCGTATCGCCCTATGCGATCGCCCTGATCGATTGGAACGACCCGTACAACGATCCGATCCGCACGCAGTTCATTCCCGTGCATTCGCGTATGCTGCCGGACCATCCGCGGCTAACGCTGGATTCGCTGCACGAACAAGACGATTCTCCGGTTCCCGGACTCGTGCACCGTTATGTCGATAAAGCGCTGTTTCTTCCGCTAAACGTGTGCCCCGTGTACTGCCGGTTCTGTACGCGCAGTTATGCCATCGGCCCCGACACCGAGGAAGTCAACAAAATCTCACTGGCGAAAACGCCGGCTCAATGGCAAGACGCTTTTACCTACATTAGCGAACGTCCGGAACTGGAAGACATCGTTATCTCGGGCGGCGACACGTACCAACTACCGCCGAAGAACGTCGAACTGATCGGCAACGCGCTTCTGGACATTCCGCACGTCCGGCGGATGCGCTTCGCAACCAAAGGGCCGGCCGTCATGCCGATGAAAATTCTCACACACACCGAATGGCTCGACGCCCTCACGCGCGTTGTCGACCGCGGCCGCAAGCTGGGGAAGGAAGTCGTTCTCCACACCCACTTTAACAGCGCAAACGAGATCACGTGGATCACTCAAAAAGCGATGGCCGAGCTTTTTTTGCGCGGCATTTTCACGCGTAACCAATCCGTACTCATCCGCGGCGTCAACGACACGAACGAACGCATGCAGTTACTCGTCAAGCGCTTGGGGTACGTGAACGTCCATCCCTATTACGTCTACATGCACGATATGGTCAAAGGCGTTGAAGAGCTGCGAACCACCGTTCAAACCGCCATCGACATCGAGAAATTCGTGCGCGGAAGCACCGCCGGCTTTAATACTCCGACGTTCGTGTGCGATGCACCGGGCGGAGGCGGCAAACGCGACGTGCATAGCTTCGAGTACTACGATCGCGAGAACGGCATTTCAGTCTACGCTGCCCCGAGCGTGAAGCCCGGCAAAGCCTTTCTCTACTTTGATCCCATCGACAAACTGGACCCCGAGATCCAGGCGCGCTGGGCCGTCCCCGAACTCCAAGATCGCATGATCCACGATGCCCTACGCAAAGCCGGCGCCGGCGACGAACAATTCGTCCTCGCCTAGATCTGCGAGTGCGGGTAGTCAACGTATCGCGCGGGCGCGCGTAACGCGGGGACGCTCGAAAACCCCGTCCTAGGGTTTTGCTGCTAACAAAAA
>JALYVW010000145.1 GCA_030853005.1 Vulcanimicrobiota bacterium
GCGTCCACCAGGAGCAGCACGCCCTGAACCATTTGCAAAACGCGTTCGACCTCGCCGCCGAAATCCGCGTGGCCGGGCGTGTCGACGATGTTGAATTTCACGTTCCCGTGGCGGATGGCCGTATTTTTGGCAAGAATGGTGATTCCGCGCTCGCGCTCCAACGGGTTGGAGTCCATGATCCGCGTCTCGACGCGCTGGCCTTCGCGGAAGACGCCGCTTTGACGAAGCATGGCATCAACCAGCGTCGTTTTGCCGTGGTCTACGTGGGCGATAATGGCTACGTTTCGGATATCGGGGCGGGTCTTCACAGCAGAATTCTTACCATGCGGGAGGCGTTTTGCGCTACTTATTCTCCATAAATGCGCGAAATAATGCCCGGCTGCTAGTGTGCTTGGGGAAGTTCGAACCAGAACGTGGTGGACTCACCCGGGGCGCTCTCGCATCCTATGGTCCCGTCCATGAGCTCGACGAGTTGGGAGCAGATGTAGAGACCTGGCCCCACTGATTGATCGTTGGCTTTGCTCGCCCGGCCAAATCGCGTGAAGAGCTTTTCGCGGTCCTCTGGCAAGACGCCCGAACCCTCGTTCAGCACGGTAGAAAGCACCATGTCGCGCACGGCGTCGATTCCAACGGTAATGGGCGATCCGGGTCCGTCGTATTTTGCCGCGTTGGAAAGCAGATTCGTGATGATCTGCACGACGCGGCCTTCGTCGGCGCGAATGTGCGGAAGTCCGTTAGCGGGCGCAAACGCGAAGGTCCGATCGGGGTGCTCGCTTTGAATGCGCGCGATCGATTCCTCAACGACCGATATTGGATCGATGTCGTGCAAGCGCAGGGTTAGTTTCCCCGCGTCCATGCGCGAGAGCAGCAAGAAATCTTCAAAAATACCGGAGAGCCGCGCCGTCGAGCTTCCGAGTACGCTCAGCAGCTCGTGCCGCCGACGCTCATCGAGCTGCGTGAAATGCGATTCCAAGAGCGACGTGGCCCCGCGAATGCCAGCCAAAGGCGAGCGAACTTCATGCGACACCATGCTAAAAAAGTCGTTTTGCGCGCGTGATGTTTCTTCCAGTAACCGGCGGCGTTCGATTTCGGCCTTGGTGCGCCTGCGCGTTGGTCAATGCGAGACCCACCAGATTAACGAACAACTGCATCTGCCGGAGCGTTTCGTGCGTTGGAACGCGACCGTCGTCGGGACGATCGACGGAAATGTATCCGAGCATCGATCCTTCGCGATCGGCCAAGACCAAGGCCAATGAGTCGCGTTCGTGCCAACTCGTAAGGTCGGTACGCTCAGCATCGCGTGGCAGATGGTCGACGAAAATCCCGTGTTCCCAGCGCGTGTCGCTCTCCGCAGGAATATAAAAGCACTTCGAACCACTTCGAAGTCCGGGCTCAGGAGCTTGAGGATATCCGCGCGAGCGACGTGCTCGCCCAAGCGCTCGCGAACCGTTTCCTCGGAAAATCCCAACAGGACGCGCCGCGAGAGATCGCCGCCCGGCACATCGGAGGCCACGATGGAAACGCATTTAAACGAAAAGAGCTCGGAAAGTCCGCGCGCGATTGAAAAGAGCGCGGTACCGATTTCTTGGGCTTGCAAGATATCTTGCGTTATGTCGAACAAGCGCGCGAGCGTCTGACTGCCCGCTTGTCCCGGTTCCATTGCGGTCATCGTCCTCTATAGAGTATCGGCAGGGAGAGCATCGTCAGCAACGGGCAAAATGTCTTATTTAAGGTTAAGGGGACCTGCGCATCATCTGGGAAAAACGGGGGACTGATGACTCGCTCGGCGTCTGTGCAACCCTTCCAGCTGATTGCCGGTGACGCTACGATCGAGGCGGCGAGGGTCTTGCCCGGCGGATCCGTGGATCTGATCCTCACCGACCCCCCGTACGGCATCGAGGGCGATCTCCTGCACCGGCATTACAATCGAGATGAGCGCTTCGTTACCCCGGGCTACGTGGAAGTGCCCCAGGATCGCTACAATGGCTTCAGCAGGGAGTGGATCGCCCAAGCCGAGCGCGTCCTTCGGCCGGGGGGGCAGCTGTATGTGGTGTCCGGCTATTCGAATCTGTACGATGTTCTTGACGCCCTGAGAGGGACGTCCTTGCACGAAATTAATCACATCATTTGGAAATACAACTTTGGCGTGTTTACGCGGGCGAAGTACGTTTCTTCGCACTACCACATTTTGTACTACGCGAAGCCCGGCGGTGTGCGAACGTTTAACGCCGAGAGCCGATTTACACTCGAGCAGAATACCGCAGGCGGCGGCTCGGCGAATTATCGAGATCGCGAAGACGTGTGGATCATCAATCGCGAATACAAACCCGGACGCGAGAAAAATAAGAACGAGCTGCCGCGCGCGCTTTTGACGAAAATAGTGCAATACAGCAGTAATCCTGGCGACCATGTCGTGGATTTTTTCGCAGGGAGCGGTTCGACCGGTGTTGCCGCCCTCGAACTCGGCCGCCGTTTCACGGGCTTCGAACTGAGCGAAGCCGCGGCGCGACGCGCTTCGCGCGCATTAGTC
Organism: Vulcanimicrobiota bacterium; assembly: GCA_030853005.1. GTDB lineage: Bacteria > Vulcanimicrobiota > Vulcanimicrobiia > Vulcanimicrobiales > Vulcanimicrobiaceae > JALYVW01. The sequence continues at coordinate 2,531 of JALYVW010000145.1, forward strand.
TCGGTTGAATTCGGCGCCGCTCTGGAAAACGACGCACAACCAAAAAGTTTGGCCGCGGCGAATCGCGGCAAGCGATGGTCGGAGGCTGATGCGACCCTCGTTCAGGAACGGTACCGACAACTCCGGGGCGACGGCAACCCGCAAAAGCATTCGATCGAGCGTCTGGCCAAAGAATTTGGCCGGGGGACTTGGGCGATTCGCAGGGTGCTCCGCGCGTTACGTCAGCCGGCCTCGCCAACCACTCGCTAAAAAAGCCATCGAGCGTGTTCATGCGATGCGCGCAATCGTCGCAGAGGCCAGGGTGGCCGAACCGGTAAACGTTGCCGCACCGGGGGAGAGTACGGGTCTGGTGGCCCGCTCGGTCTTCAAAATCGCAGAGGCCGGCGCAATCCGGCTGGTAGGTTCGATTCCTACACTTTCCCGCCACATCGCCAACCCCGCGAGAATCGGGTATTTACGGACCGTTTTGAGCATCCTACGCGAAAAAGCTTTACCAGACAGCATGTCACGCGAGCTTGCGATAAGCCGTGATATGGTAGTCGCGCGCCCTACACTTTTCCGATCATTGCGCTCGCATTTGGTGTAAGCGAACGCGGAGCTGGA
>JALYVW010000062.1 GCA_030853005.1 Vulcanimicrobiota bacterium
CATCGTTTGCCGCGGCGCCGCTCGCGCCGCCGACCGCACGCAACACTTGTTCTGCGAAATGATTATTCGATTGATACAGCATGCGCCCCACCAGCACGCGAACGGGTGACGAGCGATGGTTCCACACCACGGTTGCGTCGAGCGGTGCTCGGCCGGTCCGCGCCGGCGATTCGAGCCGGATTCCCGCGTCATGGAGCATGCGGTCGAAGACCGCCGCGACGTATTGGGGTATGCCGTGCACCGGCACATAAAACGTTTCATCCGCGCTCGGCGGTACGGATCCGGAAATTCTAAACGTGTCGGCCGTTTGGGTTGCAGCGATGACGGCATCGTCGGCATCGGAGGTTCGAACACTGCCCGTCCAATGCACGGCGCTACTGGGCGGTTCGAGCGTTACCGCGGCGGCGGAGCCGGGGGAACCACCGCGTATATGAAACTCCACCGTATCTTGGTCGAGCGACATGCCGCTTGTGGCGGCCTCGAAATCTTCGTTGAGATCCGCGGCGTTCCAATGGGGGTTGATTTCATTTCCCGAAATCGCGCTTCCGTCGACCACAACCTGGCGAAGCCTGCGAACGCCCCGCTTGGCAAGCAGTTTTGCGGCGGCGCGGAGATCGCCATAGGTGAGGCTCGGATCGCCGGAGCCGATAAGATAGGCATCGCCTGGGGCGCCATCGGACGTAGAGGGCGCCAATGCGAGTAACGTATGGAAATGAAACTGCGGGCCTAACACGCCAAGCGCCGTGGCAGCGACGATCAGCTTTTGTGTAGACGCTGGCGAAAGGCCGACCGCACGATTGCGCGCGTAAAGAATGCTTCCGTCTTGCGCGCGCACCACGACGCCGAAAGAAGACGTTTTGCGAGCGATGGGGAGTAACGCGGCCTCGATTGTGGCACGGACCGACGAACGCTCCCCAAGGCTCCACGGGGCGCTTCGGTGCAACGGCGCGGCCATTCCAAATTCCGGTGTCGGCGTTGGTCGCGGCTTCGCGGCAACCGGGGCCTTCGGGTGCCGGGCGCCACCGCTCTGCCATGCCGCAGCCAATGCAACGGCGAGCGCGGCGACGACGCCGAGCGAGATGGCCCGCCTACGAAGGCGAGAGCGCTTCGATCTGATCTTGAAGTTTGCGATGGGCATCTCGGAGTTTATCGAGGTCGGAACGCATGGTTGCGACTTGTTCGGGCACGCGCTGCGCTTCGCGGATGCGGATGGCCGCTTCCATCGCGCTGCGCCGAACGCGGCCCTCCACGCCGCCAACGCCAAGCCGCTCCAACTCGGGTAGCAAACGCGCATCCTCGAGATGTTCGGCCGCGCCGATCGCCGCCACCTGAATGAGAAACATCGGATCGTCCAGCAACGCACGTATCGCTTCGACGACGTCGGTTCGAGCGCGGTCAACTAAAGCGCCCTGGCGCGCTAGGCACTGCACTGCTGCGCGGCGCAGCCCTTCATCGCGACCGAGGCGCGTGGCCTCAATCAGTGGCGCGGTAGCACGCTCGTCGCGCAATTCGGAAAGTCCGCGTGCTGCGCCCGACTGGACGGTGGCATTCCAAGACGTTCCTCCGATGCCGCGCAAAAGTGCATCAAAAGCGAGCGCATCTCTCGTCTTGCCGAGCGAATGGTACGCACTCGCACAGACGAAGTACGACGCATCGCTCGTCGCGCTTTCCAATAGACCGCTTGCGACGTCGGTTCCGGTAAAATTCCCGAGAGCTTTCACGACGGCGGCGCGCACTTTGGGGTGCGCGTGATTACGCGATCGCAGAAGCAGAGCGCGGGCCCAGGGAGCACGCGTCGCGCCCGCCGCCGCTGCGCTCTCGACCAGGACGCCGAAAAAAGGTTCGTTTGCGAAAGCGCGACTCAGGGCTTCGCGTGCCGGTCGCGATGCATCCTTTGCCAAGGCCCGCACCGCACGAATGCGCGCGATGGGATCGGGATCTGTGCGCAACGATGCAATACAATACGATGCATCTAATGCGTACGTAACGTCGGCTAGAACGAAGCCGCCCGGATCGAATCGGATCAGGTCGGGCCTTCGTTCGAGCGAAATCGCAATGGTTGAATGGTCTCGGTCGACCGTCATGCGTATCCGGCGCTCGCCGGCGACCGGACCGCTCCCGAAATCCGCAGCCGGTGCGGAGGGCGCTTGCGCCACCACGCCGATAACCGCATCGAAAACGAAAGGTTCTTCTCCCGATTCCCTATGCTGTGTCTGGTCGACGGTCACCGTCAGCGCCTTGCGCTCTTCGTCCCACGCCGCCGAAACGCGAAGCTCAGGGTGGCCGCCGCGAAACACCCACCGATCGAAGAAGCCGCGCATGTTCCTTCCGGTGGCATCTTCTATCGCGCGAATAAGATCGATCGTCTCGACATTTTTGCCGGAATTCTGTGCCACGTAGTGCGCGATCGCTCGCCAAAAACGCTCCTCGCCCAGTTCGCCGCGCAACATGTGCAGAACCGCCGCGCCCTTCTCGTAGAGGTGGCGGTCGAAGAGCTCGATGGGATCGCTATACCGATTGTAGACGATCGGTCGGCGGTAGCGGTCGGCATCTTCGCTAAGGTAGCGCCCGACACACCCAAAAATATCGTACACATATTCGTCGTATCCGAGGTCCCGTTCTCGAAAAACGGCTTCGAAGTAGGTTGCGAAACCTTCGTTGAGCCACGCATGTGCCCAATCCCGGCACGTAAGCAAGTCGCCGAACCATTGATGCGCCAGTTCGTGCGCAACGAGCCAATCGCTCGAAAAATCGAGGTGCGCGCGCTCGTCGTGGAGCGTGCGATCGGTCTGCGTCGTAGCAGACGTATTTTCCATGCCGCCAAAGATGAACTCGGAAACGGCAATTTGCGAGTATCGTGCGTAAGGGTACGCCGCGCCGATGCGCTGCTCGAACGTCTCGATCATATCGGGCGTTTTTCCAAAGGAGCGTTCGCCTTCGGCTTCGAGCCCCGGCAGCACATAATATGAAACCGGCGTTTGATTTCGCCCGGCTGCGCGCTGCCGCACTTCGACGAAAGGACCGACGACAAGCGTCACAAGATAGGTTGGATGGGGGACGTTCTGCTCGTAGCGAAACGTGGTCCATTCACCCTCGTCTTTTCGCTCGATCAACGATCCATTCGAGAGTGCGAACTGTCCCTTTGGTACGACGATCGTGGCCGAGGTCGTCTGCTTCTCATGCGGATAATCCAAGCATGGAAACCAGTTGCGTGCGTTCTGGTCTTGGCTTTGCGTCCACGCCTGTAAGACGCGTTGGGGATAGTGCTCGTCGGGTCCGACGAAAAATAATCCCTGTCGCGGTTGTTCGACCGCATACTTGACGCAGAGATCGGCACGCTGCCCGGCAGCCAGGGGCGGGTCGAACGCAATGACGAGCTTCCCGTCGGCATTGACGAACGTCGCGGCCTTGCCGTCGCGTTCGACGGACTCTACCTGCAAATCGATTGCATCGAGTCCGATGGAGGTAACCGCTTCGTCTAAAGCGCGGACGGTCGTGGTGCACGTGCCGGAAAGCCGACGGGCCGCCAGGTCCGGGTGCAGGTGCAGATCGATATGTTCTACGCGGACCTGTTTATCGGGGCCGTAGTGGTCGGTCGCGCCGGCGAGAGCGAATACACGGTGCGCGTGAGGTTCGTCGGACATCATCAAGGCTTGGCGTTTCGCTCGTGCGTTTCGACTAACCCGCCGTTGACGACGACGACCGCTCCCGTCACGAAGTCGCGACGCTCGTCCAAGAGGAATCGCACGACGTCGGCAACGTCTTCCCACGATCCAGCGCGGCCGCGGGGATTGTTCGCGGGCACCGTTCGGGCTTGGGCACGATCTGCATATTTTTCGCGAATGTCGCCCGGCTCGACGATGTTAACGGTTATGCCATGCTTGGCTTCTTCCTGAGCAAGCGATCGGGCGAACGCGACGACGCCGGATTTAGCAGCGGCATGTAACGTTAAGCCACGCACCGGACGGGTTTCCTCCGAGCCGTTCAGGGCAAAAAGCACGATACGTCCGTACCCCCGTTCGCGCATGCCGGGAAGGACCGCAGCGCAGGCTTGCACCGCGCTGCGCAGATTGCCGTCGATCATTTCGGCGTAATCGTTCGAATCGGTGCGGTCGAATCGCTTGACCGTCATCGGTCCTACCGCATGCACCAATCCGGCGAACGGGCCGGCTTGTTCGATGACGATCTGCAGCGCACGTTCGACGACATCCCATGGTTCGAAAAAATCGATTGGATGCGCCGTGACGCGCGCGTCGTGGCGTCGAACGAGTTCGAGCGTCGCATCGGGAGGCGTGCCCTCCGGCCGAAACGTGAGCGCAAGTGGTGCAAAGCCGTGCTGCGCCAGCGACGCAGCGATTCCACGGGCGAGTCCTGCCGCGGCTCCGGTAATGAGGACGGACATGTTGAACACCTTAAACGCAACGGCGCCCGCCTCATGCGAACGCCGTTGCTCTTGAACCGAGTGTACGTTACGTGTAGTCGAGAGTTTGGGTAACCGACACCCCATTATAGGTGGAGGTCACGACCAGACGGATGTGACCGCCATTGACCTTATTGAGCGAGATCGGAACGCTGAACCGGCCATTTCCATCGGCCGTGGCCGACTCGTTGAAGCTCCCCGTGCTGATTGGGAACACGCCGAAGGCCGTGGCCGACGCTTCGCCGATCACGCGAACGGCGGCGCCGGGACGCGTCGTTCCGCGCAAGGTAAAGGCGCCCGATGTCTGCGTGTTATTTGCGGGCGTAATGTTGCGCAGGTAGTTTGGCGCCGTTCCATTATCCGAGGCCGTAAAGGACCAACTCGTGTCGAAGCGTTGGCCGGCCGAGGTGTCCCCGAGGACGCGGACGCGATTCGTGCCGGAGGCCAGCGTATTCGGATCGATCACCGTGAATCCGGTCCCGCCGCTGTTCGTATAAGCGCTATTCGTCACGTCTGCACCATTGATGTAGACGCGGAGCGAGTCGCGATTGACCGGCTCGCTAAACGACGCCGTAATCTGTGGGTGCAGGTTGCCAACGCTGCCGCCCGATGCCGGGTGCTCGCTCACCAAATGGAACGATGCGTTGGTCGGCGGTACGTATGATCCGTTTCCGTTTCCGTTGCCGCCGCCGTTGTTAATGTAGACGGTCCGGTTACTGCCATTGTAGTTCACCGTTGCGCCGAGCGCTTGAGCGACGAACCGCAACGGAACGAGCGTCCGCGCACCGACTAAAAATGGCGCGACGTCGATGTACTGGTTTTGGCCGTTTACGGTCGCCTGTTGCGACCCGATGCGCAGAGAAATATTTCGACCGTTGCCTTGAGCGTTAATGAGCCCATTGGAATAAACGACGCTCGCTCCGAGCCGTTCGAAAACTCCACGGAGCGGCACGAACACGCGGCCGGCGCGCTCGATCGGCGGCTGGTCGAATGAGATGGGCTGGCCGTTGACCCGAATAGAAACGGTCGCCGCCTGGACGGGCGCGGTGGCTACGAATGAAAATGTTACGGCCAGCGCGAGCGCAAGACCGGTAAGTCGTTTGATAATCATGGTTCCTTTTTAAAACCTCCGAGCAATTCTAACGAGAATAACGGGCTAAAAAAATATCCACCCAAGGTGATACCCACTATTGCACCCCTTGCTCGCCTGCTCCACATGTTGGCCCGTAGAGAGTATGCGTCCGCTTGCTACACCGTCACGAGTGGTTAGGTAAAGCTCGAAACAGGCTCCGGCCGCCTAAGTTCTTGCTTGACAGCGACGCGGTCGGCGCGACGTTCGAGTGCGCCAATCCAGGTATTGTAAATCATCGGTACGAGAAACAGGGTGAGGATCAGCGAGCTGATCAGTCCGCCGATGATCACCGTCCCCATGGCCTGGCGGAACTCCGCGCCTTCGGCAAATCCAAGGGCCAAGGGCAACATGCCGAAGACCATGGCACTCGTCGTCATAACGATCGGCCGGAATCGCGTTTGCGCGGCAGCTAAGACCGCTTCGCGTACGCGCATTCCGCGCTTCACGAGCGTGTTGGAATAGTCGACCAGTAAGATCCCGTTCTTGGCGACCAACCCGAAGAGCATGATGATGCCGAGCATCGAGATGATATTGAGCGACTGACCGCCGTCCGGCTGCACTTTGTGCATGAAAGCGAGGAGCAGCAACGCGCCGATAATCGCAAGCGGAACCGAAAACATCACGATGAGCGGCTCGAGGAACGAACCGTACAGGATGACCATGAGCATGTAGACCAGCATGAATGAAAGCGCGAGCGCGACCATCATGTTGGAAACTGTGTCCGCGAGGAATTGTGTATCACCTTGCGCGGTAAGGCCGACGCCTTGCGGCAGAAAGCCGGGCTGGTGCAGCTTCTTCTCGAGCGGCGCCGTAACCGCGCCGAGCGAATAGCTCGGGAGCAAAGCGCCGTAGATATTGACCACACGCTGGCGGTTGAGACGCGTGATCTGTGTCGGTGCCTTCGTCCAGGTGAACGTAGCGACGTTTGCAAGCGGAACCAGCGTGCCGTCGCCGGCGCGAACGCGAACGTTTTGTAGCGATTCGAGCGTATTGCGAGACGCCATTGGGAACTGGACCCGCACGTCGACCAGGCCATTCTCCGTTCGAACTTTCGTCGCTACGGCGCCGTCGATCGCGAGACGCGCACCCAGCGCGGCCGAACCCGGCGAAACGCCGAGAATGGCAGCCCGAGCCGAATCCACCTGGACGTTTAATCGTGGCGCCGCGTTCTCGACGCTCGTTTGAACGTTTACCGACCCCGGGGTCGCGCGCAAAAAGGCGGCAACTTTTTCAGCCGCAGGAGCGATGTCGCTTTCAGGACCGGAGAGCGAATAGAAGATCGGCGAACCCGAGCCGCCTCCGCTGTCTCCCGCAACTTGGAGCTCTCCGCCAGGAACCAAATAGGCCAACTTCCGGATGTCCGCAACCACTCGGTTCGTTTCGCCTCGCCGCGTTTTTACGGTGTCGGCTCCCATGCGCGCATAATTGCCGCCGACGGACGAACCCCAGCCGGTCGGCTTCGATCCCACGGTCGAGGTGACATGATCGATGCCGTCGATCTTCAGAATCGCGTTTTCAAGGGCGTCGACGCTGCGCGCGGTGGTCGCAATCGGCGTACCCGGCGGATACGTCACCGTCATATTGATGTGACCGGTTTGCACCGATGGCATGAAATCGAAGGTGATCTGCCCGAGCAACGGCATCAAGACCGCTAGAACGATTGGGAGTGCGAAGGTTGATGCGGCGATGGGCACGTGCGTTCCGAAGCCGCGGACGCTCCGCCAAAAACCAAACCACAAGTTCGCGACCGAATCCAATGCCCAGCGTAGGAGCCCGCCGACCATTCCACCACCGGTTGCGGCGCTGTGTCGCGCTCCCCAACGTTGGTTGCGAAACGTCAGCCGTAAAATAAACCCGGCGATCAATCCGACGGCCAGCACGGCGAGAATCCCAATGTCGAACATGGACGCCGTTTTTCCGCCGCCGAGTAACAGCACGGAGTTCACGAAGAGCACCGCGCACACGAAAACGACGAAGAACCCGTGGGTCAAACCGAAGGGCAACGCCTTCGTCCGGTACCACGTCAACGTAGTGTCATAGTGACGCACGAAGACGTTAAGTATGACGACCGCGACGATAAAGACGCCGATGACGTGCGCGTACACCCAGGGCGTGAACCAGAGCACGGCAGCGAGGGCCACGAGCCCCGCATTGACGGCGGTTTTTCCGAAGAAATTTAACCATGTCGGTTGGCCGGTCGAGCGTTGCTTGACACTCCAGCGTCCCGCGAGCAACGGAGTCAAGGTAAATGATACGAAGAGCGACATGAGCGTCGCCACGACCACGACGAGCCCATATTCCTTCAGATATTGGCCGACGATTCCCGAGAGGAACGCGATGGGCAAAAACACCACGACGTCGACCATGGTGATGGCGACGGCGGCGCTACCGATTTCGCTGCGGCCCTTGATGGCAGCCGCAATGGGCTCTTCTCCGAGATCTCGATGGCGCGTGATATTTTCCAAGACGACGATAGAATCGTCCACGAGAATACCGATGATTAAGGACAGGCCCATCAGCGAGATCGTATCGATATGGAAACCGAGCGCGCTCATGACGATGAACGTGGAAAGAATGGACACCGGGATGGATATGAGCACGACGATGGCGTTGCGCCACGCGTGCAAGAAGAGCATCATCACGATTGCCGTGAGCACGATACCTTCGCCCAGCGACTGCCAGACGCCGTTCAGCGACGCTTGCGTGTAGTCGGCGGGGGCATCGATTTCCGTAAATTGAAGCTGCGGAAATTCCGCTTCGATGGTCTTGAGCTGGGCGCGAGCGATCGTCGTCGCTTTGATCTCATCCGAATTAATGTTTCGGTTCAACTCGATGTAGACGAGCGGCTTGGAATTGTAGTGCGAGATGGAGCGTTGCTCGGCGTACCCGTCGGACACGGTCGCTACGTCGCCGACGGTCATCGTTTTCGTAGACGACCCGGGCACGGGTAACGGAATGCCGGCTAAATCGGAAGCTTTTTGTACGTCGGCATGCACCGACACCGAGACTTCCTGCGTCGGCTGCAGCAGGCGGCCGCCGGGCAGATTCGCGTTATTGCTTGCGACCGCGTTGAAGACATCGGGAAGCGTTGCATTCGTTCCGAATAGCCTGCCCGGATTTGGCTCGACATGAAATTCCCGATTCCGAGTCCCCGAGACGTTCACCGTTGCGATGTTCGGAATCGTCTTGAGAAGTGGCTCGATGCGGTTTTTGACCATATCGGCAAGGGCCGTCGGCGACATGGCATTCGAACTCACCCCGAGCGTGAGCAACGGCTCTTCGGATCCGTTCTTAAAGACGTAAGGCGGATCGAGGTCGTTGGGCATGAAGACGCGCGCGGTGTCGACGCGGCGTTGCACGTCGATGGCCGCAAGGTCCAGATTCGTGCCGATCTTAAACTGGACGACCACCGCCGCGGTGCCTTCTTGCGCGGTGGCCGATAACTGATCCAAATTGTCGATGCCGTCGATTTGATCTTCGATCGGCTTGACAATCAGCTTCTCCATCTCTTGTGGCGAAGCGCCCGCGTAGCCGGCCTGAACGACCACCACGGGAAAGGCGACGCCCGGCGGATTTTGGCTGCGCCCGAGTTTCGTGAACGAAATAAAACCAAAAATCGCCAGCGCGAAAAACACCATCGCGGTGATAACGGGGCGATTAATCGCGAAACGGGTAAGCCACACGTGCAGGGTCTCCTAAGAGCCGGATACATTCTACCTACGCTCGGCCCCCTCCGGTGTTTCGCCCGGCCGGACGCTAGCGCTCGCTTGCACGCCATATTGGCGTTGAGGGGCGAACCCTAAGGGATTAGCCGCCGTTTCCCTTAGGAAGCCGGCGCGACGCCCGCCGGAGTCGGCGAGTATTTTAGATTGCCGGCGTTCATTGTTTACTCGAAACGCGGCGTAAAAATACAGCGCGCTAGTGACGAGCCACAAGGCGTCGACAGCGGCCTTTGAAGCAACTCGATCATATGTTGCATCCAAATCCCCGACTGCGGCGGGAAGGACGTTCAACACACTTTCGCACTAACGCACCTTTTCCACCAAAACCGAGTGAATCAAAACGTTGACTATAATCCGCCCTACACGGGTCACATCAGGCGTGGACAGATCAAACATGAGTATTTGATGAAGAGATCCTGGTATTCATTGCATTCCCAGCCGCGAGCGCTATCGTCTGGCGATGGAACGCCGCAAAATTCACCCCGATCACGTCCGCATCGCGCACTGGATCAGTGCCGCCTTGCTGGCCGTGATGCTGTGGAGTGGCCTGGCGATGTTCGTCAATGACCGAAACTTCGCTTTTTATGTGCATCTCATTCCGAATCCGATTTGGAGCGCATTGCAGCTCACTGGACACCGCCTGCAGGGCCGCGCATGGCATTTGGGAATGGCTATTGTATTAATGGCGACCGCTGTCTTCTACGCGTCGTCCTCGATCGTAAGCGGCACGTGGAGGCGTATCGCGCCTCGGCCCACCTGGCTGCGCGACGCTTGGGACTCGACGGTCGAAGAGTTGACCGCCCCTCGCGCTTCACTGCAGCGACCGGATTATAACGGAGCACAGCGCCTTGCGTATAC